>NZ_JBQAEF010000009.1:0-233914 GCF_051915185.1 Bacillus cereus group sp. MYBKT14-1 | reverse complement strand
CAAAAATCTCAGACTTATCTGTAGGAAAGTACAAATTAGTAGAGAAAGAAAGCTTACCAGGCTACAAAAAGCTAACAGAGCCAGTATCATTCGAAATTAAAAAGGGTATGACAGAAGTCTTATCATTAAAAATAGAAAATGAAATGGTAGATACGGGAAATGTAGAAATTACAAAAATAGATAAAGATAATAAGGCACCGTTAGCAGGTGTAGTCTTTGAAGTACAAGACGACAAAGGCAAGGTAGTAACGAAATTAACGACAGATAAAGCTGGAAAAGCAACAGTTTCAGATTTATCAGTAGGAAAGTACAAGCTAGTAGAAGTAGAGAGTTTACCAGGCTACAAAAAATTAGAAAAGCCTGTACCATTTGAAATTACAAAAGGTATGACAAAATCTTTAGCGTTCACTGTAGAAAATGAAATGGTAGATACGGGGAATGTAGAAATCACAAAAATAGATAAAGACAGTAAAGCACCATTAGAAAATGTTGTATTTGAAGTACGTGACTCAAAAGGCAAAGTAGTTGCGAAAGTAACGACGGATAAAGAAGGAAAAGCAAACGTTTCAGATCTATCAGTAGGAAAATACAAATTAGTAGAGACGAAGAGCTTACCAGGTTACAAAAAGTTAACGGAACCAGTATCATTCGAAATTACAAAAGGTATGACAAAAGTCTTATCATTGAAAGTAGAGAACGAACAGTTAGACAAAGGTTCAGTGGAGATTACAAAAATGGCCGCTGAAAGCAAGGAAGTCTTATCAGGAGCTGTGTTTGAAGTTCATGATGAAAAGGGAAAAGTAGTAGTGAAAGTAACAACAGATAAAGATGGAAAGGCAAAAATCACAGATCTATCTGTAGGTAACTACACACTAGTAGAAGTAGAAGCACCAAAAGGATATGAAAAATTAACTAATCCAATTCCATTTGAAATTACAAATGGAATGATAAATGCAGTTCAATTAGAAGTATTAAACAAATTGAATCATTTAGCACCACCAGGTCCAGAAAAACCAGATCCAGAAAAGCCTGGAACACCAGATCCGGAGAAACCTGGAACACCGAATCCAGAAAAGCCTGGAACACCAGATCCAGAAAAACCTGGAACACCAGATCCAGAAAAACCTGGAACACCAGATCCAGAAAAACCTGGAACACCGAATCCAGAAAAACCTGGAACACCAGATCCAGAAAAGCCAGGGACACCGAATCCAGAGAAACCTGAAAAAGAATTACCGAAGACAGGGCAGAAAATGCCTGTGGAACCATATATGGGAGCACTTCTTGTAATGATGAGTTTTGGGTTACTCGTATTAGGTAGAAAACAGCAGAGATAATAAAGGTGAAAAGGTATCCTCAAAGTATTTGAGGATACCTTTTTTAGCATAAAAAAAAGCATCTAGCAAAAGTACTAGATGCAAATAAAAACACAAGGGAAGACAAAATTCTTCCCTTTTCCCGTATGTAATTATATCAAAAAATTTATAAAAAACTAGCTATATTTAAAATATAATTTTTAAAAAAGTTATATACATAAATAATTGCAATACGCGCAGTTTTATCTTTCTGAAAAATCCATTCCTTTAATTTCGAATATTAAGACTAATGTTGATAAATCTTCAGATAATTAGAAAAAATAACCAAAAGGATATATAATATTGCTTAATAAATAATGTTAATGAATTACATATATTTCATTTGGTGTATTAATTGAATATCATAATTTAAAATTTTATTAAGCAAGAATCTCGGTTACTTATTGCATTTCTAACATAGGGTGAGATAGAAAAATACAATAGTGTGGAGGTTTTTATAATGACGTTTGTTCTTAGTAAAATGAATGGGTTTAGCATAGAAGAAAAGGTACATGAATTTGAATCTAAAGGATTCCTTGAAATCTCAAATGAAATCTTTTTACAAGAGGAAGAGAATCATCGTTTATTAACACAAGCACAGTTAGATTATTATAATTTGGAAGATGATGCGTACGGTGAATGCCGTGCTAGATCTTATTCAAGGTATATAAAGTATGTTGATTCACCAGATTATATTTTAGATAATAGTAATGATTACTTCCAATCTAAAGAATATAACTATGACGATGGCGGGAAAGTTAGACAGTTCAATAGCATAAATGATAGCTTTTTATGCAATCCTTTAATTCAAAATATCGTGCGTTTCGATACTGAATTTGCATTTAAAACAAATATAATAGATACAAGTAAAGACTTAATTATAGGTTTACATCAAGTAAGATATAAAGCTACTAAAGAAAGACCATCTTTTAGTTCACCTATTTGGTTACATAAAGATGATGAACCAGTAGTATTTTTACACCTTATGAATTTAAGTAATACAGCTATTGGTGGAGATAATTTAATAGCTAATTCTCCTCGGGAAATTAATCAGTTTATAAGTTTGAAGGAGCCTTTAGAAACTTTAGTATTTGGACAAAAGGTCTTCCATGCCGTAACGCCACTTGGAACAGAATGTAGTACGGAGGCTTTTCGTGATATTTTATTAGTAACATTTTCTTATAAGGAGACAAAATGAGAGAGAATAAAATAATTATGATTTCTGGAGCCAATAGCGGTATAGGTCATGCTTGTATAAAATACTTTTTAGAAAAATCATTTTATGTAATAGCGCTTGATATTAATAATAATAATTTAATAGATTATATGAAAACAGATATGCCTTTGAAAGTAGTGCAAATTGATTTAAGTAATAGCGAAGCGATTCATAATCTTTTTACTCAATTAGATTTAGAAAAGCTTTCTCCTGATATATTAATAAATGCAGCTGGTATTCGAGAGATAACACCTGTTTTACATTTATCCGATGATATGTTTAAAAAAGTAATTGATATAAATTTAGTAGCCCCATTTATCCTTTCTAGGGAAGTAGCTAAGCGATGGTGTGAATCGAAAATAAAAGGTTGTATTGTGAATATAGCATCGGTTTCTGGATTAATGGCTGAACCAGAGCGAGCTGCTTATGTTGCATCAAAGCATGCTTTAATCGGATTGACTAAACAGATGGCTATGGAATTTGGGAAGCAAAATATAAGGGTAAATAGCATTTCTCCCGGTGTTATTAGAACCGAACTTACAGAAGAATACTTTAGTAATAAAGCCTTGATGTCTATGATAAAAAGTAATCAATCTTTAGATACTTGGGGGTTGCCGCAGGATATTGTTTCATGTATTGAGTACTTGATTTCTGATCAGGCCCGCTTTATTACTGGTTCTAATTTTGTAATTGATGGTGGTTGGACTGCTGGGAAAAATTTATAATTGAGTGTTTTTGAGGAAAAGCACCTGTCCTTTTTTTAGGCTGGTGTTTTTCTCACTATAAACCGAGTTTTTATTGGAGGGGGATTAATTTGCTTCAAAAGAGTTTTAAGCAAGAGAAAACGGTACCGGCCTTAAAGATGATAGCATCAATGGTTATCTTTGGATCAGTTGGATTTTTTTCGGTTCAAACAAACTTACCTTCGTTTGAATTAGTGTTTGTAAGGTGTATTTTTGCGACAATATTTTTAAGTGTATGCTGGTTGCTTACAGGGCAATATAAACAAGATAAATGGGAACGAAAAGAAGTTATTCAAGTTTTAATATGTGGCTTTTTCTTAGTATTTAATTGGGTTTTCTTATTTAAAGCCTTTGAAAATATGTCAGTTACAATTGCTATATCAGTTTATCATCTTGCACCAGTAATTGTACTGTTAATTGGAAGTATCGTCTTTAAAGAAAAATTAACATTCATATCTATCATTTCAATAATTGTGTGTTTTGCAGGAGCTTTATTAATTGCTGGTATTGATGGAAGCTTCTCTGTCGGCTCATTAATGTCTTCAGGTATGATATGGGGATTTCTTGCGGCTCTCTTTTATGCATTTACAACTTTATTTGGTAAAGGGATTAACAAAATGAGTGCGTATGCAATGACATTTTTACAAACATTCTTGGGGATATTTCTTTTAATACCATTTATAGATTTAGATGCTTTTAGTGGCCTCACTCAAAGTAATTGGACATATATTATAGCTACTGGTTTTATTCACACAGGGATAGTATATTATCTGTTTTTTGATAGTTTACGCTATTTATCTACAAAAACCATCTCAATATTAGTTTTTTTAGATCCGGCAGTGGCAATATTATTAGATACTGTACTTACTGGATTCCGTCCAACTTTAATGCAAATAACAGGAATTCTTTTTATTTTTATTGGCATGACTTTAACATTAAAAAAATCTAAAGATAAAAAACTAAGCCAAAAAGAAAAGCGAATTGAAAGCGATGCTAGTATATCTCAACAATAATGAAATATATTGTGTATAAAACGATAAACCTTGCATGAATCATGTAAGGTTTATTTTAGTTCAATATAATTCATATTTATAATACATAATTTTCAAAACTGAGGTATGTGTTTCTTTAATATGCTTTGGATTCAACTATTTTTATTTGACTATAAATTTACAAAAATGTATATAAAACCTTATTTTTTGATAATATATAAGTAATAAATTCATAGAATTGGAGTGATGAGATGCAGCCGTTAGAAAGGGAGATTCATTCTAATATGCTGAAAGTGTGGAGGATGCACGCTTTAATTGGGGCGGTAGTTATACTAACAGTCGTAATTGCGTATTTCTTTTTTATGATTAACTTTAACTGGTGGGGCTGGTTGTTCGGACTATTAGTAACAGGAGCTATTACATTTATTCCCCTTGATTATTTTGTGTTTCCAAATTTACGTCAACGCTATTATAGTTACAGATTAAATGAAGAAGAGATTGAGATTCAAAAGGAAATGTTTGTTGTAAAACACGTACTTATTCCGATGATCCGTGTGCAGCACGTAACGATTGAGCAAGGGCCAATCATGAGAAAGTATAATTTAGCAGAATTACATATTTCAACAGCCGCAACTTCTCATAGTATTCCAGGTTTAACGAAAGAAGAAGCAGAACAGCTGAAAAGACAAATTGGAGAACTTGCGAAAGTGAGTGATAAGGATGTATAAGAGGCAACATCCGATTACGATATTGTTAGGTATTAGGATTGCGAGTTTGTTGCCACTTATTATTCTTGTTTTATTTAAACCTGATGAACAAGTGGAACCTTGGTATTTATTTTATCTTTTTCTTCTGGTTGTTTTATTCATCATGGCTATTTTTTCAGCAATTAAATGGTATTTTAAAGTGTACTGGATTGAGAATAATATTTTACATATAAAGCACGGTGTTTTTGTAAAGAAGGAAAGCTATTTAAATAAAGAGCGTGTACAAAATATTAGTACGTCTTCTAACATCATTTATCAAATGCTCGGACTTATGAAGTTAAATATAGAAGTAGCCGGTGGTGGTAATGAACCAGAAGTGATGTTGGCTGGTATTAAAGAAGACGAGGCAAAACATTTAATTTCTTTATTACATAAGAAAGAAGCTACTGTAAAAGAAGAAATAGAAGAGGAAGAAAGCAAGACGGTTTATCAGTTAACAGCGAAAGAGGTTTTAGCCGCAGCGATTACATCTGGTCGGTTCGGACTAGTGTTCTCTGGGCTAGTACTTCTTTACACAAAGTTTGATTTTGTTCTTCCTGAAGGATTCACAAGTAAAGTAGAAGCGTATGTGATGGGAAACGGTGTTTATAAAATAATTGTAATTGCATTAATTTTAATGGCAATTTCGTGGATTATTTCCACGGCTGGATATGTGTTGAAATATGCAAACTTTAAAATTGAGCGAAAAGGGGAAGAGATTCGTATCGTTCAAGGATTATTTGAAAAGAAAGAGTTTGTCTTAAAATTGCACCGCATTCAAGCGATTACTGTAAAAGAAGGTATGCTTCGCCAGCCGTTTGGCTATTGTGCTGTTGAAGTGGAAGCAATTCAAAGTATTGGAGCAGCAAGTAACGAAGTAATGTTGCATCCATTTATGAAGAAAAAAGATGTACAGCACCTGATCACATATTTAGAGTTACCATATGAAATCGAAGCGGAGATCGTTCACTTACCAAAAACAGCGTTGCGTCGTTATTTCATTATGGGCTGGTTAATAAGTATCATACTCACAGTTCTAATTGCCAGCGTGAGTATATATTTTAAACAATATATTGCGTTGTTTGTTATTTTACCGTTATTTATCGTGTTTTCGTTACTTGCGTATGCTAGATATAAAAGTGGCGGTTATGAATTAAGAGAAAATCAACTAACGGTTGTATATCGTAATTTTTCGAAATATACAGGAATAATGCGAAGAAGACATGTTCAAGCAGTAGGTTATAATCAATCGTATTTTCAAAGAAAAGATGAATTATGTACAACTCTTGTAGCGGTAGCTGGGCGCGGTTATGAAGTAAAGCATATGAGAAAAAAAGATTCACTTCGTATATATAATTGGTACAAAGAAAAAGGAAACACCGGTGTGTAATGGTGTTTCCTTTTTGTCATTAAATTGATATCTTTAGTCGAATCGTTGATATATTTCAAGATATGATAGATATATTCGGAAAATCGTTGATATATTTCAAGATGTGATAGATATATTCGGAAAATCGTTAATATATTTCAAGATGTGATAGATATATTCGGAAAATCGTTAATATAATTTCACGTACTGCTAGTGTTGTATTACTTTTTAATTAAACTAACACATCAAAAGTAGTCACGAACGACGGACGAGAGAAAATACTCTTTTGCTGTTCCGCATGTGGATGCGCTGGAGCTTGTCCTTCTGCTTGCGTGGGACGTTTTTTATGAGCGTTTTCGAATGAACGTGATTCTGTCCAGTCTTTAAAGTTTTGCTCTGTTTCCCACATCGTTAAGATGACGTATGTATCGTTACTTAATGGACGTAGAACACGGATTGCTTGGAATCCTGGTTCGTTTTCAATAAGGCCTGCGCGGTTTTTAAAGCGGTTTTCAAATACTGGGCGACCTTCGTCTGTGACAGAAATGTTGTTACAAACGATATAGCCAGGTTGTCCTTTAAATTCACCGACAGCATCTAGTACGTCATACTGAAGTGAACCTTCTACAGATTCTTCTGTATTTTCTTTATAAAACATATTTTTTTCATCATTTTTTGCAGTGAAATGTGCTTGTTCTAGAGGTGTTTCGTATGAAATAATAGCCTTCATTTTAATGCCCCCTTAATAGTTTGTTTCTATTATATCAACTCTCTTAAAAAACTTCGAAGATTATATACATAAAGATACTTCTTTTTCAAATAATAAATGTACCATCATTTGGAAAGAAGGACGATGTATGAAGAAAGTAAAGTGGACTTTATTAGGCGGCGTCGCAACGTTCGTAGTAGCGATTGTAATCTATAAACTTATCGTGTTAGCTGGTGGCTATATGATGGATGAAAAGCAGCTCGTTTTCCACTCTTCATCACGTATCGTTGACCAGAAAGGGAAAGAAATTACGAAATTATACGTAGAAAATAGAGAGCTCGTACCGATCGAGCAAATTCCGAAGTATGTGCAGCAGGCGTTTGTTGCGGTGGAAGATTCTCGTTTTTATGAGCATCAAGGGATTGATTATCCGTCTATATTCCGTGCTCTTTATAAAGATACGTTAGCTAGAGAGAAGGTAGAGGGCGGTAGTACCATTACGCAGCAACTCGCTAAAAACGTCTTTTTAACTCGTGAAAAAACATTTACGCGCAAATTGAAGGAAGTCGCAATTTCTCTTCAATTAGAGCAAAAATATACGAAGCAACAAATTCTTGAAATGTATATGAATCATATTTATTTTGGTCATGGGGCTTACGGTATTCAAGCGGCAGCAAAGTTGTATTTTAATAAAAATGTTGAGGATTTAACAGTAGAGGAAGGGGCAATGCTTGCAGGCCTTCCGAAGTCACCAAACGGATATTCACCGTACTATTCTGCAGAGAAGAGTAAGGAACGCCGTGATCTAGTGTTGTCACTTATGCATAAACAAGGCTATTTGACTGCAGAAGAAAGCGTTCGTTATCAAGGGAAGACAATTGCTCTATATAAAAATTTAGATGAGAATGAGCTTGCATATATGCCGTATATTGATATGGTCATAGATGAAGCCGCTCGTTTATACGGGTTGTCTCATCAAGAAGTACTTCGCGGAGGATATACGTTTGTCGTACCTATGGATGAAAAGATTCAAAAGGTAGCATATAACCAGTTTCAAGATGCAAGGAATTTCCCTGGGAAAGAAGAGGGGGCGCAAGGTGCTTTCTTATTAATGGATAATCGTACGGGAGGGATTAAAGCGGCGATTGGGGGAAGAAAGTACGTCCCGAGAGGATTTAATCGTGTTTTTGCCAAAAGGCAGCCTGGATCTGTTTTAAAACCACTTATCGTTTATGCACCAGCACTAGAAACGAAAAAGTATAATCCGTATTCTTTATTAACGAATGAAAGAAATTCTTTTGAAGGGTATGAACCTCGAAATTATAATCATGAGTATTCAAAAGAAATGACGATGTATGATGCGATTTTAGAGTCGGCAAACGTACCGGCAGTTTCTTTATTAAATGAGTTAGGGGTAGAAGAAGGAAAGCAATATTTAGAAAAAGGGAATGTTCATATTGCAGATGCCGGTTTAAGTACAGCGCTTGGCGGATTGAAAAATGGCGTTTCAACATTTGATCTTGTAAAAATGTACCGTTCATTTTTAGCAAATGGAAATATTATCGAGCCGCACGTTATTGATAAAGTATTAAACAGACACGGTGCAGTCATTGGGGAATCTCCAAAAGTAGAGACAAAAATCTTCTCGAAGCAGACAGCATGGTATATGACGAAAATGCTAGAAGGAGTTGTGAAGGAAGGGACAGCAAGAGTTGGTGTATATAACGGTGCGTTAGCTGGAAAAACGGGTACAACTTCATTGCCAAATGACGATAAGGGAGCAAGAGATATGTGGTTCGTTGGTTATACACCGAACTTAGTAGGCGCTGTTTGGATTGGTTATGACCGTACGGATAAGGAGCATCAGTTGCAAGGAGAAAGTGCATCTGCGACAAAATTGTTTAAGAAAATTTTAACGAAGGCTAATGTAGAACATAAAGAGAAGTTTATGAAGCCTGAAGGTGTGGAAACAATCGGCGCTCCGATTCGGCTGCGCAAAATTGAAGATGTAAAAATGAAATTATCATTTAGCCCTTTCGGTTTATTTAAAGCAAAATTAAGCTGGACGCCACTTCCAGATAACAGAATTATGTACCGAATCTATAGAGTGGAGAACGGAATTCATACGCATGTTAGCACTGTAAATGGTGCTGGGGAATATGAGGAAAAGTTCGTTAACATATTTTCAAAACCGAGCTTTTACGTTGTACCATATAATACACAAACGAATCGTGAAGGAGAAAAGTCGAAAGTAGCTAAACCATAGTTTTTCTCTGTGTTATAATAAGAATGTTGTGAAAATAGTAAGCGTTTTTAAGAATGTTTGTGTCAATTTAATGAACAACGTACATAATATTATGCATTTTGTTTTTACAAGCTGTATAGTAAAAAAAGATAAATATCGAACGTATTCGAAGCATTGGTAAGGAAGGGAGCAAGGGTCTTGGTAAGAACTATAAATGAGACATTTTTAAAAGCATGTAGAGGGGAACGTACCGATTATGTACCAGCATGGTATATGCGTCAAGCAGGTCGTTCACAGCCGGAATATAGAAAGATTAAAGAAAAGTATTCTTTATTTGAAATTACACACAATCCAGAGTTATGTGCTTACGTTACAAAATTGCCGGTTGATCAGTATAACGTAGACGCAGCAATTCTTTATAAAGATATTATGTCACCACTACCTGCAATTGGTGTGGATGTAGAAATTAAATCAGGTATTGGCCCAGTTATCGATAACCCAATCCGTTCTTTACAAGACGTAGAAAAACTAGGGGAAATCAATCCAGAAGATGACGTACCGTACATACTAGATACAATTCGTTTATTAACGACAGAAATGTTAGACGTACCGTTAATCGGTTTTTCAGGAGCTCCATTTACATTAGCGAGCTATATGATTGAAGGCGGTCCATCTCGTAACTACCATAATACGAAAGCGTTCATGTATGCAGAGCCGAAAGCTTGGTTCGCTTTAATGGATAAACTAGCAGATATGGTTATTACATATTTAAAAGCGCAAATTAACGCAGGAGCAAAAGCAGTTCAAATTTTCGATTCTTGGGTTGGAACAGTAAATGTAGCGGATTATCGCGTATTTATTAAACCAGCAATGGAGCGTATTTTTGCAGAAGTTCGTAAGATGGGTGTTCCAATGATTATGCACGGCGTAGGAGCTGCACACTTAGTGAATGAGTGGCACGACTTACCGCTTGATGTAGTCGGCTTAGATTGGCGCTTACCGATTGAAGAAGCACGTGCACGGGGCGTTCATAAGGCGGTACAAGGTAATATGGACCCTTCATTCTTACTTGCACCATGGTCTGTTATTGAAGAACATGTAAAAAGTATTTTAGATCAAGGGATGAAACAGCCGGGTTATATCTTTAACTTAGGTCACGGTGTATTCCCAGAAGTAAATCCAGATACATTAAAACGTTTAACTACATTTATTCATGAATACTCTAAAGGGCAGTTAGCGAAGTAAAGGAGCATTGCTGTATGAAAAAGAAAATTGGTTTGCTTGTAATGGCATACGGAACGCCATATAAAGAAGAAGATATTGAACGTTACTATACACATATTCGCAGAGGAAGAAAGCCAAGTCCTGAAATGCTGGAAGATTTAACAGAGCGTTACCGTGCAATTGGTGGTATTTCTCCTTTAGCTACTATTACATTAGAGCAAGCTAAGAAGTTAGAGAAGCGTTTAAATGAAGTACAAGATGAAGTAGAGTACCATATGTATCTTGGCTTAAAACATATTGAACCGTTTATTGAAGATGCAGTGAAAGATATGCATAACGACGGAATACAAGATGCAATCGCGCTTGTTCTTGCACCTCACTATTCTACGTTTAGCGTGAAATCATACGTTGGACGAGCACAAGAAGAAGCTGAGAAACTTGGAAACTTAACAATTCATGGCATTGATAGCTGGTATAAAGAGCCGAAATTCATCCAGTACTGGGTCGATGCAGTGAAAGGTATATATAACGGTATGTCAGATGCAGAGCGTGAAAAAGCAGTATTAATCGTATCTGCACATAGCTTACCAGAGAAAATTATTGCAATGGGCGATCCATATCCAGATCAATTAAATGAAACAGCGGATTATATCGCGCGCGGAGCTGAAGTAGCAAACTATGCAGTAGGCTGGCAAAGTGCAGGAAACACACCAGATCCTTGGATTGGTCCAGATGTACAAGATTTAACGAGAGAACTAAATGAAAAGCACGGTTATACTTCATTCGTATATGCACCAGTTGGATTTGTTGCGGAACATTTAGAAGTTTTATATGACAACGACTTTGAGTGTAAAGTTGTAACGGATGAAATTGGTGCAAAATATTATCGTCCAGAAATGCCAAATGCATCGGAGGCATTTATTGATTGTTTAACAGATGTTGTATTAAAGAAAAAAGAATCTGTACTGTAAGAAGAAAGGGGGAGCCTGCTTGAGGAAAAAAGTTGTGATCGTCGGCGGAGGCATCACTGGATTAACAGCAATGTATAACTTACAAAAAAATATTCATGAAAAAAACTTGCCGATTGATACATTACTTATAGAAGCATCGGGTAAACTTGGCGGAAAAATTCAAACCGTTCGAAAAGATGGATTTACAATTGAGCGCGGACCAGATTCTTTCTTAGCACGAAAAGAAAGTGCAGCTAGATTAGTGAAAGAATTAGGTCTTGGCGATGAACTTGTAAATAATCAAGCCGGTCAATCATTTATCCTTGTAAACAATCGGTTACATAAAATGCCGAATGGATCAATGATGGGAATTCCAACGCAAATTACGCCGTTTCTATTTTCCGGGCTGTTCTCCCCAATTGGTAAACTAAGAGCTGGCTTTGATCTATTAATGCCGAGGTCAAAGCCAGTATCTGACCAATCACTCGGACAATTTTTCAGACATCGTCTTGGAAACGAAGTGGTTGAAAACTTAATAGAGCCGTTACTATCGGGTATTTATGCAGGGGATATTGATGAAATGAGCTTAATGTCAACATTCCCGCAAATGTATCAAATTGAGCAGAAACATCGCAGTATTTCACTCGGTATGCGTACGCTCGCTCCGAAAGAAGAGAAAGCTGAACCGAAAAAGGGAATGTTCCAAACAGTGAAAACAGGTTTAGAATCTATCGTAAAATCTCTCGAAGCAAAGATGCATGAAGGTACGATAATAAAGGGAACTCGCATTGAAAAAGTTGCAAAACAGGGTGATGGTTATACGATTACTCTTAGTAACGGAAAAGAAATAGAAGCGGACGCCATCGTAGTGGCAACTTCGCATAAAGTATTGCCGTCCATGTTTGCTCAGTACAAGCAGTTTCGTTTCTTCCGTAATATCCCATCCACATCCGTTGCGAATGTGGCACTTGCTTTCCAAAAGTCTGCAATCCAGCGCGATATTAATGGTACAGGATTTGTCGTATCACGAAATAGCGATTACACGATTACAGCATGTACGTGGACGCATAAAAAATGGCCACATACAACGCCAGAAGGAAAAATACTCCTTCGCTGTTACGTTGGACGTGCTGGTGATGAAGCGGTTGTAGAACAAACTGAAGAAGAACTCGTTCAGCTCGTACTAGAAGATTTAAGGAAGACGATGGATATTACAGAGGATCCAGAGTTTACAATCGTAAGTCGCTGGAAAGAAGCGATGCCTCAATATACAGTGGGCCATAACGAGCGAATGAAAAAGCTCACAACATTTATGGAGAAAGAGTTGCCAGGTATATACTTGGCAGGTAGCTCCTATGCTGGTGCTGGACTTCCAGACTGTATGAATCAAGGTGAGGAAGCTGCAAAGCGTGTATTATTTCATTTGGAGAAAGTAATAGATGCTGAATTAATCGCACAATAAATTATAAGAAACGCCTTCAATCATATTGAAGGCGTTTCGTTTATTATATAAAATACTTATTCGCCAATAAACATATATAAGTTATTTGGCTTTATAACAGCATCTCCTGCATAAATAACCCAATCTGTTAAGTTATCAAAATCTAAATGATAACTATTTCCTTCACTCATATCTTCTATAAAATATGGTTCATTGATGAGTATTCCTTGAATCAGGTCTTCTGTAATATGTTGCATTTCAAACCACATATGTTCGCTTTTACCCTCTTCATAGGAAACACCAAACTTAGCGAGAAAACGAAACTCTTCATTGGATTTTTCAATTTGAAAAATGTTGCTGAAATACCCGAAAGTATTTTTCGCATTATAAGCCATACGATCGGTTTCACTATTTGTTTTATAGAACATGAGCCCTGTAGCTTCCTCGTGTTCTTTGAAAAAACTTTCAATATATTCTTCTGAAGTATTAAATTTGAATAAGAGAACGGATGGAGATTGATGGTATTCATCTCGGGCATCCATTCCGCCTAAGAATGTATTTTGTGCATCTATTGGCTGTAATTTCACTTCTTCATCCTCGATTGAAGATAATTGGTCCATACTCGTTTTATGCCCTATATAAGATAATCCTTTCTCCCACGGAACAGCGACTGTATGTATAGAACCTTGCTGACTATGCGCGATAACGATAGGCTCATTCATAGGGACTTGTCCATTCTCAACGGCATTATTAGCAAATGTTTGAAAGAGATCGCCAATGCCGTAGTAGGAAGAAATGCGATTTGGAATAATTAACTCTATTTCAGTTACGCCCGCTCTTAAAAGGCCGTGTGTATGAAACCAATATTGCGTAGGCTCGCCTTCTTTATCGTCTTCATAAACGGAATGAATAACGTATAAGTCAGGAATGTCAGGTAATAATTCATTTTCAACGTGATATTCAATATAGTTTCTAGATATCACTTTCATTGCTGCACTTGAATCGATTACAAATAACAAATCTGGGGCGAGGTTCCATAAAAATTGTATTTGCTGGAAAAAGCAGTCGAGTACATCGCCTACAAATAGCGTACGAGTGAAAATTTCAGTACCGAAAGCCGCATCTTCAAAATTACGATCTACAATTGTAGAATCTTGTCTATTGTACATTTTATATTCTTCTGGGTCATTCGCCTCATCAATATGCAGTTCATACGGTATGATTGTTTCATCCATATGTAACTCAACAATAAGGCTTGTCTCATCACTATAAACAATTTTTAACTCATCAACTTTAGTAGCGATATTTTCTAGCCGTTGTTTTAACTGCTCAATTGTAATTCTAGTTGGTATAACAGCAATCATATCTGAAAAATGACGTTCTAATGTTCCATTCATAGCTGCGCGGTATGTTTCTGTTTGCACTTCCATCCAATCACTCCTATTCAAATGAATCCATTTTACATGCCAATCAAATGTCGATATTTTCTGTTTTCTCTCTCTAACATTATAGAGTGCATTTGTAGAAGGTGTAAAATTATTATTTTGTATTATAGTTTGAAAGCTTGTAAATTAAATAAATCTTTTGTAAAATTTGTCGAAAAATAGTTCTATATAACGAATCATTTGTTATGATAGAAATGCTGAGAAAATATGAAATAGGGAGAGGAAAATGGCTGTGAAGAAATTGTTAAGCGTCTTTTTATCATTCTTGCTATTGCTTTCATTTACTGGAACTTTAGCGCAAGCAGAAGAAACTGCTTCTATGTCAGTAGAAAAAGCAATTCAAGTATTTAAGCAGCAAGGGAAAACGAAGGGGATTGTGGAAGGATATATTGTCGGATATACGCAAAGTTCTTCTAAATATACGAAGGATCCAGCTAAGTTTGATGATACAAACGTAGCAATTGCAGATTCGCCAAACGAAACGAATCCAGACAAAATCATGCCCGTTCAGTTGCCAAAAGGTGATGTGAGAACGGCAGTGAATGTAAAAGATCACCCTGAAAATATCGGGAAGAAAGTTAGTTTGACTGGGACTCTTGAATTATATTTTAGTAACCCAGGTTTAAAATCAGTAACAGCTTATAAGTTTCAAGGTGAAGGACAAAACCGTGTTAGCGATGTAGTAGCTTCACCGAACGGTGGAGAAGTTGCTAAAGGAACAGCGGTAACATTAACGACGAATACAGAAGGCGCAACAATTTACTATACGTTAGATGGCTCTAATCCTACTAATAAAAGTGTTCGTTATAATGGACAAATTATAGTGAATGAAAATAGTGTAGTGAAAGCAATCGCAGAAAAAGAAGGACTTACTTCTTCAGCAATTTCGACATTTTCATTTATTATCGTAAATAATGAACAGGTTCGTATTCATGACATTCAAGGAAAATCACATATGTCTCCTTACAACGGGAAGAAAGTAAACAATGTGGAAGGCGTTGTCACAGCGCTTGATAAAAATGGTTTTTATATAGAAGATAATCAGCCAGATAATGATCCAGCTACTTCAGAAGGTATGTACGTATATAAAAAAGATGCGAATGTAGCAGTAGGAGATCTTATTCAAGTTGATGGAGTAGTAGAAGAATATGTTGGACCAGGCTATGCAGAGCGATTTGAAACAGACTTAACGACGACAGAAATTAAGGCGAGTCGCGTTGCTGTAATCGCAAAAGATCAATCTTTGCCGGCACCGATTGTACTTGGGGAAAACGGTGTGAAAATCCCAGACCAGATTATTGATAATGATGCATTTAGTTTATTTGATCCAAATGAAGATGCAATCGACTTTTATGAAAGTATAGAAGGTATGCGTGTTACGATGCCAACACCAAAAATTATTGCACCTCAGAAAAATGGAAATTTATATGTAACAGTAAAAAATGGTGGAGATAAAATAGTAACACAATATGGCACACCTCTATTAGATGAAAACCAATTAAACCCAGAGCGTCTTTCTGTGAAAGTACCTCGTGATTATGTAGCAAAAGTAGGAGATATTTTTACTGGAGATATAACAGGGGTAGTAGGATATGATTACGGTTCTTTCCGTATTTCGCCAATAACAGAACTGCCAGCTGTAGTGGATGGTGGATTTAAGCAAGTAGGCGCAAATATTCAGCCACGTCTTGATAAGTTAACGGTTGCTACATATAACATTGAAAACTTCTCAGCGAATAAAAAAGAAACAACAGATGAAAAGGTAAAAGCGTTAGCGTATTCTATTAAATACAACTTAAAAATGCCAGATATTATCGGTGTAGAGGAAATGCAAGATAATAACGGATCAATTAATGACGGTACAACAGATGCGTCATTAAGCGCAAAACGTATCATTGATGCAGTGCTAGAAATTCGTGGACCGAAGTATGAGTATGTAGAAATCGCTCCAAACAATAATCAAGACGGAGGAGCACCAGGAGCGAATATTCGCGTCGGCTTCTTCTATAATCCATCACGCGTGAAATTAGCGCCGGTACCAAAGTTACTTGATAAAAATGTTGTTCGTATTGGAGACGAAAATCCATTATTTGAAAGTACACGTAAACCGTTAGCGGCAGAATTTACGTTCCAAGGACAAAACATTGTTGTCGTTGCAAATCACTTAAACTCAAAACTAGGAGATGCAACGCCATTTGGAAAAGTGCAGCCGCTCGTATTAAAAAGTGAAGACAAACGAATTCAGTTAGCACAAGAAGTAAATCATTTCGTGCAAGGAATTCAGAAAAAGAATACGAATGCACCAGTTGTCGTGTTAGGTGATATGAACGATTTCGAATTCTCTAAACCACTAAAAACACTAGAGGGAACAATCTTAAAAGATATGTTAAACACAGTGCCAAAAGAGAATCGTTACACGTACATTCACGAAGGAAATGCACAAGTGTTAGATCATATTTTAGTAACAAACAATATCGCACCACACACAATTGTAGATCCAGTGCACTTAAACTCAAATATAATGAAAGAGCACGGACGTGTAAGCGACCATGACCCAGTACTTGCTCAAATTGATTTGAAGAAAGCTTCTTAAAGAAAGGAACGCTTAGGTGACTAAGCGTTCTTTTTTTGCATCGTTATAGAATAGTATAAAGAGATGATTCCTTTTTTTGTAATCTAATGATAAAATTGATTGAATATTTAGTTTTTTAATAAGGAGGACAACAATGCAGTTACAAATAAATGGAAAGGTAATGAATCAGTTTGCAATTTTTTTTAGTACGATCGTCATGCTTCAGTTTGTAGCTGATATAACAGGACTTACAAGCAATCTAGATATTACGTATAACTTAATACATACAGCAGCTTCTTATATAACATTTAGTTTGGCGGTTATTTTCACTTTAATAGGTGCAAGAAGAGAATTAAGTAAATATGCAATTGTTTCATTATGTTTAGTGGTAGGTATTAAAGCGATTTATTTTGTAGCGGTCGTTATTTTATGGGGATTGGCTGGTACACCGTAAGTGAATAGTAAATAAAACCCTAATTTCCAATATAGTAAGGAAATTAGGGTTTTATTATACTTGAAACGCCTTTCTACACCGCTCTCTTTTTTGCAACCTTCTTCTATATTTTTTTCTATCACGTTTTACTCCTTGTATATACATGATTAAGCTAACGAGGAGGAAGAAGGCACATTGTATTGTCAAAATATATGGTGACATGCCATGCAGCGGCTGCCTTGGATCATATAAATGAATAGGTGCTCCGCCTATTGTAGGGAGTACCGTATTTAGCAGGACGTAAGGAATAGAGGTAGTTGCAAATGGAAATAGAAGCGCCATATAGTCCTTTTGGGACCATGCAGATGCAGCAAGTCCTAAAAGAGCCATCAAACCTGCAAATAAAAAATTAATTCCGATATATACAGCAATGTAAGTGATGGGAGAAGTTTCATATAAGTTTGCGAACATCCCGTTATCATTTATAATGCCTGAACCAGCCGTTGGTACTCCGTCTGGAATGGTTAATTTGCAAAATAATAACGATAAGATGAATGGAAATGTATAAAGAAGTCCGCCGCAAAAAAATGTAACGATATATTTCGTTACTGAATAAGAAAATAAAGAAATTTCTTTACTGACAAACGGTTTAAAACCATCGGACTTATCCGAGTTATAACTTGTACTAAAGGGAAGACTTGCAATAACTGGCATTAATAATAAATAAACATCCATTTCATTTCCACGAAATCCAATCCATTTAATATCCGTCGATATAGGTCCATTCGCAGCGTCTCCTAAATAACGAATTACATAATAATAATGATAAATACAAATAAGAACAAATCCACTAAACATAATAATTAAAGAAACACGATTACAAAAAGCTTGCTTTATATTTAAACGAAGCGCACGCATCATGACTGAAAAAGCCTCCACTATTTTGATAAACTTGTCTATTTTCTATATTACTATTAATTGTAAAGATTTTCTTGTTTTTTTATTTGATTATTTGAAAAAGAGGAATTTTGTTGTTGTGAAGTAAGGTTTAGCTGAAATTAATTTTTCTAAAATATGGTTGACAATTAAGTATTACATTTGTAATCTTAATTATAGATTACAAATGTAATACTTAGGAGTGAAACATACGATGACAAATCAATTACCTAAAATATCTGAAGCGGAATTAGAAATTATGAAAGTACTTTGGTCGAGTTCTCCGCAAACAGCGAATGAAATTATAGAAGAACTGGAAGATGCAATGGACTGGAAACCGAAAACAATCCGCACATTAATTAATCGATTAGTACAAAAGGAAGCCGTTTCTTACCATCAAGATAAAGGGCGAATGTATGCTTATTATCCGTTAGTATCACAAGATAATTATTTGCAAGTGGAAACGAAATCTTTACTAAAACGTTTTTGCGGTGCAGCGTTTAAGCCATTACTTGTTAATTTCTTAAAAGAGGAGAAATTATCTTCAGAAGATATTAATGAATTAAAACGCATTTTAGATGAGAAGACAGAGGAGAATAAGAGGAAGGATCGATAAAAATGATAAACACGCTTATAAATGTATACCTTCCTCATTTTTTTGATTGGCTTATAGAAACGTCACTTATGGCTAGCATATTAGTCGGATTTATTTTATGTATAAAAGTTCTATTTAGAAATAAATTAACCCCCCGGTGGCAATATATGCTGTGGATCGTATTAATGATAAGACTCCTTTTACCGTGGTCGCCAGATAGCTCTTATAGCATTTACTCATTACTTTCTTATAGTTCTAGCGTATCGGAAGTTATTCCAAAAAATATGCCGGCTACTGAGAATATAGTAAACATAGAAAGCGAACGAAAAGTGGAATTGAAATCAAATTCTAAAATGGTAACAAAAACTAGCGAACCGGAAGTAAAAGTCAGTTCGGAAAAACAGACTACATTTTCTTTATACAAACTTGCTTTGTATGTTTGGATAGCTGGGTTAATCATATTAGCGGTCATCACGTTTCTTACAAATAGCCGTTTATATTCTTACATAAAGAAACAACCGGATATTACGGATGAACAGGCCATTACAGTGTTTAATCGCTGTAAGCAATCTATGAAAATGAAGAAGGCGGTTTCGTTACGTCTAGCGGGAAAGATTGCGAGCCCAACTGTGTTTAGTTTCTTTCGTCCGAAAGTATTACTATCAAAAAAACATATGAAAGTATTAAATGAGCAACAATTACAATATGTCTTTTACCATGAGTTAGCTCATATTAAGAGAAACGATGTAGCTGTAAATTGGATTATGTACAGTTTAATCCTATTAAATTGGTTCAATCCGATTCTTTGGTACGCCTATTTTTGTATGCGAGAAGATCAAGAATTAGCCTGTGATGCATATGCACTTACTTTTATAGATAAAGAGGAACAAATTGCATACGGTCATACAATTATTACCCTTCTACAACACTATTCCTATCAAGTACCAAGCCTAGCAAATTTAAGTAGAAATAAACGAACGCTAAAAAGGAGAATCGTTATGATTAAAAAGTTTCAAAAGAAATCGTATCGTCTTTCTTTACTTGGGATTATTGCTATAGTTGCTATAGCATCCCTTTCTTTATTCAACGCACGTACAACGGAAGGAAAAGAAAAGCAAGAGGATAAAGTAGAGCAGTCAAAGGATGCTTTCCAAAATGCTGTAGATACATTATTTGGTACAGAGGAAAAGGCGAGAAAAGAGTGGGGAATGTCAAACTGGCAATATGAAAACCGAACAGCCTTTTTATATCATGCTGAAAAAGCTTTAACAAAGGAAGAGTTTGAGAATTATGTGCAGTTATATAAAGAGGTATTACAGATCGAGAAAAAAGGATTAGTTAGATTAAACTTACCCGAAAATTTCCAAGGGGATATAAAAGAGGTGAAAGAAGAGCGCTTAAGTACAGAAAATCGTGAAAAATTAAAAGAAATTCGTAATAAAACAACTCCTTATGAGGATAAGGTAGGGAAGTATTTAACATATACAGTTGAAGAAGTGCAGCAACATGTTGATTTCCAAATTAAGAGGCCAACTTATACAATTAAAGGATATACCCAAAAAGACGAAAGGGTGAATTATTATCTTAAGATAAAGCTGGAATTCACTATTGAATTAGAATATACGAACGGAAAAGGAAATTATACAATTTCTCAATCGCAAGTTTTTAGGGAAAGCAAAGACCCATTTAGCCACCAGTTTGTAGTGCCTGAAAATATAGAACAGTACGAACTAGAAGGGAATCAAATATTCTACGCTACTCATCACTCGGATAGTAATTTACAAGGTATGAAGATGATTGTTCCAGCAAAAGGGAAAAATAGTGCATACCAAATCGTTATTATTAATCATAGTTTAGAGAACCAAGGAGAAGCAGTATTCGATAAGAATGTAAATAAAGAAGAATTAGAGAAAATTATGCTTTCTATGTTGAAATAGCAAAAAGGTGTTCTTAAGATGTATATCTCAAGAACACCTTTTCCTTTTCTCTTTTCTTCTGATAAACTATGGACAGTATGATATACACTGACTGGAATTTTTTTATACTGGAAATAATAAAAAGAGAACTTGTATAGAATGTAAGCGTGTGGTAATATCAAAGATGTACTGATTGACTATATTATCCAATTGGTCATTTTTGGAGGTGACAATGTGGCGATAGATCGAAAACGTTCTATTATTGAAGCTGCAACAAAGTCTTTTTCAGCGTTCGGTTATAAAGCAACAACGATGGATCAAGTAGCGAAGTTAGCGAATGTAGGAAAAGGAACGATTTATACTTTTTTCAAAAATAAAGAAGAGCTATTTGGTGAAATTATTTCTAATTTAATTACAGAAATGAAGCAAGTTGCAGAAAGTGCAATTCGTTCAGATGTTTCATTTTTTGAAAATGTACATAGAGCATTATATAGCATCTTGGAATTTAGAAAAGAACATCAGCTTATGATTAAATTAATTCAAGAAGAGCGCGATATGGGAACGAAAGAAGTACAAGAAGTTATGCAACAAGTTGATGTGGAAATCGTTTCTGTTATTCAATCGTATTTAAAGATTGCGATTGAAAAAGGTGAAATTAGCAAATGTGATCCAGAAATTACAGCATTTATTATGCTGCGTCTATATGTATCGCTTATTTTTGATTGGGAAAAAAATCACGAACCGCTAGAAAAAGAAAAAATTGCAGAGTTATTTGAACTTTATTTATTAAAAGGATTGTCAAACTAAGATAATCCTTTTAATTTTATAAAAAATGACCAAATGAACAATGCGGTCATATATTTAAGTTAAGGGGGGATATAGAAAAATTATAATCATAATAAGAAAAAGTTGCATAGTAATAAATTCAGGGATAAGGCATATGTATGAACAAGTATAGCCTTTTTGTTTGGGTAAAAATGACTATATGAACATTTTGGTCATTTTATAAAAAGGGGGAGAAATTATGAAAGGGAATCAGTTACTTCGGAAAGAGTTTACGGAAATTATAAAAAGTAAAAAAATATTAATTCCAATTATTGCGGTCTTATTCGTACCGATTTTATATGCAGGGATGTTTTTGTGGGCCTTTTGGGATCCGTATAAACAGTTAGATGACCTACCAGTTGCAGTAGTCAATTTAGATAAAGGCGCAGTATTTGATGGGAAACCAATTGAGGTCGGAAAAGGGCTCGTTGATAATTTAAAAGATAATAAAAGTTTTAAATGGGAGTTCGTAAGTGAAAAAGAAGCGAAGAAAGGAATGGAAGGTAGAAAGTATTACATGTTAGTACGCATTCCAGATGACTTCTCAAGTAACGCTACAACGTTACTAAAAGACAATCCAAAGCCATTAAACTTAGAGTACATTCCAAATGAAAGTTTAAACTTCTTATCTTCACAAATTGGAGGAACAGCCATTGAAAAGATTAAAACTGAAGTATCAAGCACGTTAACGAAAACATATGCAGAGAAAATGTTCGATTCTATTAAAGACGTCTCAAAAGGATTAGCAGATGGGGCGGAAGGGGCAAGTAAACTACACGACGGATCAAGTGAATTGCATGATGGTTCAAGTAAAGTGACGGATGGCCTTCATACACTTCAAGGGAAGTCTGGGGAGATGAAGGATGGAGTTCAGAAATTAGCGGATGGATCTAATAAATTAGTAGATGGGTCAGGCAAAGTAACAAACGGTTTAAATGTGCTAAATAGTAAAACAGGTGAAATGCAGGTAGGTATAGGGAAATTAGTAGATGGGTCAGGCAAAGTAACAAATGGTTTAAATACACTAAATAGCAAAACAGGTGAAATGCAGATAGGTATAGGGAAATTAGTAGATGGGTCAGGCAAAGTAACAGATGGTTTACATGCATTAAATAGCAATGCAGGTATTGGGAAACTAGTAGATGGATCAGGTAAAGTAACAGATGGTTTACATGCATTAAATAGCAATGCAGGTATTGGGAAATTAGTAGACGGATCGGGTAAAGTAACAGACGGTTTAAATACGTTAAATAGTAAAACGGGTGAGTTGCGTGATGGATCTGAGAAAGTGACCGGTGGCTTGAACAAATTAGTAAGTAAATCCGGTGAATTAAAAACAGGAACAACGGACCTATCAAATGGTATGGGAAAACTCGTTGAAGGGCAAAGCCAATTAGAGGAAGGTTCTCAAGCGATCCAAAAGGGATTGCAAGAGTTAAATAGTAACGTACAAAAGTCTGCTGCAGGCTTAGAGGAAATGCAGTCGAAAGTTCCTTCTATATTGAATACAGTAAATGAAAAAATAGATGGAGCTGGGGCGAATGTAAATCAGTTAAATGAACTTACACAATCAACAGCAGGAGATGCAAAAAATGCAGCACAAGAGGTAGCGAATTTACAAAAGCAAATTGAAAGTTTACCAAAAGAATATCAAGAGCAGTTACAACCGTTCATAACAAGTGCTGTAAAAAGTACAGCGACAGTTCAGCAAAAGGCTGCCGGAGTAGCAGGTGGAACAAATAAACTAAATGAAGAAGTAAAACAATTAAAGGGCGAAATACATCAAACAACAAATGGGTTGCAAAAAAACTTACCAAATCCAGCAGGGATAAAAACTCTAGCAGGTGGTATTGAGAAACTAACGAGCGCACAAAATGAATTTGTTAGTAAGTTTCATGGATTTGGTGAGGGATTAGATAATGCAAAAATAGGTGCCGATAAATTAAAAGATGGATCAGTTCAATTAATTGATGGAGTAACGCAATTACAAAGTGGCTCTGGAAAAGTGACAGCAGGATTAGGTCAATTATCTGCAGGAGTAAATCAATTAGCAGATGGGTCTGGTCAAGTAACAGGCGGTTTAGGAACATTATCTGTAGGAGTAAATCAATTAGCAGATGGGTCTGGTCAAGTAACAGGCGGTTTAGGGACATTATCTGTAGGTGTAACGAAATTAGCAGATGGCTCAAGCCAAGTAACAGGTGGTTTAGGAACATTATCTGCAGGAGCAAACCAAATGGCAGGTGGCGTAAATCAATTAGCAGATGGTTCAAGCCAAGTAACAGATGGTTTAGGAACATTATCTGTAGGAGCAAACCAAATGGCAGGTGGCGTAAATCAATTAGCAGATGGATCTAATCAAGTAACAACTGGCTTAGGTACTCTAAATGGTGGCCTAAATAAAATGTCAACCGGCTCAACCCAGCTAATCGACGGCGTAAATAAACTAGCAGACGGATCTGGTCAAGTAACAGATGGCCTCGTAAAAGTAAACGATGGTTCAGGTGAACTTGCTGAGAAACTTGGCGAAGGGGCAGAGAAAACTGGTGAAGTGAAAGGAACAGATAAAACGTATGATATGTTTGCAAGTCCTGTAAAAGTGAAGACGGAGAAAATGGCGGAAGTTCCAAACTACGGAACTGGATTTACGCCGTATTTCCTATCACTCGGTTTATTCGTTGGGGCATTACTATTATCAATCGTATATCCATTACGTGATACAGTAGGAGTTCCAAAATCAGGATTTAGTTGGTTTATTAGTAAGTTCGGTGTTTTACTATCAGTTGGTATTATTCAAGCGATAGTAGCAGATGTTATATTACTGTTCGGATTGGGTGTAGAAGTACAAAGCATTCCATACTTCATACTCTTTAGTATCATTACAAGTTTAGCATTTATCGCATTAATTCAATGTTTAGTAACAGCATTCGGTGATGCAGGCCGTTTTATTGCCATTATCACATTAATTATGCAGCTTACAACGAGTGCCGGAACATTCCCGCTAGAATTGATTCCGAAGTTTTTACAACCATTCAATGCTTGGTTACCGATGACATACTCTGTATCAGGATTGAAAGCAGTCGTATCGAGTGGAGACTTTGACTTCATGTGGCAAAACATAGGAATGCTCATGATCTTTATCGTTGTATTATCACTTGGAACGATCGCTTCCTTAACTTTGATGCACAAACGACAATTTAAAAATGTTGCTGAAAATCAATCGGTTGAAGCGTAGATAAAAGCACCTTTTTGGTGCTTTTTTATTTTAATAGAGGGCACTTTTTCCTTAGTTCATCTATAAATCTTTCTAAAAGCTATAGAAACGAAAGAAAAGGAATTACAACAATTTACAGAGAAACATAGGGTAGAGGAGTTGATATGATGAAAGGCAATCTTACTTATTATTTTATCGTAAATCCGCTAATAATCTTTCTTGTTTATGCCCTTTCACCTATATTGTTTGATAAAGAAGTATATACAAGTATGAAAGATGCATTTGGAATACTTACGTTCTATTATGTGTTAATGGGTGGATATTACTTTATTGATATTTTAAGTGAAAAGATAAAGAAAAAAAGTGAGGGAGGATAACAAAATGACTGAAAGTGAAATGAAATTTAGGGATGCGACCATTCGTAACTTTTTTGATAAAGAGGATCGTTTAAAATCGATTCCAGGTCAAAAGAAGAAAAAACTAGTATTGTTGGAGCATTTAATTAGCAAGTTAAATGCTGATAATCAATATACAGAAAAAGAAATGAATACATTTATCAAACAATATCATGATGATTTTTGTACAATTAGACGTGAATTTATTGTACATGGGTTTATGGATAGAGAGGCTAATATGTACCATATAAACGGGAGAGAAGTTTGGACGAAGTGGGAGGAGTTAAAATAATGAATTAGAGGGGGGATCCCCACTGATTATGAGTTTGTGCTAATCTTGCATTTCCTGCGTAGTAAGTCTATGAATTCTTCAATATTTGAACTTGTAATGTATCCCAGTGTTATATATTCATCTTCATAGTAAAATATTATTTTTTTGTCAAAGATTCTTCTCTTCGTTTCTATGGATAGAATTTTTTCATAATCAAATTCGGCAATGAATGTGTTTTTATATTGGCTAAAAAAGAGAAGTCTTTGATTAGTAGCAAGTAACATGCCAGGATACGGGACTTTATGCGTAATCATATAGCCAGTAAGTGAACATTTTAAAGTAGATAAAACCTTTTCTTCTTTATGTAATAGTTGTTTTGCAGCTGTTAAGATTGGATTCATTGCATACATTCCTTTTATTTTGATGTATGAATATTGTATCAAGAGTAAAAAGATCCTCAATATGTAATATTGCATATTGGCCGTTTTATAGTTGTAATATTATTTTTCAAAAGAAAAAGTACGAGGTGATTTAATGATACGGTTAGTAAAAGAGACTGATGCAGAAGCAATTATGAATATTAGAAAAGAAATTATATTATCGGAAACTACTACAAAATTTTTCATAGTATCCCCAAAGAAGTTACCGAATGATATGAATGCAGAAAGAGAAAAGATACGGAAAAGTAATGAGAAAGGTAATCTTTATATCGTGTATGAAGTAGATGGGAAGGTAGTTGGCTTTTTACTTTTCAACCGATATGAACTAGAACGGTTACAACACGCAGGCACAATGGGAATGGGGATTAAAGAGGCGTATTGTAATCAAGGCATAGGCACGAAATTAATTGAATTTCTTATTAGTTGGGCGAAAGGGCAGAAAGGTTTAGAGAAAATTTGTTTAGGTGTAGTTTCTGTTAATGATAGGGCAATTAAAGTGTACAAACGTATGGGCTTTGTAGAAGAAGGCAGACAACGAAAGCAAATTAAATATGAAGATGGATCATATGGAGATGACGTATTGATGGGGTTTTATATTGAATAAAGGATATATGGTATTAAGAAAAGGAATGTACATAACGTAAACTTCTAAAAGCAGTATAAATTCCCCTGCATTAACAGACTTTTACCTATGTATAATATTAATATAGTAAAATCATAACAACCGATATTGCAGTTTCCAATAATATACTATATAATCAATTTAAGAAAACGTTTTCATGCAAAGGGGGAGAATTTCGTGTCGACTATAGAGGACGTGGCGAAATTAGCGGGGTTATCAAGGACAACGGTTTCTAGGGTGATTAATAATCATCCATATGTTTCAGATGAGAAGAAAAAAAGGGTTCAATTAGCAATGAAGCATTTAGGCTTCGTTCCTAATTCTGCGGCGAGAAGGCTTCGTAAACAAAAAACGGAAACAATTGCGGTGCTAGTTCCAAGGATTACAAATCCTTTCTTCAGTAGATTTATTGAAGCAATCGAGATTGCTGCTTCTGAACATAAATATAAACTGATTATTTGTCAAACAAGATATTTACCGGAAAAAGAGATGGAGTATTTACAATTATTATCTACGAAACAAGTAGATGGGATTATTCTATGTTCACTAGAAAATCCGTGGGAAGATGTAGAGCCATACTTACAGCACGGTCCAATCGTGTTGTGTAATGAATATATTGAGGAAGCAAATATTCCAACAGTGAAGTTTGATCATGCGCAAGGAGCATACATAGCTGCGAAGCATGTGTTAGATCAAGGATATCGTAATCTTATTTTTTGCCGTGGTAACGAAACCAAAGTCGTTAGCCAGCAGCGAAAAATGGGCTTTTTACGTGCAATAACTGAGAAGAGCCGCCAAGTAGAAGCGATTGACTTTCTTGAAAACGCTTTCTCTTGGGAGGATGGAAAACGAATATTCCATGAAGTATTAAAGGACAAAAAAAATCCTACCGCGATTTTGGCAGGAGGCGATGAGGTAGCAGCTGGAATTATCTCAGAGGCGAAACGCCATAACTGGAGCATTCCAGATGATCTCGCTGTTATCGGTTTTGATAATCAAATATTATCGCAGATTACAGAACCAGGTATTACGACAATTGAACAGCCAATTGATGAAATGGCCCGAAAAGTTGTCGACCTAATGATGGATAAAATCCATACGAAAAATTATCGAAAAAAAGAATTGTATGAGTTTGAACTGGAGCTCTTGGTGAAAGGTTCAACGATGAAGGATAAGATGTTATTAGCCTAGTAGACTATGTCTGCTAGGTTTTTTTCTGTTCACAAACTACTATTCTTCGTGAACGCAATCATCACATTTGTTATGGTATGCTTCGTGCTGCTCATCAATTTCTTTCCCACAGTGCGCACAAGTTTTCGTCGGTAAATTTCTGAAAAACTCCATTGGTTGATCGATCATGTCAATCCCTCCATTTCCATTTCTTACTATCATTGTATTAGTACAAAAAATAAAAGTCAACAACTGTTTTATAACAAAATTGAAAATTAATGAAAAAGTTTAGGAAATGGATTATAGTTAACAATGTAGGATGTAAGTAAAACATGCATTCCTACTCGGTTTTAGAAAGGATGGATACATATGAAAATGACTGTTGTCGGCTTTTGGGGCGGCTTTCCAGAAGCGGGAGAAGCAACGTCGGGGTATTTGTTTGAACACGATGGTTTTCGTTTACTTGTAGACTGTGGTAGTGGTGTACTAGCACAGCTTCAAAAATATATAACACCATCTGATATAGATGCAGTTGTACTATCGCACTATCATCACGATCATGTTGCAGATATTGGGGTATTGCAATATGCGAGATTAATTACGAGCGCGACAACAAGGCAACTACCAGAACTACCAATATACGGTCATACGTTTGATGAGAATGGTTTCCATTCTTTAACACATGAACCGCATACGAAAGGAATCGCGTACAATCCAGAAGAAACACTTCAAATTGGACCGTTCTCGATTTCATTCTTAAAAACTGTTCATCCTGTTACATGCTTTGCGATGCGCATTACAGCAGGTAGTGATATCGTAGTATACAGCGCTGATTCCAGTTATATTCCTGAGTTTATTCCATTCACGAAAGATGCTGATCTTTTCATTTGTGAGTGTAATATGTATGCACATCAAGAGGCTGCAAAAGCAGGGCATATGAATAGTACAGAAGTAGCAAGTATTGCAAAAGATGCGAATGTAAAAGAACTTTTATTAACGCACTTACCGCATACAGGCAACCCATCTGATTTAGTAACAGAAGCAAAACAAATTTTCAGTGGCCATATTACGCTAGCGCATAGTGGTTACGTATGGAACTCATGAGGTGATACGATGTTATTTATTGATAATAAAGGAATTACAGATCCTAGAATAAACTTAGCGATCGAAGAATATTGTGTGAAAAATTTAGATATTAACGAAACATATTTACTGTTCTACATTAATGAGCCTTCGATTATCATTGGTAAAAATCAAAACACAGTAGAAGAAATTAATGCAGATTACGTAAAAGAAAAAGGTATTCATGTCGTTCGTCGTCTATCAGGCGGAGGCGCAGTATATCATGATTTAGGAAACTTAAACTTCAGTTTTATTACGAAAGATGATGGAGACAGTTTCAGCAACTTTAAAAAATTCACAGAGCCTGTAACGAAAGCGCTTAGTAAATTAGGTGTAAAGGCAGAACTAAGTGGTCGTAACGACATTTTAGCTGAAGGTAGAAAAATTTCAGGTAACGCGCAGTTCTCAACGAAAGGTCGTATGTTCAGCCACGGTACGTTACTATTTGACTCTGAAATCGATCACGTCGTATCAGCGTTAAAAGTAAAAATGGATAAGATTCAATCAAAAGGTATTAAATCAATCCGTAGCCGCGTTGCGAACATTACAGAGTTCCTAAACGAAGAAATGACGACAGAAGAGTTTAGACAACTTCTTCTAGAAACAATTTTCGAAGGAGAAACAGAAATCCCAACGTACGAATTAACAGAAAATGATTGGAAAGAGATCCATAAACTTTCTGAAGAACGTTACCAAAATTGGGATTGGAACTATGGAAAATCACCGAAGTTCAACTTACAACATTCACACCGCTTCCCAGTTGGACAAGTTGATGTTCGTCTTGAAGTGAAAAAAGGAACAGTAACAGAATGTAAAATTTACGGCGACTTCTTCGGTTCACTAGATGTTCATGATATCGAAGAGCGTCTAACAGGCGTTCAGTTCGATAAAGATGCATTCACTGCAGCTTTAGAAGGCGTAGATATCGCACGCTACTTCGGTAACATTACAACAGAAGATTTCTTACATTTATTCTTCTAAAAATGAGGGAGGCTGCCATAAAGGCAGCCTCTTTCTTTTTGTAGTTTTGTCGATATAATTCCATTTACCACAAAATGTATACTTACAGGACATCTGCCTCTTATAAAGGAATATATATATGAAAAGGAGGCGAATCGAAATGAAAAGAGTAATGTACGTTATATTATTGCTCAGCTTCGTCATCGGAATGACAGCGTGTAACAGTGGATTGCCCTCAAGTCGTACAATTTTGTCTATCGGAAAACCGGCTGAGGATAATGTTATATATTTTACGCATACAGATAACAAACGAAAGATACATGATATACAAGACATGTTTCAAAATAAGAAGTGGAAAAGAAATGAAACATTCAGCACTGTTAATAAAACGCCAGATGTCGTCTTATCAATAGATGAAAACAACAAAGGGTTACCGACGTTATATGTTACGGTGTATTTTCATGAAGATGGAGCGGACGCTCTTAACTTGCACGGCGAGCATACGACGTTAAATAAAGAGGAACTTAATAAACTTAGAGAAAAGATGAATGCATATTATCCTAAAATGATTTCTGGTCTAGTTTCATAAATTACTTACAAATAAAATCCCCGTATTCTTCCAAAGTAAACTAAGAGTAGGTAGTCTGTCTATATGCAGTTAATAGAATATCACTTGCCACTTTAATTTTCTTTTAATATAATTAATTTAGAATTTTTAAATATTCTAAATTTTATAAAGGTGGGGTTTTTGTGAATCTCGTTCAATCTTTGGCTGAAACGGCAAAAAAGAAGGGGGATAAACCGGCTTATATATTTATGGATCAGTCGGTCTCATATGACCAATTAAACAAAATGGTCACAAGGTTTTCTGGCAATTTAGCAGAAATGGGCATTGGAAAAGGGGACAATGTCGCATTAGTTGTTGGGAACTCACCACATTTTTTGGTCGGTTTATACGGAACAATGAAAGCCGGAGCAACTGTTATTCCAGTTAATCCAATTTATACAGCAGACGAAATGCATTATATTTTACAAAATGGAGATGTAAAAACAATCATCGTACTCGACGTCCTTCTACCTGTTATACAATCTCTTACAACAAGACTTCCTTCATTAGAAAACATCATCATATGCGAAACCTCATCAGATTTTAACCATACAGAAACCGAAAAAATGAAAACGTTTACTAGTTTTGTGGGGACTGGAGATACAACTTACGAAGGTCCTGAACTAGATGAAGAAGATGTAGCGGTTATCCTATACACTTCGGGCACAACTGGAAAACCGAAAGGCGCTATGCTTACACATAAAAATTTATATAGTAATGCAAGCGATGTGGCTTCGTATTTACAATATACGGCTGATGACCGTGTTGTTGCGGCACTGCCTATGTTCCATGTATTCTGTTTAACAGTTGCGGTAAATGCACCGATTGTGAACGGGGCAACGATTTTAATGTTACCGAAATTTAGTCCGAAAGAAGTATTCCGTATTTGTCGTACGTACGAACCAACGATCTTTGCTGGCGTACCGACGATGTACAATTATTTATATTTATTTGAAGAAGCAAGCGCAGAAGATGTGAAGACGCTTCGTCTTTGTATTTCCGGTGGTGCATCGATGCCTGTTGCTCTTCTACAAAACTTTGAAAAACGTTTTAATGTTATTGTTTCAGAAGGATACGGTTTATCAGAAGCATCACCAGTTACTTGTTTCAATCCGCTAGATCGTCCTCGTAAACCAGGGTCGATTGGCACAAATATTTGGCATGTAGAAAATAAAATTGTAAATGAACTTGGGGAAGAAGTACCTGTCGGCGCAGTCGGTGAATTAATCGTTCGCGGACCTAACGTTATGAAAGGATACTATAATGCACCAGAAGATACAGCTGCGACATTGAAAGACGGCTGGCTATATACAGGTGACTTGGCGAAAATGGATGAAGAAGGTTACTTCTATATCGTTGATCGTAAAAAAGATATCGTCTTAGTTGGCGGTTATAACGTATACCCTCGTGAAGTAGAAGAAGTATTATATACGCACGAATCAGTAGCGGAAGTTGTCGTAATCGGTGTTCCTGATGAAAACTTAGGAGAAGCTGTGCGAGCGTACGTCGTTTTGAAGCAAGCAAACGTAACAGAAGAAGAACTAATGCATTACTGTACGTTACATTTAGCGAAATATAAAGTGCCGAAAAGCATTGAGTTTTTAATAGAATTACCGAAGAATACGACTGGTAAGTTGTTAAGAAGAGCATTGAGAGAGAAAGCGATGCAAGTGTAATGAAGAAAAGGTCTCCTAAAAGATATTTTAGGAGACCTTTTCTTTGTTTATCGTAATAACTTTTTCTCATATGAAATGTAGTCGGAAGTTTGTATATATAATAGCGGAGCGTGTTCAAACAACTATTTGATACGAGTAGTAATGAGGATATTTCTCTTACTTTCTTAAACACAGTTATTACAATTAGAAGACCCACATTTACGCTATTCCAATGAAACTCAATGTATTAGCTTCATTGGAATGCTAGAACAAAAGTGAATGTAAAAGTTTAGTTGAATCATGTTCATATTCTGTCGTTAGTAAATAATAATAGATGTAATTATTGTAATCTTAAATTATATAACAGAATTAATTATCTGAAATGATATTTTAAAAATTGTTATTAAATTGTCGTATTTTGTGCACAAAATCTTCAAAACTTTAAAACTGTATTTACTTTACTCTTTAGTTTATATAAATTGTGATATGTAACATTATATATGTTAAAAATATTTCAGTGAGGTGAGTTTATGGAAGGTAAGAAACAAAGGAAGTGGTATCAGTATTTAATACAACTTATCGTAGTTGCATTAATTGTTACTTCTATACCACTGAATGGGTTGGCAGAAACGGCACCACCGTTTACACCATCTCCAAATTCAGAACAAAGTCCAGAAGTGGAAAAGAAAGAGGAGCAGGAATTACCAGCTCCACATCCAGATCAATTAAAGAAGGATAAGGCTAAAGCACAGGCGAGTCCGACTGAGATTGTAGAAGAAAGAACGGAAACCGAAAAGGTTTTTGATAACAATGATGGTACTTTTACAAAGAGGGTATATACGGAACCGATTCATGCGGAGAAAGATGGAAAGCTAGAAGAGGTTTCACCAAAATTAGTAGAAGCACCAAATGAAAAAATTGTAACTGAAAATACAACATTAGAACCAGAGTTCGAGAAAGCGACACAAGATGGAAAGTACGTTCAATTTAAAGTAAAGGATCATACTATTCAGTATAAATTAATAAGTGCAAATGGTGAAAAAGGTGAAATGAAGCCATCACCAGTCACTGCAACACATGAAAATAATACAGTATGGTATAAAGAGATTTTCCCAAATATTGATTTAAAGAGTACGACATTCAATGAAAATGTAAAAGAAGATTTTGTATTACGTGAGTATACAGGACACCACATTTTTACATTTGCATTAGAAACAGATTTAACACCTAGCTTACAGGAAGATGGTTCAATCGACTTCCAAGATGAGAAAAAAGAAAAAGTATTCACATTGCCGAAACCATATATGAATGATTCCAATGTGGACCAGCAATCAGGCGAGGCTGTAACGTCAGATGCAGTTCGCTACAATATTGAGAAGAAAGATGAAAAAACATATACATTAACTGTTACTGCAGACCCGCAGTGGTTACAAGCACCAGAGCGAAAATATCCGGTATATGTAGATCCTTCAATTGAATTGGATAATTTTGAAAATGCTTACGCTTCAAGTGCGTATCCAACTGTCAATTATTCAGGGGGAAAACTTTGGGATTCAGGTCAAAATGCTTATACGTTAAAAGTTGGATATTATGATGGAGCATCTGGAACTAATTTTTCATTTATTAAACCAGATGTTTCAAACTTAAAGGGTGCAAAGATTGAAAGTGCAACATTCCATGCCTATGCAGTTTGGCATTATTATGCGAATCAACCAAATGGTGTTTGGTTAGATGAAGTAACAAGTGGATGGAATGTTGGAAGTGTAAACTGGAATAACAAACCAGGTTCTAACAACATTGCACACGCTGATGTGGGCCGCGGAAAATGGGCCCAGTTCAATGTAACGAATACAGTGAAAGCATGGGTAGAAGGCGCGAGACCAAACAATGGCTTTAAGCTACATGCAAATGGTAATGGTCAAAACCATTGGAAGAAATTCATTGCAGCTGAAAATGGAACGAATGCACCATTCTTGGAAGTGAAATATTCCTACGCAAAACCGAATAAGCCAAGAGTACAAGCTTACTCAAATGGAAGTGGGAGTGGTTCTGGTCACTTCAATGTACAATGGGACGCAGTTCCAGGAGCAACAGGTTATAAAGTTGCCATTTTTAATGGATATGACTATGAATATATTCCTGTTGGGAATGTGACAAGCTGGACGACGAAAGATAAAAAAATATTCCCGACGCCAGAAGAAATTGCACAAGGGCGTTACTGGATACATGATGATGGAAAAGGTGCAGAAGCGCCTACTAACCCAGGATAAATATATAAAAATGCTTACGAGTCAGGAGGTCCGTACGGGGATTATAGCGGAAGAAGTAGCTACTGGATTCGTATTGTAGCAGAGTATCCGTTTGGGGATAGTCCACTTTCAGATGAAATAGTTCCATTTATTCCATTAGAACAAGTGAAAAAGCCAGACGGATCGGCCTACATTAATGCGACAGATAAGGAAACAGGATATGTCACATTAAAGTGGGATGCAGTTCCAGCGGCTGCAGGCTATAAAGTTTGGATTTATAACGGAAAAGATTACGAAGCGTTCGACGTAGGAAATAAAACAAATTGGACAACGCAAAATGAGAAAATTTGGCCAACGAAAGATGAAATTGCAAAAGGCCAATATTTACTTCATCATGATAAAAAAGGTGCAGAATTAGCAGTTGATCCATCACCTGTGTATAAGAATTCTGGCGGAATTTATGCTGGCTTTAAAAATTATTGGTTCCGTGTAACAGCGTATAGTAAAGCCGGACATGCTGAAAGTGAAATTTCGCATGAATTTGTACCTAAATTTGCTCAAGACTTTGGGTTTATAGGGATGTTTGATTACTGGGCATCAGTTCCGGTACTAAATGGCACAGTGAATGCTACAAATGGTAACTTTATTATGAGTGAGAAAGATATTACGTTATCAGGGCGCGGACCGGATGTATCAGTAGAAAGAACGTATAATAGCCAAAGTAAAAAAGTAGGTTTATTTGGTACAGGTTGGTCTAGTGGATTAGAAGAAAGAATTTTGGCTGAAGGAAATGGAAACTTACTATTAATTTCTGCCGATGGCGCAAATATTACTTTTACTAGAACGGGAGATAATACGTATCAAGCCCCTACTGGTATATATTTAGAAATTAAACAAGTATCAGGCGGATATGAAATAAAAGATAAAGACCAAACGGTTACTTTCTATAAATCTGGAGATTCACAAGGTCGTATCCAGTATACAAAAGATAAATACGGAAATACGACGACATATGAGTATGATGGGGAATCACGTTTATCAAAAGTGAAAAATGCTTCTGGCAAAGAGTTAGTCGTACAATATGATGGAAATAATAAAAAAGCAGCAAGAGTAATCGGCCCAGATAGCAAAACGATTACATTTAAATATGATGGAGATTTACTCGTTTCTTCTACAACACCAGAAGGAAAAGTATATAAATACGGATATGATAATGGATTACTAACATCTATTTATGATCCGCAACATACCGATGCCAAACCATATAAAACATCGTATGCATACGAGAATAATAGATTAGTAAAAGTAACGGACCCATTAGGAAAAGCTACGACATTAGCATATAATACAGATGCGAAAGAAGTTACGTTAACGAATCCTAAAGGACGTAAAACTGTTTATACGTATAACGATGCTGGAAACCCAGTCAAAACAGTTGAAGATTCTGGACGTCTAAATTTAACGACAACGTATGAATATAATGCAAATAACCTAGTAAAAACAACAACTCCTAAAAATCAAACAGAAACAGCGACCTATGATGGTAATGGGAATGTAACTTCTGTTACTGATGAAATGGGAACAGAAAAGTTTGAGTACAATAAAGACAACGGGCTTATAAAAGCGACAGATAACGAAAATCGTGAAACAACAGTTGCTTATAAGGCTGCAAATACAGAAGTATCTGAAACAGACCAAGCAGCAAATACATCATCTTTCATGCAGTATGATCAGTTTGGAAATCCAATTGCGACAACTAGAGAGTTGGGAACAGGAGAAAACCTGATTCAAAATCCAAGCTTTGAAATGAATAACACTGAGAGATGGAATGAAGAGAAGACTAATAGTCATGGATCATTGAAAAAAGATGCAACATTCGCGCCGGGTGGATTGGGTGGATCTTCATCTTTACAAATGATAGTAAAGGCGCAAAACGCTGGTTGGGGATACCATAGTGCGATTCAAGATGTGGTAGTAGAACCAAATACAACATACACATTAAGTGGGATGATGAAAACATCATTAACTCACGCTGGTGCATTTTTTAATGTTCAGTTATTAAAAGAAGATGGAACCCCTCTTGGAAGTGGGAATAACTGGTTTGATACACGTCATAATAGGATAGAGGGCGAGAAAGATTGGACGAATCGCCAAGTAACCTTTAAGACAACAGATCAAACAAAAAAAGTTAGAATATATCTACAAGTTGATTATAATCGAGCAGATTCAAGTGGTTCCGCATGGTTTGATAAGATTCAACTAGAAAAAGGTGAAGTTTCTTCTAGCTTTAACCCAATTGAAAATAGTAGTTTAGAAAATATGGCGGGAAATGGCTGTATGCCAGGTTGGATTAGAGGAGATGGAACAAGCTGTGATCCGAAAGATGTTTCTCAGCAAGAGAGCTTTACGGGACATTCATCTATTGTATTAGAGCGTAGCCAATATGGTGGTTCAGATGTAGGATATGGCAAGCATATCACTATAAATCAGAAAAAAGCAGAACCAATTACGCTAACAGGAATGTCTAAATCAGTAAATGTAGAAAATACTGCACCAGATAAACTCTCTCGAGATTACTCTATTTGGGCAGATGTACATTATCAAGATGGTAGTGGGGAAAATTTCCAAGCGAAATTCCCAAGTGGGACAAATGATTGGAATCGTAGTGCGGTTGTAATCCCTGCCACTAAACCAATTAAACGTATGGAAGTTTATATGCTCTTTAGAAGAGAGAATAAAGGAAAAGTTTGGTTTGATGATATACGCCTATTAGAAGGAAACGCTCTTATTAAAAACGAGTACGACAACGATGGAAATGTTGTTGCGACGTATGATGAAGAAGGACAGAAAAATACATTCGCATACGATGCATCAGGAAATAAAAAGAGCGAGACAGATGAAAAAGGAAATACAAAACTATATGATTATAACAAAGATAATCTATTAACAAAGGTTACATTAAAAAATGGTACTTCTGTAAATTATCGTTATGATCATAATGGAAACACAACAGAGAAATCTGTCATGTTTGGTGGGAAAACACAAACACACAAATATGAATATGATGTAGATAATAAAAATACAGTGTATATCGACGCGTTAAACCGTCGTATTGAAAACACGTACGATGAAAATGCAAACAAGATTAAAACGAAAATGCCAAACGGTTCTATTTTAGAGTCTGTATATGATACAGCAGATCGCGTCGTTGGTGAAAAGCGTAATGGAAAAGATTCATTTACATTCGAACGTGATCAAAATGGACAAGTTACGAAAGTAAAAGACCATGTCAACGGCGTAGAACGTACAAAAACATACGACAAGGCAGACCGCGTTACAAGTGCAACAGATAGCCGAGGCGGAAAAATTGACTGGGCATACCACGACAAAGCAAACAGTAAGACAGAAAAACTAAAAGAACAAACAGTAACGCAAGGCGGATACACAAATAAAGTATCGTATGACTACAACACGTTAGATCAAAACATTCGTGTGACAGATGGTTCGCAAACGTATCGCTTTGATTATGATGATCAAGGAAATGTTCGTACGTATACAGCCGGAAATGGTTCAGGTTCTACCTTTAACTATGACCATGCGAACAAAATTAAAGATTTAGTAGTAGGTACATCGAGTGGTAATCTTCTATCTGAACGATATGAATATGACCAAGCAGGTAACCGTACGAAGATTAAACATGAAGGTACGGGCGGAAAAGTAACAGAAACAAACTTTGTATATGACCCGATTAACCAATTATTAAATGAAGTATTACCAAACGGAACAAGTAAATCATACACATATGATGGATTTGGAAACCGTACGAGTGTGAAAGTTGTAGAGAATGGAAAAGAAACAAAATCTATAGCGGCAACATTTAATGACGGAAATCAGCTTGTGAAATTCGGAAACGAATCGTTAACGTATGATGCGAATGGAAATCGTACATCTGATGGAAAGTACAAATATACATGGAATGAAGATGACCAACTTGTAGCTATCACAAAACAAGGTGAGAGTAATGCATTCGCAACTTATAAGTATGATGAGGATAATCGTCGTATTGAAAAGAGTGTAAATGGTCAAGTAACACGTTATTTTTATGATGGAGACAGCATTAATCCGTTATATGAGACGGATGGTAGTAGAAATGTTCTTCGTCAATATGTATACTCAACAAGTGGCGCGCGTCTAGCGATGAAATCAAAAGGACAAACGTTATACTACCACTACAACCCTCGTGGTGATGTCATTGCGATGACAGATCAAAATAGAGAAGTTGTAGCAACGTATGAATATGATTCATGGGGTAACGTATTAAAGAGCGACGCAAAAGGTATCGCAGCAGATAATCCATTTGGATATGCGGGATACATGTATGATAAAGAGATTGGCATGTATTATCTAATTGCGCGTTATTATAATCCAGATCATGGTGTGTTCTTATCGGTGGATCCAGATCCGGGTGATAGTGATGATCCTGTTACGCAAAACGGATATACGTATGCAGATAATAATCCAGCGATGATGACGGATCCTGATGGGCATGCACCTTGGCTTATTCCTGTAGCGATAGGTGGCTATAGAGCTTATAAAGGATACAAAGCAATTAAAAAAGTTAATAATTATAATAAGCAAATTAAGAAAATAAATAAGCAGAAAAATAGGCATTCAAATAGTAAAAGAAACCCTCAATTATATCATGGATATGAAATATACAATAAACATACCCAACAAGTCGTTAAAGTTGGGATTAGTGGGAATAGAATTAAAAAAAATGGAAAATCATCGAGAGCAGAAACTCAGGTAAGAAACTTTAATAAAAATCATGGTAATCAATTTGCCTCACGTATAGTTAGAAAGAATTTAAGAGGAAGGTATAATGCTGAAACGTGGGAAAAGAGACATGTGAATTATATTAATATGAAACAAGGGAAGAAGTTGACTAAACCTTTTCATAGTAGACCTTAAAATAGAAATAAGATTAGATAAGGTGTGATGATATGGCAATAATAAAAGATATTCAATTATCGTTATTAAAAGAATACATTAATAATCCAATGGAAAAGAGAATGCATCATAATATTAGTAGATTATGTGAGGATGAAATCTTCTTCAAACAAACTAGATGTATTACGTCTTTATACAGTAGGTTACTTCCAAGATTAGTAACAAAATATGAAAAGGGTATCCTAATACATTGTGTAGAAAATATGGATTTATTAAATGAATCAGAGAGAGCATGTCATGTATTTCCAGAGTATATTAATATATTTTTGGGATTTGATAGCGAAAAGTATTTTTCACTTATTTCAGATAGAGAAAAAAAAGAATTAGTACTTAACCTGATACATGCTGAAATGAAAAAAATTGCAGAACAATATAATTGGGATTTAGAATCGTTGGAAGGCGTGTACAATAAAATAGTAGATTTAAATTATACTAATCATTTTAGTTATAAAAAAAAGAGTAGCACAAATAAAAAATATATGTGCAGTATAATTTGTGAGCATGAGGTATCATATGCTGATATTTATTTAGAAATAAAAACGTATAGAAGTAAAAAGTTAATAAAAAAAGAACTTCTGGTTAGAGAAAAAGAAACATATGAAGCAGAAATACTTAGGCATGTAGGGAAAATACTTTGGACATTGGATCATAAAGTTACAATTATGGATGAGAGAAATCAAACGGGATGGATACTCACATTTTTGGAAAAAGAACATATATCAGATTTGATTTGGAAGCTTGAGAGAATTGAAAATTAGACTAGATGATTTAGATATATGAAAGAATAATAGAATATTTAGTGGCAGAAATCGATATAAACGGGTAAAGAATTAGTATGTGAAAGAGAATAAGTAGAGTAATAATTAACAAAGGGAAAAGAGCTCATATAGGCTCTTTTCCCTTTGCATATATTAATCCTTAAAAATACACATAGAACTATGAAAACCCAAGGACAAATGTTCTATAATTTTCATAAAGATTTAGTTACAATGACAGATAGATAAAAGTAACGAAATTTATCGTTTTGATTAAGGAATTCTTTTCAGTTAAATTTAATTATAAAAATAGGGAGATGGTGTATAGTTGATTAAATTGATTAAACAAGAAAAGGGTAAAATCTTGTACTGGGAAGTATGGGAAGAAGATAAGAAAACTTTAATTGTACATTGCGGCTGTGTTGGTGATACAGGTGAAGTGTATGAAATAGAACTGTACCCATTTCAACGTGTTGAAAAAGAAATGAAAGAGTTAGCAGATGAACATTTGGCGGATGGTTATAAGGAACTCGATGAGGAAGAATTGATAGAATTTGTTTTACAATATCATTATAAAGACAATCAGTTGGAAGCAGCGTTGGAAAAACGACAACAAGTTCAAGAGATTATGGATGAAGCATTGGGGTGGTCTGGAAATGGCCATTGTGATGGTGGAGATATTGGTAGTGGGACAATTAACATATTTAACTTTGTAATTGACGTTGATAAAGCGTTGAAGACAATTCTAGATGAACTAGAAAATCAGCAGTTGTTAGATGGTGTGAAGATTGCTTATGTGAACGATGAGGAAGATTATGTGCAGGTTTATCCTAGTGAAGGTGAATTTAATTTACTATAAATCTACTGAGTAGAGGTGCCGAATGTATGTATCAGGAGTAGGTATTTTTGAAGATAATCTATCTGAAGATATAAAGTTTGATTTCCAAGATTTGATTAGTGAAGGCTATAGCTCAGAAGAAGCTACTGAGATGATGGTGAATACATATATTTCATCTTTACGAAAACATGAGGAAAATATTTTTTGGCTAGCGTTGGCTGCAATTCAATGGGAACTAGGAAGATTGAATCCTCAAGTTAAGGAAAAAGCCATTTGTATTATTGAAAGTAAATCAGATTTAAAACGATGGTGGAGAGAACCAGAATTAAAGAAGAAAAGAGAGCTTGTTTTGGAGAAATTAAAAAAAAATTTAGTTTCACCTTTGCCAGAACCGAAAAAGGTAAAAAGAAGAGTGGTTCTAAAAACTGAGCTTGAAATTGGAGATGTCATTACGTATCGGTTATTAAGCGGGCAGTACATTATACTAAAAGTCGTGGGTGTGAATGAGTATGCTGGAAATGCATATCCAATATTGATGTTATGTGACTGGATTGGACGAGATATTCCTGATAAAGATGAAATTCTCACGATGGAAATGAAAGAAGGATTAAATCAATATTTTCAAAAAGGATTTCAGTACATAGAAGTGTTTCCATTAAAGAAAAAGAGTTATCCAAAAGAACGTATTCGCCTTGTATATAAAAATATAGAGGTACCGTCAAGGGATGCATATCCAATTATGTCTATGGCATGGGATGAGTTTGATGATGATATTGAAGAATATTATGAATTAAAATAAAAAAAGATAAAACATGAAATATAAAATGCACCCAAAGTATTGAGTGCATTTTTTTACAATCTTTATATATTTTGCTGCATTAATTCCAAAATGTGCATCACAATATAACATGTGAAATTTTAAAATACCAGTTAATACCCGATTGATTTAACTAATAAAATAATGAGTGGAGGATGAAGCCCCTCACTCATTAAAGTTTCACTTTATTTTTTCTCTACCAATTTCTTATTCTTCCAATCTAGTGTGAACAATTTATTAAATGTTTTTTGATCAACGTCTTTTACGTTGTTTCCAACCCAGTTTGCAGTTCCGAATGTGTAGCCTGGACGAAGTTGGTAGTCGTCGGCGTGTTTTGTATAAGCGACCTGTAAGTTAGATTGATCTGTATTTTTTTCAGAGATAACAACAGCAATCATACCAGGAGAGAAACCGCTATTTGTTAATGCTGGAAATTGATCCATCGGTATTAAATTACCTTTTGCATCAGATTCATATAGGTATGTGCGAGAGTACATGAACAGTTGGTTTCCATATAAAGAATGATAGGAGTCACGTGTGTAAATACCCCAGTTTTGATTGTTATATCCGTTAAAGAATACGTTCCATTTTACGTTTTTGTTCGTTTGGTCAATTAAATTTGTTTTATAACTAGTTTGTTTATAGCTTACAGAGTCAGACCAAGTGACTTGACCAGTTGCACCAGCTTCACCGCTAGGTCCATTAGGCGTTACAGAAGCTTTAACAGAGCCACCAAGTTGATAAGATACACTAGATGTTACAGTCGTTTCTTCTACAGCATTTGTAGGTGCTACGTTAAAGAAACGAGCGCTGTTATCTTGAAGGTTAAATGCAACATCATATTGTGAAGGATAACGTAATGTTGCACTAGCGCCAGGGATTGGGTAGTTATCAATAGGTGCATCACTTATAGTAGGATTTGCTTTTAGAAAACTACCAGTTGTATTAATAACGGCAATCTGTTTATCAGCGCTTGGGTCATCGATAAAAGTTACCTTTAAAGACATTGTCATATTATCAGCTTGATCATTATTAAATGTATTATAGCTCGTATGTGTTTTTGCGTTTTGTCCGATATCTGTTACAACTTGTGATGTTGTTTGAGCATAAGCAGCAGGTGTTGAAAGAGTTACAGCGCTACTAGCAAAAACAGCGGATAATGCTAAACATTTTAAGTATGTTTTAGAACGTTTCATACAATCACTTCCTTTTATCTTTGTCGATATATGTCGTATTACATTTATATCGTAACATGAAAATAAAACGGAATGGATGGTTATGCATAATTGCATAGGTGAGTTTTGAAGGATAAAGATAATAGAATTTCATCCAACGCTTAAGACTCAAAAATGTCCATTACAGCCGTTCTTAAAAATTTTAAGACAATATGTTTATCAATGTTCTTATTCTGAAGATTGAAGCGCTTAATATTTACGTTATAAGTGCATAACAAGATATAATAGAAGAAATGAATAAGGAGGCTAGTTGTGAAGAATCTTCGTTATCTCAATATATTTACGATATTAATTATATACACACTACTTATGTTTTACATTGGCTGGAACGGATGGGTTTGGCTTCATGCGGTATTTGGCTGGGAATCTTGGGGATATTATGCTTTCATAGTCGCATTTATTTCATATGCGTACATTCTCGTGCAAGTGTTTAAGTTTTTGCCATTTCTGCGAACGATCGGTTCAATTTGGTTTGCGGTCATACAATATGCGCTTATGTTGTTGCCATTAGCTAATATTATGGTCTTTCTTTTACAGTTTTCAGTAGAGAAAGAAGCGGCAATTATTTGGACAGGGGCGGCTGTGATAGTTGCATTTATCTTTATCTTTGCGTATGGAGTATTTAATGCGTATAGTCCGGTAGTAAGAAAGTACGAGGTGCACATACCGAAAAAGGTAGAGGGGCGTAAAAGTTTACGCATTGCGATGGCTTCTGATATGCATTTCGGTAAACTGTCTGGCGTTTCGCATTTAAAAAGACTTGTTCGTCATGTAAATGAGATGGAACCTGATATTATTTTACTGCCAGGTGATATTATCGACGATCATCCAGGTGTGTTCATTCAAAAGAATATGGGACCAATCATGAAACAAATGAAAGCACCATTAGGCGTATATGGCGTATTAGGAAACCATGAATATTACGGCAGAGCAGTTCCAGAGTTTTTACAAGAGATGGATAAGATTGATATTCGTATTCTTTTAGATGAAGTAATTACAATTGAAGATGACTTTTATCTCGTTGGAAGAAGAGATAAAACAGAGCGAGATCGCCGAAGCTTTGAACAATTAATGAGTACGGTAGATAAATCGATGCCTGTTATCGCAATGGATCACCAGCCATTTGAGTTGAAACAAGCAGCAGCGTCAGGTGTAGATTTATTATTATCCGGTCATACGCACCGCGGACAAATGGCGCCCAATCATATTGTAACGAGAAGAATGTACGAGCTAGACTGGGGATACGCACAAAAAGGCGCATTCCACGCGATTGTTTCTTCTGGATTTGGCTTTTGGGGACCACCGCTTAGACTTGGAAGTAGGTCGGAGATTGTGCAGGTAGAAGTTACGTTTGAATAAGGTTAAATAAAAGGGATTATACATATTAATCATGTATAATCCCTTTTATTTTTTATTTCTCAATCGCGCTCTTTACTTAAATATAATCTCAATTAGTTGTTGTGGATGTGCATTAATTAATCCATGAACAATAATAATTACCCATACCTTACGATAACGCGCCCACAAATATCCAAGGAATAGACCTACGATACCAAGGTTCACAATGACCGTAGCTGTATCAATATCCCAATGACCAGAGCCATGTAATGCGATATGCCAGCTTGCCCATAACAATGATGTAAGAAGAATAGCCGGCCAAGTACCTAGTAATAATTCCAAACGTGTTTGCAACCAAACTCTATAAAAAATCTCTTCAAGTAGACTATTTATAAGAAACCCTACAAGTAAAATGGAGATTAAAATCGTGGGTTCCATTTTCATTGAAACAAATGGTGTAGAGAATATAGAAAAGAAGTTGAAGTAACCCCAGATTATAATGACAATAAGTGGTGTAAACTGATACCATCTAATATCCCCTGTTGATTTTACTTGCTTTGGTCGTTCTTTTTTATAAAACAAAAGCAGCATTAATGGAGTGAATAATAATAAAATAATTTTAAATATCATAAACCACAATTGTAATGCCATTCCTTCAAAGTTCGTGGTGAGAAGACAAATCGTGAAGAGGGAGCCACTTAAGAATAAGATAGCAGTTTGAATTATGATGCACCTTGGTTCAAATTGTTGAAGGGGATTATAGTTTTTATGATGAAATGGTAGGAAACGGACAAGGAGTATACCGACAATAACAGGGATCCACTTGTACCAAAAAGGGATTGTGCCCTTATGATCTCCACTGTAACGAATGTTCGTTTCTCCAATCCATATAAGCCAAAGAGATGAAAGCAAGATAATAAGCATAATGATACCGCCAATTAACTTCCCCGCTTTTGGAAAATAACTGTCCATAGTTATCCGACCTTTCATATTATAATTGTAAGTCAGTTTCTAATTGACTCTATTCGTTGCTTTTTTCTTTAATAAATATGTATGTATAAATCTATTAAAACAAAAAAGAGGGGGTGTGAAAATATTTTCTTTTTTATGATTGAACTTGATAAGAATAGGAGAACCTGCTTTTTTTATAAAAACAAAACGTTTATATTCAAATTGCAGAATAGTATATTTACGCTTCTTCAAAAAAGAGATAATATAAAAAGACTTTGCTTGAAAAGGGGGATTGTAAGTGATCATATCAGATGTACTATACGGAAAATTTGAAGTGGATGCAGTGCTAGAAGAATTATTTTTAAGTAAGCCTATGCAAAGACTAAAGGGAATTCATCAAGCAGGCGCAAGTTACTTAATGAACGAGAAATGGAATGTAACTCGTTTTGAGCATTCAGTGGGTGTTATGTTATTAGTGAAAAAACTAGGTGGTTCAGTAGAAGAACAGATTGCTGGTTTACTGCATGACGTATCGCATACTGCTTTTTCCCACGTGATTGATTACGTTTTTGATAATGAAGATGAAAGTTACCATGAAGAGATATTTAGTTCTGTTGTGAAAAAATCAGAAATTCCAGCGATCCTTGCGAAGCATGGTTATAACTATGAAGATATTTTATTAGATGATTCGAAGTGGACATTACTAGAAAGGTCAGCACCAGAATTATGCGCAGACCGAGTGGATTATACATTACGAGATATGTATACATATGGGTATATTTCTTTAGAAGAAGTTCACAGTTTTTTAGAGGATGTCATCGCAGTAGAGGGGAAAATGGTTCTTCAAAGTATTGAAATGGCAGAGTGGTTTACAGAAACGTATTACAAAGATGTAATCGATTTTTTTATGAAGCCAATTAATATTTACGGAAATGAGATGTTAGCGAAAACGTTAAAGTTAGCTCTTCATAAAAAGGTCATTCATGCAGATGATTTTCTCCTTGAAGATGATGAGCTTATTTCGAAATTGCAGCAATGTAATGACCCCGAAGTAGAAGATTTATTAAGCAAAGTTCATCCAAATGTAAAAGTAAAAGAAGATAGAAACGATTATGATCTACATAAGAAAAATAAAGTTCGTCTCATTGATCCGCCGTTACTTCGAGAAGGTGAAGTTGTTCTATCGTCTGTTGTGTCAGAAAACATAAGGAAGATGAGTGGGGTCGCTTATGAAAAAGCGGTGAGAGGGATGTATGTGAAAGTGATTGCGGATTAGCAAAAAGAAGGTATCATCACATAAGATGATACCTTCTTTTTATTCATCCAATATTTTCCATTCATTTCCCCAGTCCTTCATCGCGTCAAAAATAGGACGGAGTGTTTCGCCTTTTTTTGTTAGTGAATATTCCACGTGAGGTGGCATAGTTGAATAGATTTTTCTCTTTATAATATTTTCTTGTTCAAGTTCTTTTAAGCGAAGAGAGAGTGTGCGTGGGCTAATGCCACTTAGACGTCTTTCAAGCTCAGCAAAACGTTTAGGACTATAGAACAAATCTCTTAAAATTAAGAAAGTCCACTTTCCACCTATTACAGACATTGTTTTTTCAATGGGACATTTCAATAAAATTTCATCGTTTTTATTTTCCATATAAACACTCCTTACTATATAAAAGTATAGGTACTATATAAAAAATCAGTACTTTTATAATTAAAGTACTTTCTTTATTATAGTTCTAAAGGAATATATAGGTAAATTACTAATTTTCGGAAGGGGAGTTAGCAAGTGGGTGGGGTGGCTAGTAGAAATTCAGATGTTCAAACAAAAGAGAAATCGGGTATTATCATTTTAATTGCTTTGGCAATAGGATTTATTATGGCAACGTTAGATGTAACAGTAGTAAATGTTGCAGTGGTGAATATTCAAGAAACATTAGGACTGGCATTGTATAGTTCGACATGGATTGTCGACGGATATATTTTATCTTTTGCGGCATTATTATTGGCTGGGGGGTCATTAGCCAATCGATTTGGAGCAAAAAAAATATATATGATTGGTTTAATTATTTTTGTGTTCGCATCTCTTTTATGTGCGATTGCTACAACTGGGAACATTCTTGTTATGGGGCGGGTAATTCAAGGTGTTGGAGCGGCTTTATTTATGCCAAGTTCACTTAGTTTATTAGTAGTATCATTCCCGGATGAAAAGAAGAGAGCTAAAATGTTTGGTATATGGTCGGCAATTGTATCCATTGCTTCTGGTACGGGTCCTTTTATTGGTGGCCTTTTAGTAAATACATTTGGTTGGCGAAGCATTTTTATTATAAACCTTCCAATTGGGATGATTGGTATTGTAGTGGCTTTTGTAATTATTCCAAATGTTTTACCGGAAAAGGAGAAAATAAATGTAGCGAATCATTTAATCGGTATAATTGCAATAACATTATTGGCGTTTACTCTAATTGAAGGTCCAAGTTATGGATGGTCCTCGTCTCAAATTTTAGGAGGAATAGTAGGGACGGTATTAACCGCTATTCTCTTTGTTTATGCAGAACGAAAGTCAAAAAACTCGGTTGTGCCAAGAGTGTTGTTCCAAAACGAGACGTTTACCTCAGCGAATATAGTTGGGTTTCTAATAAACTTTGCTTTATTTGGCGGAATATTTATGTTTGGACTCTTTTTACAAAAAGCATACGGAGCAAGTCCATTTGTAGCAGGATTACAACTATTGCCGATGATGAGTGTATTTGTTATTGGAAATTTATTATTTGCAAAAATGGTGACTAAGTTTGGCTCAAACTTGCTATTATTCATAGCGTTATTTATAGCTAGTATAGGATCTGTATTATTAATGTTTCTAGTGAAAAATGTGAGTTATATAGGAATTGCACTCATTTACAGTGTTGTTAATCTTGGAATCGGTATAGCAGTACCTGCCATGACTACAATTGTAATGAAATCTGCCGGTCGTGAAAATGGCAATATGGCTGGAGCAACTTTAAATGTAAATCGTCAAATTGGTGCATTAGTCGGTATAGCGATTATGGGAATCATTTTAAATGAATCATCGAATTGGTACAGAGGGGCAAGCTATAGTTTTTTAGTTATTGGGCTTTCCTATCTATGTGCAGCATTTTTAGTTTGGAAGTTTGTGGAGAGGGAATAAAACAAGTAGAGCATCACTTCTAGATGCTCTACTTGTTTCACATTACTGGTCAAACCAATTCCAAATCTCAATATCTCCAAGAGTCGCATAACGTACGTGCGGGGAGTTTTGTAATTTTAATAACTCTTTCGACGGGCCAGTAATAACAATTCCGTATACTTTTACACCGTTATCGTTTACATACTGATAGCGATTATCTAAGTTCAGCTCTTTTTCATGAGTTCGAGTAGTTTTACTTACAGTTTCTTTATGTTCAGAAAGAATACGCATCATTTCTATTACTTCATCTTCTTTTGTCTTTGGTCGTTTTGCTTCATTATCAGGGAAATTTATATGCTCTCGAAATCCGATAACCTCTCCGCCATGTAGGATAAAATCTTCTTCATTTATTCTTTCTTGTCCTGTGTCTAAAGCGTACCATACAGGAGTTGGCGGCATTTCTTGCGCTTCAAATACGCTATATAAAAGAGATTCTAATTCTTGTAAAGTGTAAGATTTATCGAAAGATATCGCTACTTCTGCAACGGTTCCATCGTCTACCTTCCCAAGAGTACCCCATACCTTTTTTGATACTTCCTTTAAATGGTCTCCTTGCTTTATTTTCGGATGAACAAAGGAAAGTTTTTTTGAATAGGTTTTATTTTCCCAAGATGGATTTGAGACAGTTACAGACGACAAGAAACTACGCGTTGTTACTGTACCGATTGGAATTTCTTTTTTGCCGACCGTTTTATATAAATCCATTTCATTTTCTGTACGGAAAAAGGGTTTAATCTTTGTGCTGCCTCCAGCGGAACGACTATTTGGCATTGTTGCTTCTAGTGCGAGTGATGGAATCTCAATTACTTCGACTAACTTTTTCATATTATAGAAGTAAAAAGAAGATGAAAAATGACCGATAAAATAGATTGCTATACAAACAGCAAGAACAAAACTAACAGTTTGCCAACGCTGTTTCCATTTTATTTTCCAAAATGGGACATTAAGATTTTGTGGTGGTAGTCTTTTCTTGATCGGTGCACTCTTCGTAAGCAATTCATCCAAATACACTTCACATTCCTCACAAGTCTCTATATGATTTTCTAATTCTTCTTGTTCATCACGTGTGAGTGTTCCTTTTTCGTACTTCTCCCATAGTTTATTAAATGCTGCACAACCCATCTGTATCACTCCTCTATGTTTCTCGCTTCTTTCCGTCCGCGGTGTAATTCAATTTTCACTTTCGCTAATGAGAGACCAGTCATTTCTGCTATTTCCTTATAGGAGAATCCATAGTAATCTCGTAGTAGCAGGGCATTTCGTCTTTCGAGCGGAAGAGAAGATAAACTGTCTAACCAACTAGCAATCTCATGTTTTACGAAATATTCATGTTCTGTACTTGGCACGTTTGGTAAATGGAATTCTGCAACTTCTGTTGTTTTATATTTCTTTTCTTTACGATACCAATCGATAAAGGCATTGTAGGCAATCGTAAATAACCACGGCCTAATTTTTTCTCCTTTATAATAGTCAATATGGACGAGCATTCGGTAAAATGTTTCTTGCATGAGATCTTCCGCATAGTGGGAATCTCCGGTTAGGGAGAGAAGATAGTGAAATAAATCTTGCATATGCTCTGAGTAAATTTCTTCTAATGATTGTTTGCGTTTCACTACATTTCCCTCCCTTCATATATAACAACGAAATACATATAAAAAAGTTACAATTTTTTATGGAATTATAGTAAAAAACGTCAAGAATTGGATTGCGTTCTCTTTTATCATAATACATATAAGGCGGGTGAACAGAGATGGAAAGCTATGAAACACAAATTCAAAGGTCAATTGATTATATTGAGGAAGATGTAATGGAAAAACAAACGCTGCGTAATTTAGCGCGGGTTGCAGGTTTTTCTGAGTCTCATTTTCATCGTGTATTTCAGGCGTTAGTAGGTGATACGGTAATGGAGTATGTTCGAAAGAGGAGGTTAGCCCGGGCAGCTTATCAACTTTCTCATACGGATGAAAAAGTTATTGATATCGCGTTTGAACATGGCTTTCAATCTCACGAAACGTTCACGAGAGCCTTTAAAAAATTATTTCAAATGACACCGAGTGAATATCGAAAACAAGAAATCGAAACACCGATGTATTACAGAGTGAATGTAAAGCAAAGAAAATTAAATCCGTATTTAGGAGGCATACAAATGGAATATCGTATTGTAAATAAACCAGAATTTTTAGTGGCGGGTTATGAACTGAAGACGACAAGTAAAGAAGGGAAAAACCATCAAGACATTCCAGCATTTTGGCAAGAATATTTACAAAAAGATCTTGGAACGACGATTCCGAATCGTAAAGATACGAGCCAATGGGTAGAGCTTGGATTATGTACTGATTTTAATTTAGAAACAGGAGACTTCACTTATATTATCGGAATGGAAGTTACAGACTTTGAAAATGTACCAAATGAAATTGCAAAGCGTACTTTCCCGGCAGCAACATATGCAGTATTTACAACGCCGAAAGTTCCTCATGAAGAAATGGTATCGTCTATCCACCAAACTTGGAATGCAGTATTCTCAGAATGGTTCCCGCATTCAGGGTATGAACATTGCGGAGTTACAGAGTTTGAACTGTACGATGAGCGTTGTCACGAAGATAAGAGTGAGTTTGCACAAGTAGAGCTTTGGATACCGGTGAAGAAAAAATAATAGGGTAAGAGCGAATCATTGGGAGATGGTTCGCTTTTTTATAAGTGGATTGTTAAATTTGTATTGTTTTATCTGTAATACATATGAAAATGGTAAAATAAAGTAGCAATTAAATATTGCGGGTGGAAGGTTATGCCCTTTCTTCATTTTGTGAAGAAAGGAGGTGTAATCGTATGGAATTTCTTTTGCAAATTTTGTTGGAAATTACAAAAACTATAGCTAGAGAAGGTATAGTTTTTGCATTTAAGAAATTAACGGCAAAAAAGCGCAAAAAGAAGACCACCCGTCTGCCTGCGAAGCGTGGGAAGTCTTCTAAGCGCAAATAAGCTTTAGTTGCAACCTTCCACCTTGCGGTAATTAGTTGCAGTGACGGGGTGTTGGAAGCACCTCGTCTACTTCATTTTATGCAAAACTTAGTTAGTTTATACTTCTATTTATAGTATAACAGTTTAGAAATGTATTTGTTAATAGTTTTATTTTTACTTTGTATAGTAGGGAAGCAGGTTAGTATTGTCGGTTTTTGTCGGTAAGTCGATATATCTAGAAAATCGCTGATATAATTCGAGTTGCGCTGATATATTCAAAAAATCGCCGATATAATTTCATATACCTCTAAAACACCTCAAAAAAAACGATCCACATAATTTCAATTACAGTAAAATCATCCTAGAAAAGAAAAAAGACGCCACATAGCGTCTTTCCTACGAACGAAACGGAAATACAAGAATAATCGTCGTTCCTTTTCCGAGTGCACTATCAACGGAAATTGTTCCGTTATGAGCATGAACGAGCTGTTTTGTAATGGCTAGGCCAAGTCCAGTTCCGATGTTGCTTTCTTCTGTGTTTGTTCCGCGGTAATATCGTTCAAATAGAAGTTCTTTCGTTTTTTCATCCATTCCTTTTCCGTCATCTGAAATGGAGAGTGTAAAGGAATTAGCGTTTTGTGATAATTTTACGATGACAGTAGTTGTTTCGTTATTATGTTTTACAGCATTTACGAGTAAGTTTTCGATAATACGCTGGAACCATTTTTCTTCAATGAAATATTGAATTTTATTTGAGCTCGGTACGAATTCAATATTTTGATTTTGGAGTGTTGGATTGTTAATAAATTGCAATAACACTTTTTGAACGAACTGATTGATTTCAACGTTTACGTGTTGGGCAGGAAGGCTGTTATTTTTTAATTGATACGTTAAGCTTAAATCATCAATTAATGTCGTCATATATTGAGATTTCTCTTTCATAACACTACCAAATTGCTGAATATCACGATCAGTCCAGTTATATTGATTCGATTCGAGTAATAATGCGTAGCCATATATAGAGCTAAGTGGTGTTTTTAAGTCGTGTGTTAGACCGGTAATCCATTCTTCTCGTGTTTGCTGGAGGACTTGCCTCATCGCATCATTTTTTTTGAGTGTAATAGAAAGGTGTTCTAGTGAACTTGTTACATCTCTAAACAAACGGAATGACCATTTTTCTTTACCAGATCGCCGGAACCTGACGGGTTTTCCTTTTTTACTAATAGGTTCTTCATACTTTCCACCAGCGATATTTTTAAGCCAGCGCATCGCATGTAATAACGGTTTCCCGAATTTATTACCGTACCAAATAGAAAGAATGACTAAATAAACAAATACGATAAGAAGGATTAATCCGCATCCGATGAGAAACTTCTTAGTAAATACATCTTCAATTTCGTCACCTGGATAGTAGTGCTCATTTTTTGCAGTTACAACGAGAAGGTTGCCACTATTTGCATCGTAAAAGCTAGACGTATTTTCTTTATGATTCCACGGTTCTTTTTCATTAAGGGCGATTTGTATTGCTGAAAATGTTTTTTTCTTTCCAGCTGGATAGGCAAAAACCTCTTCGCCATTTTGATTAAATATTTGAAGTGCTGCTTTTTCTTTAGACAGTAACTGTTTTTCTTGATCTGTTAATGTGAACGAATCCATCGTTAAAGAGGAGTGATCCTTTTGAATTGCTGTCAGTAACGCATTGCTTTTTAACATACCACCATAAATAACAAGTACTTTCTTTTCTTCTAATTCAATTTCCCAATATGTAAATTTATAATTACTTTCGATATGATGTTGTATATATGCGACTAAAGATGTCTTCGTATAAGCATTCGGAACATCATTTGGTGTATTAAAGTGGTAGAGGATTTTTCCGTTTTCATCTACAACTTGGAGCCAATCATTTTTCTCCTTTATTAAATCTTGCACTTCAGATTGTAACGAAATATGCCCATCTTCTGAAGAGATGTATCTTGAAATTGTAAAACTATCAGAATCTGGAATGTTAGGTTCGTATAAAGTACTAGTAAGAAGAAAAATTAAATAAGTAAAAGCAGCAACTACAGCGATAAGTAATGTAACTAAAACAAAAACGTGTTGCATGATAAATTGAATAATAAGTCGTTTATTAAAATTCATATCGTCACCCTACTTTGTAACGAACTTATAACCAAGCCCGCGAACGGTTTTTATATATTCTGGTTTACTTGGATCATGTTCAATTTTTTCACGTAGTTTTCGAATGTGGACCATAACAGTGTTGTCATCGCCATTATAGGCAGGTGCTCCCCAAACTTTTTCGTATATTTCCTCTTTCGAAAATACGTAGTTCGGATTCTCGCAAAAGAAGAGTAGTAGTTGAAAGAGTTGAGCGGAGCATTCGACAATGTGCCCATCTACTGTTAGTTCTGCAGAGTGCTGATCAATTTCAAATCTTCCAAATGAAATCGAGTGTGATTTTTGTTCGTGTGGTACGGTTTGTTTCATATGTCTCCGAAGCTGTGCTTTCATGCGTGCTACTACTTCTAATGGATTAAATGGTTTCGTAATATAATCATCTGCACCGTATGAAAATCCGGATATTTTATCTAAATCAGATGCTTTTGCTGATAGGAAGAAAATTGGACAATCTGTTTGTTGGCGAATGATTGGACAAATATCAAAACCAGATTGTCCAGGAAGCATTACATCTAAAATAATTAAATCGTAATTGTTTTGCTTAGTTAGAGATAAAGCCATTTCAGCTGATGTTGCAGTTGTAATATGAGAAAAGCCTTCTTTTTCAAGAATGGTAGTTAGTAATTGTAAAATTGCTGTTTCATCATCAACGAGTAAAATATTTGCTTGGTACATAAACATCCCTCCTAATTTTCTCGAATATCATATCATCATTTTGTAACTTATGGAATTTTTAAGGAAATTTTAAGGTTTTCTTTCGCAAAAAATTAAGAATCAAATGATATGATAAAAGTAACATAGGGGAGGAGATGAGTGTGAACCCGTTTCAAGTGATGCGAGCTAGATATTTTTTAATTGTATTTGCACTATTAATTTTAATAGCGAGAAGTAGTGGCGATTTGCTAACAAGTATATTTCATATACAAAATTCTTCTTTTATAAATATCCTTATATTCTATATCCTTCCGATGGTATGGATTTCTTATGAGTATAGAAAGCACCACATTTCATTTTCATTATTTGTTAATAAAAATGAAACATTTAACTTGGTACAAGTTTTATACATTACGGTTATGTTATGCATGTTTAGTTACGGGTATCTTATTTTGTATATGTATAGTTTTGCATGGATTACACCGGACTTTATTATGAACGCCCTGCATGAACCAATTGTAGATAGTACTGGGGGATATGTATCTCAAGTCATTAGGGTCGTATTCATCGCACCAATTATCGGGGAATTTGTTTTTCGCGGATTTTTACTTCAACGTTTTGCAACAAAATGGGGAACGAGCATAGCGACCATCGTTGTAGCAATATTGTTTGCGTTGTTACATGTTGATTTCCTCGGTGCAGCCATATTCAGCATCGTATTGTCAATCGTATATATTCGTACGAAAAGTTTACTCATGCCAATTGCAATACATATGTTAAACAATGCATTTGTAATAGGTGCGTCTTTTCTAATAAGTAGAGAAAAAATTATGAGTTTTGCCGATTTCTCAAATTATACGACATTCTTTCCTGGACTTCTTATTTTTATAACAGGATTAAACTTAGTACTTATCTTTTTATTTGTTAATCGTAAATATTGGAGTAAAGAAGTGCCAGTTATATATGCAGAGCAGGAAAAGAGCTTTTCAGATGTAGTCGGGAGTAAATAAGATGAAGAAGACGGTTGAAAAAATATTAAAAGACATTATAGATTCTACGTCTATTACAGATATGTGTGATAAAAGCGTTTGTCATTGGCTTCAACCTGTAGTAGATACGATTGTGTTTCCAGAGTATTACGTATTTTCTAGTACTCATTTAAAAGAAAATATTATTTCTCTTCTTATTGTGTTCGGGGTTTTACTAATATTTGGTCTAATTGTAGAAGAAATGATGAAGCGCATCTTCAAAAAGAATGAAGAGAAGTATATGTGGATTCATAAAGTATTCGAGAAAGTAATGGTGGCTTTCCTTTTGTTTTATGGTATGAAAACAATCATTTACTTTATAGCTTTGAAACATCATTAATTCGAAATTTGAAAGGGATGTATAAAATTATATGAATGAAACGATATCATCAAATAAGTTTTTTTATTTGATTTTACTTAGTCTAGTGTTAATAACGACAGTGAATGTTATTTTGCGCTGGGAGGAAGCTTACTTTTTCATGTATTTAGCGCTCCATTTGTTGGGGATTTTATGTATAAGTGGTGGAGTCGTTACTGAAAAAAAGAATGAAGAAAGCGTTAACTATATGTGTGTGATCGGTCTTGTTTTACTTTTAGCTGTACAGGGTATTATGAAATATAGTTCTTTCTCTTTACAAGATTTTAGTTTATTAATAGATGTACTTCCTTAAAGAGGCTTTTTATGTTATCTAAAAAGCAAGTAGGGTACGTGCTGGTTTGTAAGTGCGATTCTTATTCCGGATTATGAACCGAAGAAAGTGTTTAAAGATAGGTAAAACTCTTCTTATGTAGAAGAGTTTTTTTATGTAAATAAAAAGATCCAGAGCAATTCACATAATAAGCTTGTTCTAATTTAGCGTGTACGAACTTACAATAATAATAGACAGGCAGCATAGAGGAGGGAATAGCGTGAGGAAGGTTATCGGTTGGTCGCTTTTTTTGTACGTTGGATTTGCGTTACTTATATATTGGTATTTATTTGGATGGAATCATGAACTTATTCCGGACATGTATAAGGGAACGAGTGCAGATCCAGAAACGTTTATGAGTGCTAGAGAGCTTACGCTAAGCCAAGATTATTCGCGCGTGAAAAATTTACTATACTTTTTAGCGACGCCTCTTGAATGGATTATTTTATTATTTGTACTTGTGCTAGGTATTTCAAGAAAGTTTGAGAAATGGTCGAAGGAAACGACTAAAATAAGTGTTTTGCAAGTTGCGATTTATTTCTTTTATTTATCATTATTGACAACAGTGCTTGCCTTACCGATGCAATGGATTGGCCGGAAAGTGTCCGTTGATTACGGCATTTCAACGCAAAGTACACAAAGCTGGATAAAAGATCATGTTATCGGTTTTTGGGAAAGTTATGCGACTATGTTAATCGTAGTTACCGTTCTATTATGGCTTATCCGTAAATTTCCGAAGAGATGGTGGCTAGCAGGATGGGCGCTCTCTGTTCCATTTACAATCTTTTTAACATTCATACAGCCTGTCGTTATTGATCCACTGTATAACGACTTCTCGACGCTGAAAAATAAAGAATTAGAAACGAAAATTTTAGCGATAGCAGACAAAGCGGACATTCCTGCTAAACACGTATATGAAGTAAATATGTCAGAAAAAACGAATGCATTAAATGCTTACGTAACAGGAATTGGCCCTAACGCCCGTATTGTAATGTGGGATACAACACTTAAGCAGTTAAAAGATAAAGAGATTTTATTTATAATGGCCCATGAAATGGGGCATTATGTTATGAAACATATATATTTTGGCGTTGCAAGTTATGTATTGCTATCGTTTATAGGTATGTTTTTAATTAGTCGTATTATAAATATGTGTATTCGCAAATGGGGAGATACATTGCAAATTTCAAAAGTGGCATGTTTCTCCATTTTACCTTTATTTTTCTTAATTTCTTCTATACTCTCTTTTGCAGCACAACCAGCAACAAACTATGTTTCACGTATAGAAGAAAGAGCGGCAGATCAATATGCTTTAAATATGACGAAGGATGGGAAATCTGGTGTGAAAACTTTTCAATATTTATCAAAAACAAGTTTAAGCCAAGTAAATCCGCCTGCGTTAGTGAAATTTTTCTTATACACGCACCCACCAATTTTTGAAAGAATTCATACGTTTGAACAATATGAGAAACAAAGCAAAAAGGAGTAGCATGATAGCTACTTCTTTTTTTATAGAGATATAAGTTTCATATTGGGAATATTTATCATTGCTTTTTATTGTGATTTTGTAAATAATAAGCTATAAAATTCTAAAAATCTATATATAAAGGAATAAAGGTGGAAAAATGTATTTTTTACAAAATTTAAAAGTGAAATATAAATTATTAGCGCTTATTTCATTAGCAGTTTTAGGTATGGTAATTATAAGCAGTGTAGCAATTCATTCTATTAATAAGATTAAGCATGATACAGAGGTTGTAGTAGATGATTATCAATATTCTGCAATTTTATTAGAAGGAATGCTTCGCACACAAAATTCACTAGAATATAATTTATTAGAATTAATTACGGTATCACAAAATGAAGTGGCAAATAAAGAGGGAATAATTGATAATATTGAAAAGGATCTTAAAAAATATGATTCTTTATTAAAAGAATATGATGATGGTTTTAATTTAAGTAAGCAAGAGGATGAACTGTTTCAGAAGATGAAGAAATCTTTACCAAGTTATAAAGATACATATAAGAAATTATTTGAAAAGGCAAAGGCAACAAACGAGCCGCAAATGGTAAATGAATTTCAGAAGGAATTAAAACCGAAGGGAATAGAGTTAGCTGGTTATGCAGTGGATCTAGAATCGTATGTTTCAAATTTAGCTGACCAAGTATTTAAAGATTCGCAAAAAATGATTGATCGTTCCGTTATTACCTTTATCATTCTTGTAGTAGTTACTACAATCGTTATATGTATAGTAAGTTATATTATTAGCAAGCTTATAGTTGCTCCTTTACAAACGGTTAGTCGTATGATGGAAAGAGCGAAAGAAGGAGATTTAACTGTACATGGTGATTATACTGCTAAGGATGAATTAGGTGTATTAGTAAGTAATTTTAATGAGATGATTGCAGGGCTAAGAACAAATATGCAAGAAGTAGAGAATAATATTCAGCTTTTATTCCAATATGCAGACGGAGTAGCATCTGCGTCAGAAGTATCTAGTAGTGCAGCCAAAAAAATCACTATGGATATTGAAGAAGTCGCAAATGGCGCAGAGAGTCAAATGCAAGCAATGGAACAAACTGCGGGTGCGATGGAAGAGTTGACACAAGGAATGCAGAGTATAGTCAATACATCATCCTCTGTAAATGAATTATCTGCTCAATCAGCATTAGATGCAGAGAGTGGTAACAAATTAATGAAACAAATGATTCAACAGATGGATACAATCCAAAATTCGGTACATAGCGGTGTGAAACAAGTAGAGACTATGAAAGAACAATCAGAAGAAATTGTTAAAATCATTGATGTAATGCAAGGTATTACCTCCCAGATTAACTTATTAGCATTAAACGCCGCAATTGAGGCTGCACGTGCTGGTGAAAGTGGTAGAGGATTTGCAATTGTGGCAGATGAAGTGCGGAAATTAGCAGAACAATCTAGTGATTCTGCAAAACAAATTGAGAATCTTATTACTCAAGTTATGGGAACAACGAACCATACAGTACATATGATGGGGAAAGTAGATAATGAGGTACAGGCAGGTACACAAGTAGTAATGCATACAGAAAAAGTATTTGGAACAATTACAGAAAAAGTACAGCAAGTATCTGAGCAAATTCAAACGGTATCTATGTCTACAGATGAAATTGCAGCGAGTAGTGAGGAAATCTCGGCTTCTGCAGAAGACATGGCTCAAATTTCCCAAAGATCATCTGACCGAACTGATAGGGTAAAAGAGTCTATTCAACAGCAGGAAAAATCTGTTCAAGAGATTTCGGTTTCAATTGAACATATGCATAACGCAGCAGGAAAACTAAAACAAATAGTTGCCCAATTTACTCTTCAAAAGTAGTAGCATATTTGAGTGTTAATAAATATAAAAAATCATCCTCTTTTAAGAAAAAAGGATGATTTTTTTATCCCGCTATTTGCTGGACAGTAAGACCCCCCACCTCAAAATTCAGCGAAAACGAGTTATCAGTGAAGGGGAATGCTACCTCTGAAATATAAACCATGAATATAGTAGCCTCCACTAGGTATCTCCTTTAGGTGCCAATAAAGGGAAGTTGTAAAGTGAAAAGGAGTTTATAAAGAGATTGTAGAATGTTTTAGTATATAACACCTTAGATGTGACAACTTCCTTTTTGAAAAAGAAAGAAGGGAGTATAAAGCAGAAAGGTAGTGGAAATATTTCTTCTAGAAGATTTACATTTTATCTTACATTCACCAAAAAATAATACTCCTGAAACAATGAAGTTCATTTTATTTGAATGAAATAGGGAGAGAGGACAATGAAGAAAAAAATATTGGGTGTAATGATGATTGCGACAATGGCAGGAGGTATATTTGCAGGGACGAATGTGACGCCTGTAAAAGCGGAAGAGTATCCACAAATGATTGTGTTTGAAGATGTTCCATACGGATTTTGGGCATATGATGCTATTATGGACTTAGCATATCATAAAATTATATTAGGGTATGGAAACGGGAAGTATGGTGTTGGCGATCTTATAACACGTGAACAAGTAGCTGGGACTATTTACAGAACACTTGAGATAAAAGAAGAAGGGCCAGTAGCGAATCCATATAAAGATGTTTCTGATAGTACAACAACTTTTAAAAAGGAAATTTTGGCGTTAACAAAACGTGGTGTTTTTTCAGGGGATGGCCAAGGGAATTTTAGGCCGAAAGCACCAATCTCTAGAGCGGAAATGGCTGTCATTTTAAAACGAGCATTTCATTTTGAAACGAAACAAAAACATACATTTAAAGATATTCCAAAAGGCCACTGGGCAGAAGATGCAATTAGTGCGTTACAATCTAATAATGTTGTGAGAGGAACTGGGAATGACATGTATGAATTAAATCGCCCTGTACCTAGAGAACAATATGCTCAGTTTATTAATAATGCGATTATTAATTATCATTTGAAAGAGGATTGGAAGTAGAGTGAAATATGAAAGCACAAATAGAAATATTTGTGCTTTTTTGTTTGTTTAAAAAAGAATTATTATTCGTATTTATGTATTTTTATGGTTATACACAAGCTTTATAATCAACCCGATGAAAAAGACATGATGTTTAATATGATTCACAAAACCGTCACGAAATGTGTCGAAAAATATATTGTCACTATACCATTTATTCTGTATATTTTTAAAAAAACATATACATATTGGGGAGATAATTTGATGAGCAAAAAATTATTAAAAACAGCTACAGCATTAACAATTATGGGTGGGGTGTTATTCTCAGCAGAGAGTAACAGTGTAAAAGCGGAAAGTGCACCGTTGCAAAAAACAAATACAATTGTATTTAAAGATGTACCAAAAGGACATTGGGCATATGAGGCAATTCATGAATTAGCGGAACAAGAAATTATTTTGGGATATGGCGATGGAATATTCGGTTTTGGGGATAATGTAACACGTGAGCAAGTTGCAGCTTTAATTTACCGTGTGTTTGATATGGAAGAACAAGATGAATATGAAAACCCATATGGAGATATTGATGAAAATTCAACAAGCTTTATTGAGGAGATATTGGCGTTAACGGAAATGGGAATTTTCCAGGGAGACGAGAATGGAAACTTTAGACCGAAGGCGACGTTAACGCGTGCGGAAATGGCACAAGTTCTTACGAATGCTTTTGACTTACAGGCAAAGGGATCTCATAACTTTAATGATGTTTCAACAAATTCATGGGCAACGAATGCAATTAGTGCAGTACAAACAAATGGTATTACAATGGGAATCGGAGAAGGTAAATTCGGTCCGTCTATGAAGGTAACGAGAGAACAATACGCACAGTTTTTACATAGAGCAATATTGCATGATATGGAACAAGGGCAGTAATAAAGTTTAACTAGTCAAAGTGAAATTTAAAAATAATACAAAAAGGTCGTTGTTGTATAACAGCGGCCTTTTTTGTATGAAATAAAGCGCGAAAGAATGGCGTTTTGAAAAAAATGAAATGAATTTTCAAAAAAAACTTCCTTTTCTGAAGATTTGTTATATAATATAAAACATGAAATCAAATCTGTTATAAAACAGTTTAAGAAGGGGATGCTAATATGTCGACGCAAACTTCACGGGTTACACTCGTTGGAGAAATGTTACCAGCGTACAACGAAATATTGACACCTGAGGTGCTTAGTTTTTTGAAGGAACTACATGAGAATTTTAATGAGCGCCGCATAGAACTTTTACAAAAACGTGTAGAAAAACAAAAGAGAATTGATGCAGGGGAGTTTCCGAAGTTTCTAGAAGAAACAAAACACATACGTGAAGCGGATTGGACAATTGCCAAGCTGCCAAAAGACTTAGAGGATCGCCGCGTAGAGATTACTGGACCGGTAGATAGAAAGATGGTCATTAACGCTTTAAATTCAGGCGCGCATCTTTTTATGGCGGATTTTGAAGATTCGAATGCACCAACTTGGGAAAACGCAGTTGAAGGGCAAATCAATTTACGAGATGCAGTAAAGGGAACGATTTCACATGAAAATGATAAAGGGAAAGAATATAGATTAAATGAGAAAACAGCTGTACTCATTGTACGTCCAAGAGGATGGCATTTAGAGGAAAAGCATATGCAAGTTGATGGGAAAAATATGTCGGGTAGTTTAGTAGATTTCGGCTTGTATTTTTTCCATAATGCGAAAGCTCTTTTAGCAAAAGGGAGCGGCCCATATTTTTACTTACCGAAAATGGAAAGTTATTTAGAAGCGAGATTATGGAATGATGTATTCGTATTTGCTCAAAAATATATCGGCATTCCAAACGGAACGATTAAAGCAACTGTGTTACTAGAAACGATTCACGCTTCGTTTGAAATGGATGAAATTTTATATGAGCTAAAAGATCATTCTGCTGGCTTAAATTGCGGAAGATGGGATTATATTTTTAGCTTTTTAAAGAGTTTCCGTAATCATAATAAATTCTTACTACCAGATAGAGCACAAGTCACGATGACGGCGCCATTTATGCGTTCGTATTCTTTGAAAGTAATTCAAACATGTCACCGCCGTAATGCACCAGCAATTGGAGGAATGGCGGCACAAATTCCGATTAAAAATAATCCAGAAGCAAATGAAGCAGCTTTTGAAAAAGTGCGTGCTGATAAGGAACGCGAAGCTTTAGACGGTCATGACGGGACTTGGGTTGCCCACCCTGGACTTGTACCGGTTGCAATGGAAGTGTTTAATCACATTATGAAAACACCAAATCAAATTTTTAGAAAACGTGAAGAAATATGTGTAACAGAAAACGATTTACTAGAGGTACCGGTGGGAACGATTACAGAAGAGGGCCTTCGCATGAATATTAGCGTAGGTATTCAATATATTGCATCTTGGTTAAGCGGACGGGGAGCAGCACCCATTTATAACTTAATGGAAGATGCGGCAACAGCTGAAATTTCAAGAGCACAAGTATGGCAATGGATTCGTCATGAAGGTGGAAAACTAAATGATGGTCGTAATATTACGTTTGAATTAATGGAAGAGCTAAAAGAAGAAGAATTAGCAAAAATAGAAAGAGAGATTGGTAAGGAAGCCTTTAAGAAAGGAAGATTCCAAGAGGCGACAACGTTGTTTACAAATCTCGTTCGGAATGATGAATTCGTACCATTTTTAACATTACCGGGTTATGAAATTTTATAAAAAATGAAAAGGGGATGGAACAAATGAAAAACGAAAGAATCGAGAAGTTACAAGAAAGCTGGGAATTAGATGAGCGTTGGAAAGGGATCACACGTCCATATTCGGCAGAAGATGTAATTCGCCTGCGCGGGTCAATTGATATTGAACACACGTTAGCGCGTCGCGGTGCTGAGAAGCTTTGGACATCGCTTCATACAGAAGACTATATTAACGCACTTGGCGCATTAACAGGAAACCAAGCGATGCAACAAGTAAAAGCTGGGTTAAAAGCGATTTACTTAAGTGGTTGGCAAGTAGCAGCTGATGCAAACCTTTCTGGACATATGTATCCAGACCAAAGTTTATATCCAGCGAACAGCGTACCTGCTGTAGTAAAACGAATTAATCAAACGCTTCAACGTGCGGATCAAATTCAGCATATGGAAGGAAGCGATGATACAGACTATTTCGTACCGATTGTAGCAGATGCAGAAGCTGGATTTGGTGGGCAATTAAATGTATTCGAACTGATGAAAGGTATGATTGAAGCAGGTGCATCAGGTGTGCATTTTGAAGATCAATTATCTTCAGAGAAAAAATGTGGCCATTTAGGTGGAAAAGTACTACTACCAACGCAAACAGCAGTACGCAATTTAATTTCTGCACGCCTTGCAGCAGATGTAATGGGAGTGCCGACAATTATCGTTGCAAGAACAGATGCGGATGCAGCTGATTTAATTACGAGCGATATCGATCCTGTTGATAAAGCATTTATTACAGGAGAAAGAACACCAGAAGGGTTTTACCGTACGAATGCAGGTCTTGATCAAGCAATTGCGCGCGGTTTAGCGTATGCACCGTACGCAGACCTCGTTTGGTGTGAAACGTCAGAACCAAATTTAGAAGATGCAAAACGATTTGCGGACGCAATTCATAAGGAGCATCCAGGGAAGCTACTTGCATATAACTGCTCACCTTCATTCAACTGGAAACAAAAACTAGATGAAAAAACAATTGCAAGCTTCCAAAAGGAAATCGCATCTTACGGTTACAAGTTCCAATTCGTAACACTTGCTGGATTCCATTCATTAAATTACGGTATGTTTGAACTAGCACGTGGCTATAAAGAGCGCGGCATGGCAGCATACTCTGAACTACAACAAGCAGAATTCGCAGCTGAAAAACATGGCTACTCTGCAACACGTCATCAACGCGAAGTAGGAACAGGTTACTTTGATGAAGTAGCACAAGTGATTACAGGCGGAACTTCATCAACGACAGCGTTAAAAGGATCTACGGAAGAAGCACAGTTTACGAAATAAAAGGAAGGGGCACCTTTTTGAAAGGTGCCCCTTATTATTTTTCGCACGATTCGAGAGTAAATAAAAATATATCGACGATTTTTTCGATATATCTATCATAACTTAAAATATATCAACGATTTTTCAAATATATCGACGATTCGACAAAGGATATCGACTTACCGACAAAAAAGACAATATGATCAAATCCACTCAGCTCCATGATCACGAATAAACTTCATATCTTTTTCATAATGCTCTAAATGTCCTTCATCAATCATTCTTTGGAAATTCAAGTCGCCTTCTTGCGCTTTTCGTTTCATATATGTACATAACCCTTCTAATCGAAGCGACACCATTCTTAAGTAATCTTCATCCATATTTTTATCATAGGACTGAACGAACAAATTCATCCTCTCTTTAATGCGATCTGCATGTTGCGATGAGTCATAATGAACGGCTTTACCGGATTCTGTATAATACACTCTACTTAAAGGCACACAAGTATAGAGTGTATAAGCGATATCCCATAGTCTTGGACCAGGAGCAGCAACATCGAAATCAATAATCCCTACTGGCTTCTCATTATTAAAAATAATGTTATATATGGCAAAATCATTGTGACATAAAACCTCAATGTTATTTGGAGTATGATCCATCGGTTTCCAATCATCTAATAACGGAAAATCACTTACAGCATCATGGTAAAGGCGGAGCATCTTTGCTATTTCTTTTAATACATCATTAGATCGCATATATTCTTTTAAAGGATAATTGCCAGCTTCTCCTTCAATAAAGGATAAAATCTCTCTATCCTTTTCATCTACACCTAAAAACTTTGGAGCATAATGAAATCCTTTGTTTTCTAAATGTTGCAATAACTCATGAATCTTTTCACTGCCTGGCTTTAACTCTCGCCGAACAGTATTTTCAGAACGATATACGCTTGAGACGTTTCCCCCTGTTAGTCTTTCTTCTTTAGCGTAGTTTGACATGTGAAAATTCCCCCTGTAATTAAAAAATCCAATTCCAAATAGTGAATAGACCAATAACGGCAGAAAAGAGAAGGAAAGCAAGCAATGCTAGACAGCCAAAAGGAACTAGCTTATCTTGCCATGTTTCTTTATACTCATAAATTAACTCCTCTGCTACTTTCTTCTGCACTGAAGATAAAGATTGATCTTTATACAAACCTTTTATATGGTTAGAATCGCCTTTAAACTTTAAAGCACGTGCAATATGATGAGGACTATTTCCCATTGATTTTTCAAATAATAAACATGATTCATGCATAATGTCTGTTTTATGCTCCTCTAGATACCAGTAACGTCCAGCCATTTCCGGATATTGTAATTTATAATAAATATCTCCGAGTTGCTTTCGAAGATGTAATTCATTTGGGTATGTAAAGATGAGGCCATGCAATCTATCTCTTGCTTTTCCAAGATTATTATTTTCAATATCCTCTTCAATTCTTTTTAATGTTTTTCTAGGAATTTTATTGGTCATAAACTCCTCCTTATTTGGAATAGAGATAATTATATTTTATAAGAAATACTAAAAATTAGAAATTCTATTTTCGAAAAAGATTGTACATTTTATTTTAATGTGCTATGATGATGTCAGTTGAATAGTTAAATTAAGCAATCCATATGTTATCAAGTGCTGAAAACGAACGAGAAAAAGTATGTGAGAACTAGTTTATGTTTCGTATTTGATAATGTGTGGATTCTTTTTTTAGACAGGAAGACTAAAAAAATTAAATTTGTATTTTCTTAGGAGGAAATAATCATGGCAGTAACAGGACAAGTAAAATGGTTTAACAACGAAAAAGGCTTCGGTTTCATCGAAGTTCCAGGCGAAAACGACGTATTCGTACACTTCTCTGCAATCGAAACTGAAGGTTTCAAATCTCTAGAAGAAGGCCAAAAAGTTAGCTTCGAAATCGAAGAAGGTAACCGTGGACCTCAAGCTAAAAACGTAATCAAACTATAATTTTATAGTTGATGATGGAAAAAAGGATGGCTAATGCCATCCTTTTTTTTGTTGTGGGGAAAGTTTTTTCAGAGCCTGTTTTTATATCTAAATCTCTTTTTCTATGTTACAACGGGTGAAAAATTATCTGGAATGCGTATTAGTTTCTATAGAGGAATTAGTTCAGCAAGAGCATTTACTGCGTATGATAGTAAATAACTATAAATTTGTATTCTCTGTTGAAATGGGGAAATCTTTTCCAGATAGACCTTGAGTAACATCTTTTTTGTTAGTGTTGTTGTTGGAATTTTGTACGTTTTGAGACGATGTTTCTAACAGTTGTTCTTGTTCCTTACTAGGGGTATTCAGAGCATCTGAGGGAATGCTATTAACCTGCTGGCTTAAGAGATTTTCTTTGTCCATAGTATACAGCTCCTTTTTGGAATTCGATAAAAAGCAATGTAATTATAAATAGCTACTTATATATATTGTGTTTTTGAATGACATTATATACAAAACTTATATTACAAAGTTAACTAATTAACGAATTGTTAGTGATGGATAAAGATGTACAAATTTGAAGTGTTTAATAAAAATTAAAAGCGGGTAACAAGTACCAATACTCTTTCTCATGTTTTATATAAGGACCATATTACAAATCAAAAAAGATGTAGGGAACCTTGGGAGAAAATATAGTTGTTTTTTAGGGAGAAGAATAAATAAAATGATGCTACAAATGTAAAAAGGCATTCCATAAAGGAAGGCCTTTTATTGTTCTTGTCCTGATTTTTTCTTCTCACGTTTTTTACATTCTGGACATTTTGATTTACGAAACGGTTTAGCAAAGAATAGCAGAATGAAAAATAAACCGAATATAATACTAGCTGAGTTTTTCACGATAATGACGCTACTATTTTTCATTTGAATCGATGGTTGGATCTCTTTTTCCTCCATAGTGGCCCTCCATATATTGGATTTACATTTTAATTATAGCAAAGTTAATTGTTTTCATGATGTGAAAATAGGAAGGGATAATAAATATTTATAGGTAGTATAAATGCTGTTTTTATAACTTTAAAATTAAATAATCACTATATAGTGATTTTATTATTTAACAAATGTTTGATAAATGATAAAAAAATGTAAAAAAGCGGAACTTGTAAGCTATTTCCTTTTCATAGATGCTAAAATTATATATGCAGCTGCTAATATAAATGGAAAAAAGGAGATAATGGAGTATGGAAAGTAAAGTGGAACGCTATGTCGAAAATTATGTTGTAACGAAAAATACGATGGCCTTACTTCCTGTTATTCTAAGTGAAAAGAAAATTGTTACGCGAGTCGTTGAAATGAATGATTCTTTTTTCGTATTTCAAAAACCTCTAGATATTATAGAAAGAAGTTGCCGCAAGCATGGCTCTAGTTTCTTAGGCAGAAAAGAAGGAACGAAAGAGTTAACTCATATTACACATAAAGCACCGATTGCGATTAGTCCAGCAGATCAACTTTATTTTTTCCCTACCTATTCTTACTCTAGAAAAGAGTGTGCTTGGTTGTCTCATTTTTATATTGAAAGTAATAAAGAATTAAAAGATGGAAATCTTATTATTAGATTTATAAATGGCTTTGCTGTGAAATTAGAGATATCAAAAACTAGTTTTGAAAATCAACAAAATCGTACAGCGAAATTACGTACTGAATATGAAGATCGTAGGAAAAAACAAGGGAATCCTTGTTTTAAAGAGGTTGATAAAAAAGAGGAATCAACATTAAGACCCGCTTATGAGAGTGTGTATTTTGTGAAGGAAGGCGAAGTGTGAAAGGATGGGGGAATCCCCATTCTTTTTTGTTTATCCTGTTATTTGTGGGCAGTAAGACCTCCGCCTCAAAATTCAGCGAAAGCAAAGAAGTTAAGCGGGGGATCAACAAAATCCCCACTGATTAAAGTTTCACTTTATCAGTCTTTGTAGGTAAGGCGATATATTAGAAAAACCGAGTTGTAATTGTTATATTTAGAAAATCACCATTGTAATTTCATTTACCGAAAAAATCAAAAAAACAATCTAAATAACAAAACGAATGACACGTCCTGTCGAATATTGATAGATTATCATAGCTAAATAATGAAGGAATTCTTATGAAAGATATGGAAACTTTAATAAATACATCTCCATATGTCGTATCTACCATTTCCTCTTTCATATAAGCAATGATACAGTAGGGATAGTATTTAGAGTAAAGGGGTAAAGTGTAGAATGGATTTTCAGACAATCAAAGAGTATTTTTCACCAGAAAATATGGATCATATTGTTGAGAGTTATAAAGCGTTCGGACCACTTCTTGGTATTGGTTTACCGATGATAGAGGCGTTGATTCCAGCATTACCGCTTATCGTATTTGTACTGGCGAATGCTGTTGCATTTGGCTTTTGGCTCGGTTTTCTTTATTCATGGCTTGGATCAGTAATGGGTGCATTACTTGTCTTTTTCATCATCCGCCATTTTGGTCGCAGTCGTTTCTTTTCGTTTGTAAATAAGCATGAGAGAGTACGAAAAGCAATGGGGTGGATTGAAAGGAAAGGATTCGCACCGATTTTTGTTATATTTTGTTTTCCGTTTACACCGTCAGCGCTCATAAATGTTGTCGCTGGTTTATCCCGAATTAGTGTAAAACAGTTTGGTCTAGCGTTAGCATTCGGAAAACTTGTGATGATTTTTATTTTAACGTATATCGGTCATGATTTAATGTCATTTATTCATAATCCGGTGAAATCAGTTATTGTAGCGATTGGTATTTTTATTTTATGGTATGTCGGTAAGAAAATCGAAGTAAAGTTAGAACTACATTAAGAATAGTCTTCTTTGTAAAGGAAAGCTTCAGTATTAAAGGATAAGGGGAGAAGCAGATGAAGAAAACTTTGAAAAAAGAAGGCATGGAGTGGATACGAACAATTTTAATTGGTGTATTATTAGCTGTATTTTTTCGAACGTTTTTCTTTTCAACGTATGTTGTAGAGGGGAAGTCAATGATGCCGACATTGCAAGATGGCAATATGCTAGTTGTAAATAAGGTGAGTTATCAAGTTGGGGACTTGAACAGATTTGACGTTGTGGTATTTCATGCGAATAAAAAAGAGGACTATGTAAAGCGGATTATCGGTTTACCTGGAGATCATATTGAATATAAGCAGGATAAGTTATATATAAACGGTCAATTTATTGATGAGCCGTATTTAGAGAAGTATAAGAAAGAGATAAACGGAAGGCAACTAACAGGCGACTTTACATTAGAAGAGTTAACGAAAGAAAAACTGGTGCCACCTGGGTTTATTTTTGTAGTAGGTGATAACCGGCTCGGGAGCTGGGATAGTAGACACTTTGGCTTTGTAAAAGCTGATACAGTCGTCGGTAAAGTTGATTTGCGATATTGGCCAATTCAAGAGGTGCAAACGAATTTTTCAAAAGGTTGATATAATAGATAGAAGTATAGAAAAAGGCAAACAACTCAGTTTGTCTTTTTTCGTGTCCTATAATACAATTATAGTAGCAAACTAACGTTCGTTATGTAAGTGAAAGGTGGGGTTACATGTCACTTCGATTTGTGATTGGTAGAGCGGGAAGTGGAAAAAGTACACTTTGTTTACGCGAAGTGCAAGAAGAGTTAAAACAACGCCCGAGAGGGAAAACAATATTATATCTTGTGCCAGAACAGATGACATTCCAGACGCAGCAGGCGTTAATTGGAAGTGAGGATGTAAGAGGTTCTATTCGGGCACAAGTTTTTAGTTTTTCACGATTAGCGTGGAAGGTACTGCAAGAAGTTGGCGGAGCGAGTCGTCTTCATATTGATGAAGCTGGTGTACATATGTTACTCCGTAAAATTGTAGAGTCTCGTAAAGATGGATTATCGGTGTTCCAAAAAGCAGCGGAGCAAAACGGTTTCTTTGAACATCTTGGTAGTATGATTGCAGAGTTTAAACGTTACAATGTAACGCCATCTAACGTATATGAAATGTGGCAACAATTAGATGCGCATAGTAGCAGTGCCGAACAAAAGTTACTAGCGAATAAAGTGTATGATTTACAGCTGTTATACGATGATTTTGAACGTGCTTTAATTGGAAAATATTTAGATTCAGAAGACTACCTGCAATTGCTAGTGGAAAAGCTTCCGCAGTCTGAATATGTAAATGGTGCGGAAATTTATATAGACGGATTTCATTCATTCTCCCCGCAAGAGTTAGAGATTGTAAGACAGCTTATGATTTGCGGAGCGAGAGTTACGATCACGTTAACGATAGATGAAAAAACGTTAGCGCAGCCAGTAAATGAACTCGATTTATTTTATGAAACGACGTTAACGTATGAAAAAATAAAACAAGTAGCGCGTGAAGAGAAAATAGAAATTGAAAAAACAATTCCACTTATGGAACAGCCGCGTTTTCATTCTCCGGCATTAGCGCATTTAGAAGCTCATTATGAAGCGCGTCCGAATGAAAAATTTAACGGTGAAGCGAGTGTAACGATTAGTACAGCTGCGAATTTACGAGCGGAGGTAGAAGGTGTTGCTCGTGAAATTCGTAAACTTGTTGCGGATGAAAAATATCGTTACCGAGATATTGCAGTGCTTCTTCGTAATGGGGAAAGTTATTACGATGTGATGCGAACGTTATTTACAGATTACAATATCCCGCACTTCATCGATGAAAAGCGCCCGATGTCACACCACCCATTGGTAGAATGTATTCGTTCTGCACTCGAGATTATTAGTGGGAATTGGCGTTATGATGCGGTGTTCCGCTGCGTGAAAACAGAGCTTTTATATCCATTAGACGTAAGAAAAGAAGCGATGCGTGAAGAAATGGATGAATTTGAAAATTACTGTTTAGCGTACGGTGTACAAGGAAAGAGATGGACTGCTGAAGATCCATGGATGTATCGCCGTTATCGTTCTCTTGATGATACGAACGGGATGATTACAGACAGTGAACGTGAAATGGAAGAGAAAATAAATAGGCTACGTGACGTTGTAAGAACACCTGTTATTCGCATGCAAAAAAGGTTAAAGCGTGCAGGAACAGTTATGCAAATGTGTGAAGCAGTTTACTTGTTTTTAGAAGAACTGGATGTTCCGAAAAAACTAGAAGAATTACGTATACGTGCAGAAGAAAGTGGAGATTTCTTATTTGCGACAGATCATGAACAAGTATGGGAAGAAGTAATGAGCCTTCTTGATACATTTGTAGAGATGCTTGGGGAAGAAAAAATGTCTCTTTCTATGTTTACTGACGTTATGTCGACTGGTCTTGAGGCACTTCAATTTGCTAACATTCCGCCGTCATTAGACCAAGTGTTAATTGCTAATATTGATCACTCCAGATTATCTGATGTGAGAGCAACGTTTATTATAGGTATAAATGAGGGTGTCATTCCAGCAGCACCTATGGATGAAGGTATGCTTTCTGATGAGGAAAGAGAAGTTCTTGGTGCGGCAGGGATTGAATTAGCGCCAACGACGAGACAAACTTTGTTAGAAGAACAGTTCGTTATGTATCAAATGGTAACGAGAGCATCTGAGAAGTTATACATTTCATGCCCGCTTGCAGATGAAGAAGGAAAGACGTTACTTGCGTCTAGCTTTATTAAGAAAATAAAAAGAATGTTCCCTAATGTGAAAGATTCATTTATTACGAATGACGTAAATGATTTATCACGTTCAGAACAAATTTCATATGTAGCAACGCCAGAAGTAACGTTATCTTACGTTATGCAGCAACTACAAACGTGGAAGCGATACGGATTTGAAGGGAATTTAGACTTTTGGTGGGACGTATATAATTTCTACGTAACTTCAGATGAATGGAAACAAAAAAGTAGCCGCGTCTTATCAAGTTTATTCTATCGAAATCGTGCGAAGAAACTAAGTACAGCAGTAAGTAGAGATTTATACGGAGATATAATTAAAGGAAGCGTCTCTCGTATGGAACTATTTAATCGTTGTGCATACGCTCATTTTGCGCAGCACGGTTTATCGCTTAGAGAGCGTGATATTTTCAAGCTTGATGCGCCAGACATCGGCGAATTATTCCATGCGGCATTAAAGAAAATTGCGGACAAGTTATTGCGTGAAAACCGCACTTGGGCGGATTTATCCATAAAAGAGTGTGAGCATCTTTCTGTTTTAGTAATAGAAGAAATTGCGCCGTTATTACAACGACAAATTTTATTAAGTTCAAACCGTCATTTCTATTTAAAACAAAAACTACAACAAATCATTTTCCGTACGTCAATCATTCTTCGTGAACATGCGAAGTCAAGCGGATTCGTACCAGTTGATTTAGAGGTGCCGTTCGGTATGGGAGGTACAGGGTCACTTCCGCCGATGGAATTCTCATTACCAAATGGTGTAAAGATGGAAGTAGTCGGCCGTATTGACCGTGTTGATAAGGCAGAAGATGAAAACGGGACGTTCTTACGTATTATTGATTATAAATCAAGTTCAAAAGCGTTAGATTTAACGGAAGTGTATTACGGATTAGCACTTCAAATGTTAACGTATTTAGATGTTGTTACTTCGAATGCACAGACGTGGATGAAAAAAGGCCACGCAGCATCACCAGCTGGTGTATTGTATTTCCATATTCATAACCCAATCGTTGAGATGAAAGGTGACGCAACGGAAGCTGAAATTGAAAAAGAAATTTTAAAGAAATTTAAAATGAAAGGACTCGTATTAGGAGATGCTGACGTTGTTCGTTTAATGGATAACAAACTTTCAACAGGAAGCTCAGATATTATTTCTGCTGGCCTGAAAAAAGACGGTAGCTTTAGTGCGCGTTCAAGTATTGCAAGTGAGCAAGAGTTTAACGTACTGCAAAAATATGTACACCATACGTTTGAAAATATCGGAAAAGATATTACAGAAGGCGTTATCGATATTGCTCCTTATAAAATGGGGAATAAAGCGGCATGTACGTTCTGTAACTTCAAATCTGTTTGTCAGTTTGATGAGTCACTGGAAGATAATCAGTTCCGATCGTTAAAAGATATGAAAGATAGCGAAGCGATGGAGAAAATAAGAGAGGAGGTTGGCGGAGAATGATAGAAAATTGGCCTAAAAAACCAGAAGGTAGTCAATGGACAGATGACCAGTGGAAAGCTGTTGTAGCTAACGGACGTGATATTTTAGTTGCTGCTGCAGCTGGATCAGGTAAAACAGCAGTATTAGTTGAACGTATTATTAAAAAGATTATTAATGAAGAGAATCCAGTCGATGTCGACCGCCTGCTCGTTGTAACATTTACGAATGCAGCAGCGCAAGAGATGAAAAACCGAATCGGGGAAGCGTTAGAAAAGGTATTAATTGATGAACCAGGCTCTCAACACGTAAGAAAGCAGCTGAGCCTATTAAATAAAGCTTCCATTTCAACAATTCACTCATTCTGTTTACAAGTAATTAGAGGATATTACTACATGCTTGATGTTGATCCTCGTTTCCGTATTGCGAATCAAACAGAAAATGAATTGTTAAAAGAAGAAGTGCTAGATGACATATTAGAAGAAGAGTACGGAATCGAAGATAATACAATCTTCTTTGAACTTGTTGATCGTTATACGAGTGACCGTAGTGATGATGACTTACAACGTATGATTTTAGCGCTTCATACAGAATCAAGAGCGCATCCAAATCCGGAAAAATGGCTTGATAAATTAGTAGAAGCATATGACGTAGAAGGAAAGACAATTGAAGATTTAGTATATGCTTCTTATTTATTAGAAGATGTGAAATTCCAGCTTGAAACAGCGGAACAGCATATTCGTAAGGCAACTGAACTCGCAATGCTTCCTGACGGTCCAGCGCCTCGCATTGAAACCCTGCAAGCAGATGTAGCATTACTTGGAACGCTATCATCAGCTGCTCGTGAGTCGTGGACAAGTGTGTATGAAGCGATGCAAAACGTATCGTGGCAAACGTTAAAGCGTATTAAGAAAAGTGATTACAATGAAGATGTTGTAAAACAAGTAGACTCTCTTCGTAATAAAGCGAAAGATGAAGTGAAGAAATTACAAGAAGAGTTATTTAGCCGCAAACCTGAAAGTTTCTTACGAGATTTTCAAGATATGCACCCAGTATTAGAAAAGCTTGTTCAACTTGTAAAAGTATTTACAGAGCGTTTCCAAGCGATGAAGCGAGATAAAGGAATGGTCGATTTCACAGATTTAGAGCATTTCTGTTTACAAATTTTAAGTGAACAAAGTGAAAATGGTGAAATGAATCCGTCAGCAGTGGCACTCCAATATCGTAATAAATTTGCTGAAGTATTAGTCGATGAATATCAAGACACGAACTTTGTACAGGAATCCATTATTAAATTCGTAACGAAAGATTCTGAGAGTGAAGGAAACTTGTTCATGGTTGGTGACGTAAAGCAGTCGATTTATCGTTTCCGACTAGCCGAGCCAGGACTATTCCTAGGAAAATATAAACGCTTCACACAAGAAGGATTGGGCGGCGGAATGAAGATTGACTTAGCGAAAAACTTCCGTAGTCGTCATGAAGTACTAGCAGGTACGAACTTTATTTTTAAACAAATTATGGGCGAAGAAGTTGGGGAAATTGACTACGATGCTGACGCTGAACTAAAGCTAGGTGCTACCTATCCAGAAGGTGAAGATGTAGCAGCAGAATTATTATGTATTCAGCAAACGGAAGAAGAAGTAATAGACGGTGAAGAAGGTGCAGAAGTCGAAAAAGCACAGCTTGAAGCTCGCCTTATGGCGCAGCGCATTAAAGCGATGGTTGATTCCGGTTATGAAGTGTATGACCGTAAAAATGATAGTATGCGTCCGGTGCAATATCGCGATTTCGTTATTTTACTTCGCTCCATGCCGTGGGCCCCGCAAATTATGGAAGAGTTAAAATTACAAGGAATTCCAGTATACGCTGACCTCGCGACTGGTTATTTTGAAGCGACGGAAGTAAATATTATGATGAACGTATTCCGCGTTATTGATAATCCGATGCAAGATATTCCGCTTGCCGCTGTACTTCGTTCTCCAATCGTTGGATTGAGCGATGAAGAACTTGCAACGCTTCGTGCTCATGGAAAGAAAGGCTCGTTTTATGAAGTAATGAGCTCATTCTTAAAAGGGGCACCGCTTGAAGAGGAGCAAGAACTTCATGATAAATTAGAGTGGTTTTATAACTTACTGCAAGGATGGCGTGAATTTGCCCGTCAACAATCCCTTTCTGATTTAATTTGGAAAGTGTACGGTGAGACAGGTTATTACGACTTCGTTGGCGGTTTACCAGCAGGAAAGCAAAGACAAGCAAACTTACGCGTACTATATGACCGTGCAAGACAATATGAAGCAACATCATTTAGAGGGTTATTCCGCTTCTTACGTTTTATTGAACGTATTTTAGAACGCGGTGATGATATGGGTACGGCGAGAGCCCTAGGTGAACAAGAAGACGTTGTTCGCATTATGACGATTCATAAAAGTAAAGGGCTAGAGTTCCCGGTCGTATTTGTAGCTGGACTCGGTCGTCGTTTTAATACACAAGACTTAATGAAGCGTTTCTTATTGCATAAAGATTTCGGTTTCGGTTCGCAATTTATCGATCCGCGTAAACGAATTAAATATACAACATTATCACAGCTTGCGATTAAGCGTAAAATGAAAATGGAATTAATCGCGGAAGAAATGCGCGTACTATACGTAGCATTGACGCGTGCGAAAGAGAAGTTAATTTTAATCGGAACAGTTAAGGATGCAAATAAGGAAATGGAAAAATGGCTTGATGCGAGGGAACATAGTGAATGGTTATTACCAGATCACATACGTGCCGGAGCATCTTGTTATTTAGACTGGATTGCACCTTCATTATATAGACACCGTGATAGTGAAATGCTTCTTGAATTAGGACAAGGAAGTATTCCGGATGAAATTTACGGATATGACACTAGCTGGAAAGTAGAAGTTGTGGACGGTAACACACTACTTGCACCAGAGCCAGTTCAAGAAGAGAAACAAGAATTGTTAGAAGCGCTTCGTGAGAAAAAGGCTGTTCCCCTGCAAAGTGAACGGAAAGAAGAAGTGTACGACAGATTAATGTGGAAGTACGGATATGAGGATGCGACATCTCATCGTGCGAAGCAATCTGTTACAGAAATAAAGAGAAATTATCAATCTGAAGAAGGTAGCGATAACGCCTTTATTAAAAAACTACGTGCACCAATTAAAACACGCCCGCGCTTTATGGAGAAAAAAGGGTTAACGTACGCAGAGCGCGGAACAGCAGTCCATGCCGTTATGCAGCATGTTGATTTGAAGAAGCCGATTACGGTTGAAGTTCTTCAAGAGCAAATTGCTGGAATGGTAAATAAGGAATTATTAACATTCGAGCAGGCGGAAGAAATAGCGATTGAAAAAGTAATTTCATTCTTTGACAGTGACTTAGGTAAAAGGGTATTAGCGGCGAAAAGTGTTGAGCGTGAAGTACCATTTACGATGATGCTTGCAGCAGAAGAAGCATATCAAGATTGGCAAGGGAAGAGCGGGGAAATGATTCTTGTCCAAGGGGTTATCGACTGCATGATTGAAGAGGAAGATGGCATTACGTTAATCGACTTCAAAACAGATACGATTGAAGGGAAATTCTCAGGCGGATTCGAACAAGCGAAACCAATTTTAGAAGATCGATATAAAGTGCAGCTTTCGTTATATGCAAAAGCACTGGAGAAAAGCTTACAACATCCTGTAAAAGAGAAATGTTTATACTTCTTTGATGGGAATCACGTTGTAAATATTGAAGAATAGAGGGGCTTGAAAATGGTAACGGAAAAAACGTTAAGAACTTGTGAACAGGGACACGAGTACTATAAAAGTAGCGATTGTCCAACTTGCCCAGTCTGTGAGAAAGAGAGAAAACCAAAAGAAGGTTTTCTCTCTCTTCTTTCAGCGCCAGCAAGAAGGGCATTAGAGCACCGTGGAATTCAAACTGTAGAAGAACTCTCAAAATATAGTGAAAAAGAAATTTTAAAACTGCATGGTATGGGACCTGCGTCTTTGCCGAAGCTTAGGAAGGCTTTGGAGGAGAGTGGGTTATCATTTAAATAAAATGAAATAGTGCCTCTTCACTACTTACTTGTTTATACCACTATTTGTGGACTGTAAAGCTCTTGCTTATTAAAATTTCATTTTAATAATTTTGAATTAGATAAAAGAAAAAAGTAGGAGAATATCTCCTACTTTTTTTACGCTGTTCCAATCTGATCTTGATCTGCCACATCAGAATCAAATGTATTCGTTGCACTAACACCGTTAAACGTATTCACGACAAACCCAACATTGGAAGCTCCAGATCCGTTATAGGCTTTCGTGTTTTCTTTCGGAGATACGTTATAAAAATCTCCTAAGTTGAAAGAGCCGTTACTGTTTTGCACGACGAGATTTCCTACAACCGAAGGCATACCATCCACCTACTTTACTAAGCTTTTTAATTACTATATGAATTATTGTGCGGAAGGTTCATCCGTAATATATTGGCGGATTTGTATAATACGAGAGTTATTAAAACCATAATCAACATTTCCAATTTGAAAGCAACCAGAATTTAAAAGTGTCCGCAATTCAACGTTATTCACTTCAATAAAAGGGCATTCATTTACAATATTTAATTTTACATCTGTCGTTCGTTTTGGAATTGTAATGTGTTCATCTGTAAAGATTTCAAAAGCATCAAAGCTACCTTCTCCCCGTATATAACAAGGAATTTCACGGTGGACGGCAATAGCTCTACTTTTTAATTCCATTTGATTGGCATCTCCAACTTGAAATACGGCAGCAATCCCTAACGAAACAATAGAAACATTTTGGACAATAGACACATGATGCAACATAATTTTTCAGTCTCCTTAACCTGGAGTAGGAGGGACATCTGTTACTAATGGTACAAATGGACCCTCTGTAACTGTTTCAAATGGTGTATCGAGAATAGAAGATAGAATGAGGAGATTTGCATCTCCAATTAAAAAGAGTGCGGACGACGATACACCGTTCATTTTAATCTGTCCGACTTTTAACTCACGGTTTACAACGTTAAGGTTCATACCTACTTACTCCTTTCGAAAATTTCCCGGTATGTGCTGAATAAAGGAGAGAAAGGCTTTGTCAATATCTTGTTTCATTGCCTGAATAATGATATCTCGTAAATAATCTGGATCTGTTGAAATACCTTCATATGATTGCGCTTGTGATAAATAATAAGGGAGTCGATGCTCCATCTGTTTTTTTATGTCATCCACCATCATTTGTCGATACATTTCATCAAGCGGTGTTCTCTCTTCTTGTTCAAAATGGAGAATACGATTATATGCTTCTTCATCTAAGTATCGATGCATTTCTTGGAGGATACCTTGATAAAAGTCTGGGTTTGTTTCGGTTTCAGGGTTTACCTTCAATGTTTCTGTATCCACTTGAAAATCTTCAATTTGTTGTCCTTTTGCTGAAAATGGGTTTAAACCAATATTTAAAGTACCATTTAAATTTTCAACTTTTAATTGATCGAATTTGTATTCCACTTTTCCTACAGAAGAGGAGGGGCGATTTTTTAATTCGTTAAGCTCTTCTTGGAGTTGGCGCACTTGATCTTCTAAATTCAGGATGGCTGCTTGTTGTGTTTGAAGAGCTTGTTGAAGTTGGTGTAAGTAAGTATATATATCTTGATTCATTTGTGAAACCTCCTTTTCAATAGGGAGGGTAAAAATATTCCTGCTATATATTTATGACAAGGATGTCTTAAGAAGAACTAGTTGATGGTTTGATAGAAATAATTTGTCCTTTCGCCTGTAATGGGCGAAGCGGTTCCGTAAATCCGCCCGTATTTGAAAATTTAGATAGGGCTTTAATACTTCCGGCAGTACCAATTTGGAACACAGAAGAGGTTGTAATGCTATCAATTTTAATACTGTTGATGATGATACTTTGGTTTACATAAAAATTCAATGCAATTGCCTCCTTTAAGTTGAGCCAATTATCGCTTGATCGATTACATCTGAATCGTTGACAGTCGTTGCACTTTGATAATTGTAGACAGAAACATTATCTCCAACGTTGAAAGAGCCGGCCCCGGCGAAAGCACGTGAGTAACTAATAGGCCTAATCGCAAATACATCTCCAATATGAAAAATACCACTTGATCCAATATTGACGATACGAATATGTCCGACCATAGCTGGCATACAAAACACCCTTCGTTTTTAAAATTTTCTTTTCTACTATTGTATGGGCGTTTCCAATAAAATGTGTATTTTTTTGAAATAAAAGAAACACACGCATTATTGCGTGTGTGTTTTGAACGTTTGATTAGGGTGTAAATCCGTATGTACATGACAAATTACATTTAAGAGCCTGTCCAGTTCTTGGCTACAATCCACTGTTTTTTGAGAAGTCATTCCATAGCGTTCAGCAAAATAAATCATTTTTTCACGTTTTTTTTCAATCGCTTGCTCAAACATTGAAATCGGCTCCATCTCTAAATGAAATTTTTAGTATATATGTAGTACATATTATACAAAAACTTCATAAAAAAGAAATGCATTCGCTAAAAAAAGTAAAATTTCTACATTTTATGCCAAATGATAAAGGGGTAACGAATAGGGGATGAGAAGAATATTGTAAAAATTAGCGTGCATGAGAAGGTTTTTTTCTTGCGGATGCGAATACAATTAAAGGGTATGAGTTTTAGGATGGAGAGTGGAAATATTGCGTTTTGTAACGGCGAAGAAAGAAGAAAAGGTATTTGTAGGTATTGTAGATGAAGAAGAAGAAAAGGTATTACACTTAAGAGAAGCGCAAAGACAAAAAGGGGAAAAGGTTACAATCCCTATTACAATGTTAGAGTGTATTGAAAGAGGGACTGAATGCTTTGAGAAAGTATGTGAAATTGTAAATTGGGCAAAAGAGAACGGGGAAGCGGCGTATTATCCGTTAACAGAGGTGAAAATATTAGCGCCGATTCCAAGGCCAAGAAAGAATATTTTGTGCGTTGGAAAAAACTATCGTGAGCATGCGGTAGAAATGGGCGGAGTAGAGTCTATTCCAGAAAATATAATGATCTTTACGAAAGCACCAACAACAGTTATTGGCATAAATGAGCAAATTAATGGTCACCCTCATGCAACGGACGAACTAGATTATGAAGGAGAATTAGCTATCATTATTGGTAAGCGAGGGAAGCAAATAAAAAAAGAAAAAGCGCTTGAGCATGTTTTTGGTTATACGATTATCAATGATGTAACAGCTCGAGACATTCAAAGAAAACATAAACAGTTTTTCCTTGGGAAAAGCTTCGATACATTTTGTCCGATGGGACCGTATTTAATTCATAAATCGGTGGTTAATGCGCCGAATGCATTACACATTGAAACGGTAGTAAATGGAGAAGTAAGGCAAACTTCTAACACAAATAAAATGATTTTTTCAATAGAAGAAATTATTTCAACGATAAGTAAAGGAATGACTTTAGAACCAGGCGATATTATCGCAACAGGAACGCCGGCTGGTGTCGGAAAAGGTTTTACACCACCGAAGTTTTTACATGCTGGTGATGAAGTGGTCATTACAGTAGAAGGAATTGGTACTTTGCGAAATGTAGTGAAATAAAGAAAAGAGCTATCTTGTTAAAAGATAGCTCTTTTTTATGGCCTTGGGTTATAGAGGTAATCGATAACGGCAAAAGTGTAAAGACCAATGAATGCAAGTGTACAAATGCCAAATAGTATAACCGTAAGTGCGCTTTTTTCTCGTCCAAAACCAATGATAGTAAGAATAACAGCAGTCCAAAATGATGCTTTCAGTAGTGTGAGTGTAGTAGGAGTTGAGTAATGAAGCCATGTTGTGGAAAGTAGGAAACCAAAGAATGTAACTAAAATAAAAGCTGTAGCTAAATAGTTAATATGTTTACCATATCTTAATAGCATGTCGCACCTCCTTTACGATTTTAAAATACAGAAAATTACAATTTCATCTTAATATAAATGAATATAAAAAGAAAGAGGTTGTCCCAACATGTCGGACAACCTCTCTATCATTACGATAATACAGCTTTAATTTTTTGGAATGCCCACTCTAAATCTTCTTCAGAGATTACTAGAGGTGGTGCGATACGAATTACATTTTCGTGTGTTTCTTTACATAATAGACCAGCTGCTTTTAGTTGTTCACAGTAAGGACGAGCTGGCTCGTTTAATTCGATACCGATGAATAAACCTTTACCACGAACTTCAGTGATCATTGGGTTATCAATCTCTTTTAATTGCCCAACTAATTTTTCACCTAATTGAAGAGAACGCTCTGTTAATTTTTCTTCTTCTAACACTTCAAGAGCCGCGATAGAAACAGCACATGCAAGTGGATTACCACCGAATGTAGAACCGTGAGAACCTGGCTCAAATACACCTAAAATGTCGCGGTTTGCTGCTACGCAAGAGATTGGGAACACACCGCCGCCAAGTGCTTTACCAAGTATGTACATGTCAGGAGTTACATTGTCCCAGTCACAAGCAAATACTTTACCAGTACGGCCTAAGCCAGTTTGGATTTCATCTGCTACAAATAAAACGTTTTCTTTTTTACATACTTCAAAAGCTTCTTTTAAGTAACCAGCTGGTGGGATATTAATTCCTGCTTCACCTTGAATTGGCTCTAAAATAAATGCTGCTGTGTTTGGTGTAATTGCAGCTTTTAATGCTTCTAAATCACCGTAAGGAATTACAACGATGCCAGGAAGCATTGGACCGAATCCACGCTTGTACTCTTCATTTGAAGACATAGAAACTGAACCCATTGTACGTCCGTGGAAGTTATCTTCACAAACGATGATTTCAGCACGGTTCGCTTCCACTTTCTTCACATCATAAGCCCAGCGACGAACTGTTTTAATTGCAGTTTCAACAGCTTCAGCACCTGTATTCATTGGAAGTACCATTTCTTTATTAGTTAGTTTCGCAACTTTTTCGTACCAAGGACCTAATTGATCGCTATGGAAAGCACGAGAAGTTAACGTAACACGATTAGCTTGGTCAATTAAAGCGTTAATAATTTTCGGGTGACGATGACCTTGGTTTACTGCAGAATATGCACTTAATAAGTCCATATAGCGGTTTCCTTCAGGATCTTCTACCCAAACACCTTCTGCTTTAGAAATAACGATTGGAAGTGGGTGATAGTTATTTGCTCCGTATGTGTCTGTAAGTTCGATAATATCCTTAGTTTGAATCATGATTGTTCCCCCTTTTGTTATTACAAGAAGTTTGTAAATACTCTAAATATTATAGCATTTAAATGTAAAAAAGCGAAACATTTCCTGAAAATAAATGAACATGTTATCATATAGAGTGAAAAAGTGTGAAAAGAGGAGGTAAGGGATACGATGGTACATATGCATATTACAGCATGGGCGTTAGGTTTAATTTTATTCTTCGTTGCGTATTCACTTTATTCAGCAGGAAGAAAAGGGAAAGGTGTACATATGGGGCTTCGCCTAATGTATATCATTATTATTGTGACAGGCTTCATGTTGTACATGAGTATTGTGAAGACAGCAACAGGTAGCATGCACATGTGGTATGGCTTGAAAATGTTAGTTGGTATTTTAGTTATCGGTGGAATGGAAATGGTTCTTGTGAAAATGAGCAAAAACAAACCAACAGGGGCGGTTTGGGGCTTATTTATTGTTGCGCTAGTAGCAGTATTTTACCTTGGGCTGAAATTACCGATTGGCTGGAAAGTATTCTAATAAAAAATAAAGCCACCTTATAATCTCAAAGACTTGGGAGATTATAAGGTGGTTTTTTACTTTATCCCGTAAACATCAGATTGGTGAAGGCTAATAATCAGTGGGCTCCCCCACTGATTAAAGTTTCACTTTATGTCGCATCGATATGCAACTCTTCTCCATTTACTTTCGTAAAACGGAACATATTTTTATTTGACGTAGTGTGACGGACGAAATGGTGCTGCAGTGTACAGATCATTTCTTCGTTATCAAACAAAAGAATATTTACTCCTTCGCGTGACTCCTCTTGCGGTAAGAAAGATAAATAATTATGACAATACATGCAATCATATAAAGAGTAGTGAAGTGATTGCAATGATTCTGTTAATAATGTGAAGACAGAGTCAGGTAATTCCTCCAGCCATTCATTATAGCTAAGAAGTAACTTTTTTCGAATACGTATCATTTCACCGTTTTGCAAATGGTGTTGCTCGTTGGCGATTTGTAATACATCTTGTTCATAGAAACGGGCTGGTAGCCAATTGTTATTATACAAAATTTCAAACCCATCTTCGGCAATATCTTCTAATAAAAACGCTTCATCATTTTCATCATCAAAGAATACCCACTCATTGTTTATATATTCTACATTACCGACTGTATGAGCACGGGGTTGATTATATAAAATATGTTTACGTTGTATCATACACGATTTCTCCTTTATGAAAAGTAGTTATTCCTGTTATAGACAGTTCGTGCATTCTTTATAACTAGACACATATAGACATAGGTGGGCATACAATAAAACACGTTTTACTGAGTGAAAATGCTATTCCATATGTGGATAGTAGGTTATCGTCAAGTTTTTCATTTTTTTGATCCGCACTCTTAGGGTGGGGATTACTGCACGTTCAAGAAAAGAAATAAGATGGAAGGATGATTTATATGTGCGGGATTACAGGATGGGTGGATTATAAACGCTCATTAGAAGGAGAAAGGGATGTCGTTACGAAGATGGCTGAGACGTTAGCCAAACGTGGGCCGGATGATAATAAAGTTTGGATTAAAGGCAATGTCGCATTTGGGCATAAACGTTTAATCGTTGTGGACCCTGAGGGTGGTAAACAACCGATGACTTGTTTAAAAGATGAAACGAATTATGCCATTTGCTATAACGGTGAACTTTATAACACAGAAGACATTCGAAAGGAATTATTAAGAAGAGGATATACGTTCAAAGGTCATTCTGATACAGAAGTATTATTAGCTTCTTATATTGAATGGAAAGAAGAATGTGTCGATCATTTAAACGGTATATATGCGTTTGCAGTATGGGACGAACAGAAAGAACAAGTATTTATTGCGAGAGATCGATTAGGTGTAAAGCCACTTTTTTATAAATATGATAGCGGACGCTTACTATTTGGTTCGGAGTTAAAAGCGATATTGTCGCATCCAGATGTGAAGGCGGAAGTAACGTTAGAAGGATTATCAGAAATATTCGGGCTCGGACCGTCAAGAACGCCTGGCCACGGTATTTATGCTGGTATAAAAGAATTGCGTCCAGGTCATGCGATGACATTTTCAAAGAACGGTTTATGTATATGGAGATATTGGAATGTAGAAAGTAAAAAACATGAAGACTCTTTTGAAGAAACAGTAGAGAAAACGCGCTTTTTATTACAAGATGCTATTACAAGACAGCTTGTTTCTGATGTACCACTATGTACTTTTTTATCAGGTGGTGTAGATTCGAGCGCTATTACAGCTATCGCAGCGAAAGAATACGAGAAATCAGGAAAAGGGCAATTACACACGTATTCTATTGATTACGAAGATAATGAAAAATACTTTAAAGCGAGTGCATTCCAGCCAAATTCAGATGCTCCGTTTATTAATTTAATGACTGAGACATTTCAAACAACCCATCATCGCTGCGTCATTTCGAATGAAAAATTAGCAGAGTATTTAACTGAAGCGGTACTCGTTCGTGATTTGCCTGGTATGGCAGATATCGATTCGTCATTATTATGGTTTTGCCGAGAAATTAAACAAGATTTTGTCGTTGGCTTATCTGGAGAATGTGCAGATGAAATATTTGGCGGATATCCGTGGTTTTATAGAGAAGATGATTTACAATCGAGTGCATTTCCGTGGATGCGTTCTACAGAGGCACGTGAACAACTTCTAAAAAAAGAATGGAGAAATAAATTAAATTTACAACAATATGTACAAAGGCGCTATGAAGAGTCGATTCAAGAAGTTCCTATTTTAGAGGGAGAAAGTCCGTTAGAAGCAAAAAGACGTCAATTATTTTATTTAAATATGGTATGGTTTATGACAACATTATTAGACAGAAAAGACCGTATGAGTATGGGGGCGAGCTTAGAAGTACGTGTTCCATTTGCAGATCATCGTCTTGTCGAATATGCGTGGAATATTCCTTGGGAAATGAAAATGTATAAAAACCGCGAAAAAGGTCTATTACGTAAAGCGTTAGAAGATGTACTTCCACATGATATCTTATATAGAAAGAAGAGTCCTTATCCGAAAACGCATAATCCACACTATACAAAAGCAGTAACAGTATGGCTTCAAAGTTTATTAACGGATAAAGGTTCAATTTTACACGAACTGTTTGATAAAGAGCAGTTGAGCGGATTGATTCAGTCTGGCGGCAGTGCATTTCAAACACCATGGTTTGGTCAATTGATGACTGGGCCACAGCTTTTAGCTCATTTAGCACAGATTCACATTTGGTTTAAAGAATATGGGGTAAATATTAAGGAATAACGGAAAAGCGGCTTACAATTATGTAAGTCGCTTTTTATTAAATAAATTGTCATATAAAATTCAGAATCATATTAGAAAAAATACTTATTTAGAATAATTATCTTTACGTATTTATTATTAGTTGTTATAATTGGAAACAAATGTTCTTGAAAAAGATTCTCATTTATAAAATTGAGGTGTTATATAGATGAAAAAGAAAAAAATAGGTTTACTCGTAATGGCGTATGGAACACCAGAATCATTAGACGATGTAGAGGCGTATTATACACATATCCGTCACGGGCGTAAGCCATCAGAAGAAGCGCTTGAAGATTTAATTGAGCGCTATAAAGCGATTGGTGGAATTTCGCCGCTTGCAAAAATTACGAAAGAACAGGCGCATAAATTAACAGATTCAATGAATAATATATTTACAGAGTATGAATTTACTTGTTACTTAGGTTTAAAACATATAGCTCCATTTATAGAAGATGCTGTAGAAGAAATGAAGCGTGATGGGATTGAGCAAACGATTAGTATCGTATTAGCGCCGCATTATTCTACATTTAGCATTAAAGCGTATAATGACCGTGCTATTCGTCTTTCAAAAGAAATCGGTGGTCCTGTTATTGAACCAATTGAACAATGGTACGATGAACCGAAGTTTATTTCGTATTGGGCAGATCAAATAAAAGAAACATTTACAAAAATTGAAGATAAAGAGAAAGCGGTCGTAATTTTTTCAGCGCATAGTTTACCAGAAAAAATTATTGCAGCAGGAGACCCTTATGTAGAACAACTAAAGCATACGGCAGATTTAATTGCAGAAGCTGCAAATATTCAAAACTATACAATCGGTTGGCAAAGTGCTGGGAATACTCCAGATCCGTGGATTGGTCCAGATGTGCAAGATTTAACGAAAGATTTATATGAAGAGCATGGGTACGAATCTTTCATATATTGCCCAGTTGGTTTTGTAGCGGAGCATTTAGAAGTTTTATATGACAACGATTATGAATGTAAAGTTGTAACGGATGAATTAAATGCCAAATATTTTAGACCAAATATGCCGAATGTGCAATCTGCATTTATCGACTGTTTGGCTGAAATTGTTTCCAAGAAAGTGAAGGAAATAGTTGACAAAGATATAGTTTTGAATAATAATTAGTTTATAATAATTTTAAACAAATAATAATTACTATGAAAGAAAGAGGAGGATCCCCCTAGATGAATCCAAATAATCGCTTAACAACAAACCAAGGTGCTCCAGTTGGAGACAACCAAAATTCTCGTACAGCTGGTCGTCGTGGACCAGTATTATTAGAAGACTATCATTTAGTAGAAAAACTTGCACACTTTGATCGTGAACGTATCCCGGAACGTGTTGTGCATGCGCGTGGTGCAGGTGCTCACGGTGTATTCGTAACGAAAAATAGTATGAAGCAATATACGAAAGCTGCATTTTTACAAAATGAAGGAACTGAAACACCTGTATTTGTTCGTTTTTCAACGGTTATTCATGGTCAAGGTTCTCCTGAAACAGCACGTGACCCACGTGGGTTCGCTGTTAAATTTTATACAGAAGAAGGAAACTACGATATCGTAGGTAATCATTTACCAGTTTTCTTCATTCGTGATGCAATTAAATTCCCTGATATGGTACATTCTTTAAAACCAGCACCTGATACGAATATTCAAACGCCAGATCGTTACTGGGATTTCATGACGTTAAGTCCAGAATCTACACATATGATGACATGGGTATTTTCTGATTACGGTACACCAGCAAGTTATCGTGAAATGGAAGGTTTCGGCGTCCATTCATTTAAATGGATTAATGAAGAAGGTAAAATTGTTTATATTAAATACCACTGGAAACCACAGCAAGGTGTACGTAACTTAAATGCGAAAGAAGTGCAAGAAGTACAAGGGAAAGACTTCAATCATGCTACTCGTGACTTGTTCGACGCGATCGAAAAAGGAAATCACCCGAAATGGGATTTACACGTACAAGTTATGCAATTAGATGAAATGGATTCTTTAGACTTTGATCCACTAGATCCAACGAAAGTATGGCCAGAAGATCGCTTCCCGTTAATTGAAGTAGGGACAATGACGTTAAATCGTAATCCGAAAAACTTCTTTGCAGAAGTAGAACAAGTAGCGTTCTCTCCAAGTGCCACTGTAAATGGTATTGAGCCATCGGAAGATAAATTATTACAAGGTCGTTTATTCTCTTACCCAGATACACAGCGTTATCGTCTTGGTGCAAATTACTTACAAATTCCTGTAAACTGCCCATACGCAGCTGTTCATAATCAACAACGTGATGGTGCGATGCAAGTGAATCAAAACCCATCTACAATCAACTACGAACCGAGCCGTCATGCAGAGAATCCAGTTGAAGACCCAGCTTACCGCGATTCAACTATGAAAGTAGAAGGCTATGTATCTCGTGAAAAAATTGACAAGCCAAATGACTTCAAACAAGCAGGTGAGCGTTACCGTTCATTCTCTAAAGAAGAGCAAGACAACTTAATTGCAAACTTAACAAATGACTTAAAAGACGTAAATGAACGCACAAAATTATTAGCTGTTTGTAACTTCTTCCGTGCAGATCAAGAATACGGTATGCGTTTAGCGCAGGCATTAAATGTTGATATTACGCAATATGTAGGAAATGCTCCGAAATAAATAGGAAAAGACGACTGGGTTTCGGTCGTCTTTTTTATGTGTAAAGTTACACGCGGGTATTCTTCAGTTTCGTTATGTCGGAATTTGTTGGTAAATCGATATCTTGTGTCGAAACGTTGATATATTGAAAGAAACAATCGATATATTTGAAAAATCGTTGATATATCCAAAAAACCGTTAATATATTTTCAATTATACTAGGTGTGGTATGTTGCCCGGTGCGCAAAAAAGAGATGCAATCTATTACTAATAGATTGCATCTCTTTTTTAGTTCACTCGCTCAGTATACTCATAAGCTTTCTCCCCATGCATCGAAATATCAAGTCCCATATGTTCCTCGTGCTCATCTACCCGGACAGGGAGGAAGAAGTTGATTGCTTTAATAATGGCATACGTCATTATAATTGTGAACGCATATGTTGCGCCGATCGCTACAAGTTGTTTCAACAGCAGCGAGGCGTTTCCGTAAAATAATCCGTTAGCGCCATCGCCGTTTACGGCAGTAGTTGCAAATAATCCTGTCGCAATACCGCCCCAAGTTCCACCGATGCCGTGACATCCGAATGCATCGAGTGTATCGTCGTATCCGAATTTTGTTTTTAAGAAAAAGACCGCTCCGAAGCATAATACGCCGCCAATTGCTCCGATAAGAAGAGCTGAGAAAGGTGTAACGAACCCGCAAGCTGGTGTAATAGCGACTAGACCGGAAACGGCGCCACAAGCAGCTCCCATCGCAGTCGGTTTTGATTGGAAGAACCACTCTGAAAGCATCCAAGTTAATGCTGAGGCAGCAGCAGCTATATTTGTATTAATAAATGCAGTTAAAGCTACATCATTTAAAGATAATGCGCTTCCGACGTTAAAACCGAACCAGCCAAACCATAATAAGCCTGCGCCTAACATTGTAAATGGCAAATGGTGAGGAGAAGAACCATTTATGTTTTTTCGTTTTCCAAGGAAAATAGCTAATACAAGACCAGCAACTCCGGAAGTGATGTGAACGACGTTTCCGCCAGCGAAGTCTAGTGCACCAAGTTCCCTTAGCCACCCGCCGACGCCCCATACCCAATGAGCGACAGGATTGTAAACAATCGTTGTCCATAGAAGGATAAAAATAAGAAAGGCAGAAAATCGCATTCTTTCAGCAAATGCACCTGAAATTAAAGCTGGAGTTAAAATGGCGAACATGAGTTGAAACATCATGAATAAATTGTGAGGAATAGTAGATGAGTAGTCTGGATTTGGTGCGTAGGTAACTCCGTTTAGACCGAACCAATCAAGTGTACCGATAAGCCCGTGCCAATCTGGTCCGAATGATAAAGAATAACCGATAACAATCCATTGAATCGAAACGATAGCCATTGCACTATAACTATGCATCGTTGTACTGAGTACATTTTTGCTGCGAACCATACCTCCATAAAAAAGTGCCAATCCTGGTGTCATCAACATGACCATTACTGTCGTCACAAACATAAAAACTGTATCTCCCATATTCATGAGCTCTCCTCCTATAATGTTAGAAAAAATAACATCGTTTTGTTATGTTTCATATCATATTCGAAAAATACCTAAAAATCAACTAAAAATTCAGAAAAATATATACATGATGTTAGAAAATATAACATAGATTATTTTGTGAGGATTGAAATCGACATATGCGTTTCTCTCGGATAATTGGTATAATATTCTTACAATTAAAAACTTGGGGGATGCGTGTGGGAAAAATACGGACTAGGAAACTATTCATTTGTTTTTGCTTAGCTTTTGTTTTGTTTGTACCAATACATACTTTTGCAGACGAAAAAAGAGAGTGGAAAGATGAAGTTATATACTCCATTATGATTGATCGCTTCAATAATGGAGAACCGAAAAATGACAAACAATTAGAAGTTGGTAATTTAGAAGGGTATCAAGGCGGGGATATAAGAGGAATTATAAAAAGGTTGGATTACATAAAAGAAATGGGTTTTACTACCGTTATGCTTTCGCCGCTTTTTGAAAGTGGAAAGTACGATGGATTAGACGTGCGAAATTTTAAAAAGGTAAATGAACATTTCGGGACAGACAATGATGTGAAAGAACTTGTAAAAGAAGCTCATGCAAAAGGAATGAAAGTTGTATTTCAATTTCCGCTTGGAGAAAACGAACGACAGGTAATTGACGCAATGAAATGGTGGATAAAAGAAGTTGATTTAGACGGAAGTTATGTTATACATAGTGAAAAAAAGCCGCGTTCCTTTTGGGGTAACGCGCAAAAAGATATGCAAGTGATAAAGAAAGATTTTCGTATTATGACAAAGGAGGATAGCGAATACAACGAAAAAATCGTAGAATCGTTTTCCGAAGCGGATGTATCGGTGAAATCGTTATACGATGTGAGTAAAAAAGAAGGGGAATTTGTTACGTTTTTAGATGATCAAGAAACAAAAAGATATGCGCGTATTGCAAAAGAAAATATGTATTATCCGCCATCACGTTTAAAACTGGCGCTTACTTATTTGTTAACATCACCTGGGATTCCGAATTTTTATTACGGAACGGAAATTGCATTAGATGGAGGAAGTGTACCCGATAATAGACGATTAATGGATTTTAAGTCAGACGAAAAATTTATGCAGCACATAACAAAACTAGGTGAACTTAGGCAGGCGAGACCGTCTTTACGACGCGGTACGTTTGAGCTTCTGTATGATAAGAGCGGGATGAGCATACTAAAACGAAAATATAAAGATGAAGTAACTTTAGTAGCAATTAATAATACGAAAGAAACACAAAAAGTCTCCTTACCTGCAAGTGCAATTGGTGAAAAACAAGAGTTAAGAGGATTGTTACAGGATGAAATTATAAGAGAGGAAAACGGAAAATTTTATCTCGTTTTAAAGCGTGAAGAATCAAACATGTATAAAGTTAACGGAGAAACAGGTGTGAATTGGTTATTTATCTCCTTAATCGTTGGTGTGAATGTATTATTTATTGCGTTTCTAATTGCAGTTAAAAGGAAGCGTAGATGAGATGAGAAATTACTCGCTCTATGTTCATGTCTTCTTATTGTATTTGTAAGTTTGTTCGGCGGGGCAATAGTGTTATTCTGTTGATATGAAATTTCTTAAGAGAAACGATGTGAGAATGAAAACGTCCCTAGTGAGAGGAGGGCCAGGTTAGGAAGAGGATTTTCTTCCTAACCTGTTTTTTGTGTTAGCACCGATAGGGAAGAATCTTTGAAGCAATCAATAATTGCAACTATATTAATTTTACATTACATTAAAAGTTAGAGAATACTCTTATACTAATACAGTGCTAAATAGTAGGTGGGAAAATGGAGTTTTACGATTTGGGTATTACCATTAAAGAGCTTAGAATTAAAAAAAATATATCACAATCCGAATTATGTCATGGAATATGTTCACAAAGTCAAATTAGCAAAATAGAAAAAGGTGTGATTTATCCATCTAGTATATTATTATATCAATTATCAGAAAGACTTGGTATTGACCCAAATAATATATTTGCATTAACTCAAAATAAAAAATTAAAATATATAGAAAATGTAAAATGCGTAATAAAAGATTGCTTAAAGCAAAAACAATATAAAGAACTTTATGAAATAGTAAAAAAAGAGAAGAACTTAAATAATTTTCAAACAAAAGAAGATAAACAATTTCTAATATGGCATGAAGCAATTGCTATATTTATGGTGGATAAATCAATAAAAACTGCTTTAGATTTTTTAAATAATGCATTAAAACTGACTTTAACTAATTCTGATTTTTTATCAGAAAGAGAAATAGATATTATGCAAACAATGGCTATATTTTATGCGGAAAATAAAGAATATGAAAAAAGTATTAATATATTAAAAAGATGTTTAACTAATTTTAATAAGTTAGATTTTCCTAGAGATAAAGAAATTAAATTGAAAATTATTTTTAATTTAGCAAAAATTTTAGGTCATGCAAATCAACATGAAGAGGCAGTAAAATACAATGATATGGGTATTAAACTAGCTATTAATCTAAATACTTTATATTTACTAGGTGAATTATACTATGGAAAAGCTTGGAATTTATTGAAACTTAAACAACCTAATGAAGAAGATGTTGCAAATAACATGAAAAAAGCATTATTTATATTTGAACTAACAGAAAAAGAAAATCTGATAAAAATGGTTAAAGAAAAATATTTTGAAAACCAAAATGAAAAAAGCCACTCATAATTCATTTGGGAATTACTTGAAATATAATAGAACCTACAGGGGAAATCCCTGTAGGTTCTAAACTTATAAACTTTCTTCTAAAATATTAAGTGTTTAATATAAATTTTTGAATAAGAGTTTACTTAGTGTACTTTTTATTTTGAAGTCTGCATCTTTATTAACAATGTATGCTTCTTTTTAACTCCATCCAAATATAATTAAAATTAAGATGGTTCAAGTCGGGGGAAGGCACTTTGGGGTGTCTTTTTTTTATGACCTTTATCATTAACTATTTAATGTTTTTTTAAATGATTACATGACATAGTTTTTTTGTACCAAGCTTTGTTGATACAGTTAGACTTATCCGTTAGTGTATTTGTATTATTAGAACATCCTACAGTATTTAGGGAGAATGTGGCTAATAAAAACCATAATATTAATTTCTTCAAAAAACCACTTCTAACTCTTTTTTAATTAACATTTTTTAGATCCTTACTAATTTTACATTACATTAAAGGTTGGGAAATATTCTTATACTCATAAATTGTTACGTTTTGGCGGGGGAGGAATTATGAGTTACAGCGATTTTTAAGATGACTTTGGCCCAGGATGTGGTTATTAAGAAAAGTAATTCAAATTGAAGGGGAAACGTCTTAAGGTATATTTTTCTTATTTTCAATAAGGTCTGCTAAATACATGTATAAAACAAATTCTACAATAAGGCCTAGTTTAATCATACGGTCACTTGTAAAGTATGCGTATGGTTAGACCCTGTTCACTTAGCAATTTTCACCGCATATACCTTTTTCTATAGTTTGTTCTCGTAATATTGTCTCTACAAGACAAAAAAGAAAACTCCTCTAATTAAGAGGAGTTTTCTTTTTAGCGGTAGTTAATGAACTGTACGTCGATTGGTAAATCAGCGCTACGAACAGCTGCGATTACTGCTTGTAAGTCATCACGGCTTTTCGCTGTAACACGTACTTGATCATCTTGTACTTGTGTTTTTACTTTTAATTTCATTTCTTTAATGATGTTGTTAATTTTTTTAGCGTTATCTTTATCGATACCTTGTTGAAGTGTTGCGCGTTGGCGAACAGTGTTGCCAGTTGCAGCTTCAACTTTTCCGTAATCTAAGTTCTTAATTGGAACGTTACGTTTTACAAGTTTAGAGATAAGAACGTCTTTTACTTGCTCTAATTTAAACTCGTCATCAGAAGTTAAAACAAGTACTTCTTTTTCTAATTTAATATCACTTTTACTTCCTTTAAAGTCATATCGGTTTTGTATTTCTTTTAATGCGATATTAATTGCGTTTGTTACTTCAGGTAATTCTACTTTCGAAACGATGTCAAAAGAACTATCTTTTGCCATAGTTAGCACCTCCAAATAAATTTCTAATCTTGTTATGTACTGTACATACTAAAGTATAGCTGAAAACGAGTCTAGACTTAAGTGTTTTCGTACTTATATTCATGTAACCTCATTTTATTATAGTGAATTTTGGGCAGTTGGACAAATACAGGAAAAATCATGTTATAATTAACTTTTGTTTGGAATGATAAAAAAGATAATTTTATATATATAGAAGGGAATTAAAAAATATGTATTTGCAAATAGGATCGATTGAACAGGTAACTGTTTTACGCGAAACGGAAATTGGATATATGGTTGGGAATGAAGAAGAGGAAATTTTCCTACATAAAAACGAAGTAGCTGGAGAAATTGAAGAAGGCGATACGATTGATGTATTCTTATACCTTGATCACCAAAATCGTATTTCAGCAACAATGAAGGAACCGATTATTACAACTTATGATTGGAACTGGGTAAAGGTTGTAGAAGTTATTCCTAGTTTAGGTGTGTTTGTTGATATTGGTGTGTCAAAAGATATACTAATTCCAGCTGATGAGTTCCCGATTTATATGCCAGTATGGCCAGAAGTAGGCGACGAATTATATTGTACGTTAAAATTAACGAATCGTGATCGTTTAATTGCTCTTCCGGCAAGAGACAGTGATATGCAAGAAATTATCGTAGATGCAACGCCATCTATGCGTAATAAAAACGTAAATGGACGTGTATATCGTTCGCTTCAAGTAGGTTCATTCGTTTTAACAGATGAACATTTCCGTGCTTTCTTACACCATACAGAAAGAAAAGAACAAGTCCGCATCGGTCAGCGTGTAACAGGCCGTATTATTGACGTAAAAGATGACGGTACAATTAACATTTCACTTCTTCCTCGTAAAGAAGAAGGAATGGAAGACGATGCTGCAGTAATTTATGCATATATGGAAGAACGAGGCGGAGCAATGCCGTTTTGGGATAAGAGCCATCCGGAAGATATTAAAGAACGCTTTAACATGAGTAAAGCTGCATTTAAGCGCGCACTTGGTAAATTGATGAAAGAAGAAAAGGTTTACCAAGAAGAAGGCTGGACGTACTTTAAGAAATAAGATAGAAGATTAAAAAGCACAACCTTATTTAAAAAGATAAGGTTGTGCTTTTTTTAATTTTCTTGAGGAGAAACAAGAGTAAACGTATCTTTCAAATCACTATCATTTATTTTAATATTTGCCTTTTTTAATTCCTCTTGTAACAATTTTTTGCTGAATACAGGATCAGCAGTACGTTCTTCCTCTAAGTTTTTGCGAATAGAGTCTTTCACTTCATCATAAGGCTTTAAAGCTTTTTTATCAGTTAATTTAATAACGTGATAACCGTTTGATGATTTTACGGGATTGCTAATTTGTCCAACATTTAGTTTGTAGGCAGCGGTTTCGAATTCAGGAGCCATTGTACCTGAATTGAAGTATCCAAGGTCTCCACCTTTATCTTTTGATAGCAGATCTTGTGATTCTTGTTTTGCTAATTCTTCAAATGAAGCACCAGCATCTAGTTTACTCTTTATTTCTTTCGCTTCATTTTCGTCACTTACTAAAATGTGACTCGCTTTAATTTCTGGCTTATAGTGGTCTTTTACGTCTTTTTCTGTAATGCTTTTCTTAATCGCTTCATTCATAGCAAGTTTGAACTTAATTTGATTTTTGAAATCCTCTTCATCTTTTAAACCATAATTTTCTAATACTTTTTTGAATTGATCTCCATATTGTTTTTTTACTTTTTCTACTTCTTTATTTACCTCTTCATCAGGTACTTTATATTTTTTTGTGATGACGTCTTGTGCCATCATTTCGTATAGCATGTCTTTTCCGTAACGATCTTTCAATTGTTTTTCGAAGTTATCCTTTGTAATGGTGGAGTCTGTTGCTGTAGCGACTGTAGCTGAGCCATTCTTTTGTCCGCAAGCAGATAGCATCAATATACTTATTAGTGCAGTAATAATGAAAATATGTTTCCCTCTCATGCCAACACCTCATCCGAATATGTTATCGCTATTGTAGAATATAGAAGTGAACATGAAGTGAATTTTTAATGTTTTTTCCTTTAAAATGTAAAAAAGTACATCAACATAATTGTTGATGTACGATGGAATCAAAGGTGATCGGTCTTTTTAGAGTATGCACGTTTACCTTGCTGAATATTTTTTTGCTCTTGCTCATTTTTTTGTGTGCGTTTTGCGTTATTATCACGTGCTTTTTTGTCGTTATCACTCGTATGTGGCATATGTATCAACTCCATTTCTAAACGTTGTACGTTTATCATTTCCTTTTTCGTAAAGACTATGTATAGCGGTGCATTTATGAAGGGTAAAGGTGGATTCGAAATGGATTTGAAGTTGAATTATACTGAACTTATAAAGAAGTTAATCGTTGTAATCATCGCAGGTTTATTAAACGCGATTGGGATGAATTTATTTTTAACGCCAGCAAAAGTGTATGCGAGCGGCTTTGCTGGATTGTCTCAATTATTATCACAAATATTAGGTGATTTTTTATCGATTCACATATCTACGGGAGTATTGTTTAGCTTATTTAATATTCCTGTCGTTATTTTAGCGTGGAAAAAGGTTGGAAAGGCCTTCACCTTTTTTAGTTTTCTTTGTGTTATATTTATGACTCTGTTTCTAGAAATCATCCCTGTTAGAGCGGTTTCGAATGATATCATATTAAATGCGATTTTTGGCGGGATTATTTCGGCAATTGGAGTAGGGATTGCTTTAAAGTGGGGTGCTTCTACAGGTGGATTAGATATTATCGCCATGATTTTATCAAAAATAAAAGATAAGCCTGTCGGTACATACTTTTTCTTTTTTAATGCAATTATCATTATCGCTGCTGGCTATGTATATGGATGGGAAAAAGCGTTATATACGCTAGTGACTTTATATGTATCAACGAGAATTATTGATGCAATTCATACTCGTCATGTAAAGATTACAGCATTAATTGTTACGAAGAATGGGGCAGATGTAAGAAAGGCGATTCACTCGCGATTAGTAAGAGGGATTACAACGATACCAGCAACAGGTGCTTATACGAATGAAAATAAAGAAATGTTAATGATGGTTATTACTCGTTATGAGTTATACGAATTAGAGAGGATTATTAAACAAGTGGACCCAGGTGCATTTACAAATATACTGCAAACAGTTGGGGTGTTCGGATTGTTTCGGAAAGATTAAAGAGGACCGAAGTTGGTCCTCTTTTTTAATGTAAATTCGTAATGTTTTGCAATTGCTCTTGCATTTCACGGAGCTGAACTTTTTCAGCAGTTGAAGAGTTTGCGTAAGCGGATTGCAAAGCATTTTTTGCTCTATACACGAGATCTTGTTGCTCAGTACCGCTTGAACAAGATACGGCATTTTCAACAGCATCTCTAGCTTGTTGGAATAGTAAGTTCCCCATTTAAACCCCTCCAAAAGAAGAGTTACTTCTTGCTTTTTCTGCCTCAGCTAATGTACCTCTGTACGGGAATCTTGCATCATGCTTCATAACAGCATCGGCTCCTTGTTGGATAAAACGTTTTGATTTGTTCTTTTTACCCATTCGAAAAACCCCCTTTATTTAGCTGAAAACAATCGACGCAATGTCTCATGCGTCTACTTATAGTATGGACATTTGGCAGGAAACTATAAGTAGGAAATTTTTAGATTACAACCCAAGAACCTCTTCTAAATATAAAGCAATACCATCTTCTTCGTTCGTTAACGTCGTATGGTTTGCGAGTGATTTTAATTCAGGGATGGCATTTCCCATTGCGATGCCGTGACCAGCAAATTCAATCATTTCAAAATCATTATCTTCATCACCGAAAGCGATAATTCGCTCTTGTGGAATGTTGTAATGACTAGAAATTTTTTGTAATCCAACTGCTTTATTTAATCCGCTTTTCACAATTTCAATAATCGGCCAAGGTGCGCCCCATTTTCTATGGTCAATTACTTCCGCATGCATATCGGTTAAATGTTGACGAATTGCAGTAGAATGCTCGTCATGTGCGTCAATTAATAAGCAAGTTGGATGATCGTTTAAAATATTTAATAAGTCTCCCGTAAAAATCTTAGGAGAGCCGAATTCGAAAATATGTTTTTTATCTTCATCAATTTCACGAACATACACATCGTCCATTACTTCCGCGTATATATTTTTTACGCCAAAATCAAAGCAAGCTCGGACAATTTCTTGCGCTGTTGCTAGCTCAAGAGGAGAGTGATGTGTTCCCCAGTTTGAATCAAGAGGATGATGTACGTAAGCGCCGTTAAAGTTTACGATAGGTGTGTTAAGATCAAGTTCTTTATAATAATCATAACTAGCACGGAATGGACGTCCTGTTGAAATAACAACAATATGTCCCTGTTCCTTTGCTTTTGCAATTGTATGTTTCGTTCGAGTGGAAATTATTTTGTTGTCTGTTAATAAAGTGCCGTCTAAGTCTAATGCGATTAAATGTTGTTTGTTCATAATTTCACCTCTTATAATAATTTTTTTGTATCTATCTGTATTTCCGTTTTTAATATGCAGAAATAAGAGGTTAGACTCGGTGAAATCACCATAGATGGAAATTTCACTATATATCCATCTTACGTCTCAAAGTGCTGTGGTGTCTACTATTTATCGTTGGAAATTAAGAAAAGTCAACATCTTTTTAGAAAGTTCAAACAATGTTTCTTTCATTATGTACAAATTGTGAAAAGGGTTACATTGCTCGTATGATGAGGCCTATAATGAACATGTAATCTTCTCGTATATGTTTGACTCTCCTTTGAAACTAGCCTAGAGTAGGTTGGTTTCTTTTTTTTCTACAAGTAGGAAAGAAATCCCTGCTTATGCTCGTGTCATTCATATATATGTACAAGAATGAGATGTAGTACTGTTTCCTAAACATGACAGAAAAGCTTTCTTTTAAAATGGATATACTAATGAGGCAAGACGTCATGGAAGGAGAATGAAGATGGGACAAAATCGCAGGTTTCGTTCTGGACAAAAAGCGCCGAATGATGGCATTTACGTAGAAATTGGTGAAACGGGAAGTATGGTGAAAGATCCACAAATGGTGAAATTAACTGCCGGTGAAAAGTTTCCGGATAACACGAATCATAACCGCCAGTGGACATATAAAAGAAAACCGTAACAGGAGCCGCAATCGTTATTGCGGCTTTTTTGTCGTTACACATTGTAATTTCATTTACCGTATTTTTTAGCAGTATAATGAATGCTCTCTTTTTCTTTTTCAAATAATAAGTTTGAAAATACATAGGCAAAATTATTGTATAAAAAAGTCAGTTGGCGTATAATCAAATCAAAGGTCAAAGAAAGTCAAACTTTTGGAGGGCTGTAAAGATGGACTTAAATCAAATGACAACAAAAACACAAGAGGCGATTATGAGTGCCCAATCTTTAGCGGTATCTCATCATCACCAAGAGGTGGATACTGTTCATCTATTACTTGCATTATTAGAAGAGCAGGATGGATTAGCAGTACGTATATTTCAAAAAATGAATGTTGATATAGAAGCATTAAAGCAAGGTGCTGAAAGTTTAATTAAAAAGAAACCTTCTGTAACGGGGAGCGGTGCAGAAGTTGGAAAATTGTATGTAACGAGCGCTCTGCAACAACTTCTTGTAAGAGCAGGAAAAGAAGCAGAAAAACTGCAGGATGATTACATTTCAGTAGAACATGTATTGCTTGCTTTTTCTGAAGAAAAAGGCGATATAAATCAATTGTTTACAAGATTGCATATTACGAAAGATAACTTATTACAGTCTTTAATGACAGTTCGGGGGAATCAAAGAGTGACGAGTCAAAATCCAGAAGCAACTTATGAAGCGTTAGAAAAATATGGTCGTGATTTAGTGGCGGAAGTGAGAGCAGGGAAAATTGATCCTGTAATCGGCCGTGATAGTGAAATACGACGTGTAATCCGTATTCTTTCACGTAAAACGAAAAACAATCCTGTTTTAATTGGGGAGCCAGGTGTTGGTAAAACAGCAATCGTTGAAGGGCTAGCACAGCGTATCGTGAAAAAGGATGTACCTGAAGGATTGAAAGATAGAACGATTTTTGCGTTAGATATGAGTGCACTCGTAGCTGGTGCGAAATTCCGTGGTGAGTTCGAAGAGCGTCTGCAAGCTGTATTAAATGAAATTAAAAAGAGTGAAGGACGCATTTTATTATTCATTGATGAACTTCATACAATAGTTGGAGCTGGTAAAACAGAAGGAGCCATGGATGCAGGAAATATGTTAAAACCGATGCTTGCGCGCGGTGAACTGCATTGTATCGGGGCGACGACGCTCGATGAATATCGCAAATATATTGAGAAAGATCCAGCGCTAGAAAGACGTTTCCAACAAGTATTAGCAGAAGAACCAACTGTTGAAGATACAATTTCCATTTTACGTGGATTAAAAGAACGCTTTGAAATTTATCACGGTGTAAATATTCATGACCGTGCGATTGTAGCAGCGTCAGTTTTATCAGATCGATATATTTCAGATCGCTTCTTACCTGATAAAGCAATTGACCTTGTTGATGAAGCGTGTGCAACAATTCGTACAGAAATTGATTCTATGCCAACAGAATTAGATGAAGTAACGCGCCGCATTATGCAGCTGGAAATTGAAGAAGCGGCTCTTGGGAAAGAAACGGATCGTGGTAGCCAAGAGCGTCTAAAAACATTGCAACGTGAATTATCGGATTTAAAAGAAGTTGCAAGTGGCATGAGAGCGAAATGGGAGAAAGAAAAAGAAGACATTCACAAAGTTCGTGACTTACGTGAACATTTAGAACGTTTGCGTCGTGAATTAGAAGAAGCAGAAGGCAATTACGATTTAAATAAAGCAGCCGAACTTCGTCACGGGAAAATTCCCGCAATTGAAAAAGAGTTAAAAGAAGCGGAAGAAATGGGCGCGCATAATAAACAAGAAAATCGTTTATTACGTGAGGAAGTAAGTGAAGAAGAAATTGCAGATATTGTTTCACGCTGGACTGGTATTCCTGTTGCGAAACTCGTGGAAGGTGAACGCGAGAAATTATTACGCTTAGAGCAAATCTTATCAGAGCGTGTCATCGGACAAGAGGAAGCAGTAAGCTTAGTGTCAGACGCAGTTCTTCGTGCTCGCGCTGGTATTAAAGATCCGAACCGCCCGATTGGTTCTTTCATCTTCTTAGGACCAACAGGTGTTGGTAAAACAGAACTTGCAAAAACGTTAGCCCAGTCTTTATTCGATAGTGAAGAGCAAATGATTCGCATTGACATGTCTGAGTATATGGAAAAACACGCCGTGTCTCGCTTAATTGGTGCACCTCCTGGATATGTAGGATATGAAGAAGGCGGTCAATTAACAGAAGCGGTAAGACGTAAACCATATTCCGTTGTTTTATTAGATGAAATTGAAAAAGCACATCCAGAAGTATTCAACATTTTATTACAAATGTTAGATGATGGACGCATTACAGATTCACAGGGCCGTACAGTGGACTTTAAAAATACAGTTATTATTATGACTTCAAATATTGGATCTGCTCATTTACTAGATGGATTAGAAGAAGATGGTTCCATTAAAGAGGAATCAAGAGACCTTGTAATGGGGCAATTAAGAGGACATTTCCGCCCTGAATTTTTAAACCGTGTGGATGAAATTATTTTATTCAAACCTCTTACAACGAATGAAATTAAAGGCATTGTTGATAAAATTGTAAAAGAACTACAAGGTCGTCTAGCTGACCGTCACATTACAGTAGAATTAACAGATGCAGCAAAAGAATTTGTTGTGGAAGCCGGTTTCGACCCAATGTACGGAGCTCGTCCATTAAAACGATACGTACAGCGTCAAGTGGAAACGAAATTAGCACGAGAATTAATTGCAGGAACAATTACTGATAATAGTCACGTAGTTGTTGATGTAGAAAATAACGAATTAGTCGTTCATGTGAAATAAAAATAAAAAAGAGTTCGGATAAAATCCGTACTCTTTTTTTAGTGTTGTTCTACTGGCTCGTTTGGAATTGCAGCTGAAATTGCTAGTACTAACACAGCAAGAACAACTGAGAAAATAGACGCTTGGTTAAAGTCGTATGTACCGCCAGTCATAGAGCCGATTACATAGCTCATCATATGTACAAGTAAGAACGACCAAATTAATGCCCAAATGAAACGCATATTTTACACCTCTATTCGTTCAATCTGTCCTTATTGTAACACAATTGAAAAAAGAATATAGAAAAATATTTGTAGATTTTTCAACGCAAATTTGCATTCCGTTCATACATTATAAAAGAGTGGTTTTATATGTTTAGAAAATAAGGCGGGGGAAAAATGAGTATTACGGAACGTTTTTTTTACTTAGAAAAAGAACCATGTGTCATTTATTTACCGGAGAAGCCAAATGGATTTTCTGTTATGCTCCTCGGTGATTATAACTACTTTATTGAGAATGGTACAAGTTTATGGACACAGCATGCGGGTAGATCTTATTTTTTACATGGCCTTATTGAGCAAGGCTACACAGTCTTTTCTTCTAATTTATACGGAAGACATTGGGGAAACGACCAATCTGTTCGTCTAGCGAAACGTTTATATGACGTTGTGTTGAGAAAAGAGACATTGAATGCGAAAATGCACATTATGGCAGATGGTATGGGAGCACTTGTAGCACTCGAAATGATGAACAAATACCCTGAGTGTATACGCTCTGTCATTATGTTAAATCCGTGTTTAGATTTACCAGAATATGTGGAGTTTGAGAAAGAGCATAAGTTTTTTTACAAGAGACTCGTGAAGGAATTAAGTTTGGCGTATGATGCCAAAGAAGAAGAATTAGAATCAAAAATAAATAAGAAATCATTTACGCTTCTTCCATCTTGTGTACCTGTTAAAATTTTCGTATCAACACAAGAAAAAAGAGGAAGAAAACAGCAGTTGCGTAGATATGAGAAAATGAGGCAACTAAATCAATGTGATACTTCTGTCTTGTTCCATCTGCAAGATGTGAAATATAAAATGGTTAGGCAAACGACCGATTTCTTTAAAAAATATGAAGAAGAATTATGAAGCTCCCATATACATAAATGAGGAGCTATTTGTTTCAGAGGGAAAGGGTTGGTGGTATGGAACGCGTGCTAATTGTAGGTGCACTTACGTTTGTAGGTTATCACCTTGTAAATAAAATGATTGAAGAAGAAGTGGAAGTGTATGGTCTTGATTTTGATGAATTCGATAGTATGACGAAAATTAATGAAGAGAAGTTATTATTAATTGGGCGAAATGCGTTATTTACGTATTATTCGATAAGAGATGAAGATGGATGGAGATCGGTTGAGGAAGAGAGATTCGATACTGTTTACTTTTGCTTATATGAGCCAAATCAGCAAAGTGGATTTCGGAATGAAAGAGTCATATTACAATATTTAAAGCGAATTATAAGAATGTGTGAAGAACAAAAAGTGAAGTTAAATTTAATTTCTTCTATTGAAGTAGGCAGTACAGATGAATCCGAAAATAAGCGACTATTTTTGAAAGTAGAAGAAGGATTGAAAAAAGGGAATTTACAATATAGTGTATTTCGAGTTCCAACATTATATGGACCGTGGCAACCGTCCTTTATGATGTTTCATCAGCTTATTTTATCAGAATTAGGTGAAAAAGAGTGCCGTTGTACGATTGAGGAAAAGGGGAATGATTTACTTTACGTTGAAGATGTATGTGAATACTTGTGGGAAAATGGAACGAACGGGGCGCATCTTGGTATATACAATTTACTTAGTGGTAAACAGTCATTATGGGAAAAAGGTATGAATCTTTTACGCGCGGATGATAAAGTAAATAAAAATAATAACGAAGTAAGAGATGAGGCTATCGAGGTAATTTCAATAAAAAGAAATACTCCGTTAGAATACGGTTTAAATAAGCAACTGGCACACATGAAAAAATATAAAGAGTTATACGAAGGGTAGTACGCGTGTTACACTATTGTATGTGAAAGTTTTAATGGAGAGGAAGAGCATAATATGAACGAAAAAAGCATGCAGTTTTTACAAATCGCAATGAAGCATTTACCGGAAGCAAAGGCAATTTTAGATGATAATGGAATTGCACTTGATATGGAGAAGGCACAGCCGGTGTTAGAGTTGTTAATGAAAGTTATGAACGAGGCCTATGAGCTAGGGAAAGCAGATAAAGAATAAAAAGAATAAAAAGAATAAAAAGAATAAAAAGAATAAAAAGCATCTTTTTAAGATGGAAGAGAGGCCCGAACCGTAGATAGAAGCGGTCAGGGCCTTTTTTATTCTCGCCTGGGGGAAAACCAGAGATATGAAGAGGATAAAGGAAAAGTAGTGAGGAGAACTCTCTAGTTTAGAAGGAAAGCAGATGAAGAATAAAAAGCATCTTTTTAGATGGAAGAGAGGCCCGAACCGTGGATAGAAGCGGTCAGGGCCTTTTTTATTCTTGCCTGGGGGAAAACCAGAGATATGAAGAGGATAAAGGAAAAGTAGTGAGGAGAACTCTCTAGTTTAGAAGGAAAGCAGATAAAGAATAAAAAGCATCTTTTTAGATGAAAGAGAGGATCGAACCGTAAATAGAAGCGGTTTGAGTCTTTTTATATTTGAGAGGTATGTTTCTGTTTCTTTTAATGAAAAATAACGTGAATAATGCGTTAGCTTTCTGTTTTATGCGAAATATATTCTAGACAAAAATACATTTATGTTTTAAAATTAGTACCAAGTCATAATAATTGATATAAAACGGAGGGCTGCGATGTGAACGTGGGCATTTTAGGGATCGGAAGATATGTGCCAGAAAAAGTAGTCACAAATCACGATTTAGAGAAAATAATGGAAACATCCGATGAATGGATTCGTACGAGAACGGGAATTGCAGAAAGACGCATTGCCGATGATACAATAGATACTTCATATATGGCCGTAGAGGCTTCTAAAAAAGCACTTGAAGATGCAGGAATTAGCGGAGAGGATATCGATCTTATTTTAGTAGCAACAGTAACACCAGATCGTGCTTTTCCAGCAGTTGCTTGTGTAATTCAAGAAGCAATAGGAGCGAAACATGCAGCTGCAATGGATTTAAGTGCAGCATGTGCTGGTTTTATGTACGGAATGATTACAGCACAGCAATTTATTCAAACAGGAACGTATAAAAATGTATTAGTAGTTGGTAGTGATAAACTATCTAAAATTGTAGACTGGAACGATCGAAATACAGCAGTACTATTTGGAGACGGAGCCGGTGCTGTCGTAATGGGAGCTGTTTCAGAAGGTAAAGGCGTTCTATCTTTTGAATTAGGAGCAGACGGAAGTGGCGGCAAGCACCTTTATCAAGACGAGTATGTTATGATGAATGGCAGAGAAGTGTTTAAATTTGCCGTTCGTCAACTTGGTGATTCTTGTCTTCGCGTTTTAGATAAAGCTGGTCTTACGAAAGAAGATGTGGATTTCTTAGTACCGCATCAAGCAAACATTCGTATTATGGAATCTGCAAGAGAGAGGTTAAATTTACCACAAGAAAAAATGAGTATGACGATTGAGAAGTTCGGTAATACATCAGCTTCTTCAATTCCGATTGCAATGGTAGAGGAATTGCAAAACGGACGTATTCAAGACGGTGATTTAATTATACTTGTTGGTTTTGGCGGCGGATTAACATGGGGAGCAGTTGCTCTTCGTTGGGGTAAATAAGGACTGAGAGAAAAAAAGGAGTGTATTTTGTATGGAAAAAAAGAGGGTCGTAATTACAGGACTAGGAGCTGTTACACCGGTCGGAACAGATGTTGAAACAGCGTGGGAAAACATTAAAAAGGGTGTATCTGGAATCGGGCGACTTACAAGAATTGATCCAGAACTATTTCCAGCAAAAGTAGCAGCGGAAATTAACGACTTTGAAGTCGAGAAATATATTGATAAAAAAGAAGCGCGCCGTATGGATCGCTTTACACAATATGCAGTAGCGGCAGCGAAAATGGCAGTTGCAGATGCAAAGCTTGAAATTACAGAAGAAAACGGACCTCGAATTGGTGTATGGATTGGATCTGGTATTGGCGGTATGGAAACATACGAAGAACAATTTAAGATTTTTACTGAGAAAGGCCCACGCCGCGTGAGCCCATTCTTCGTGCCGATGATGATTCCAGATATGGCAGCAGGTCAAGTATCGATCGCAACAGGAGCAAAAGGAATTAACACTTGTTCTGTAACGGCTTGTGCATCTGGTGCAAACTCAATTGGTGATGCATTTAAAGCAATTCAGCGTGGTGATGCTGATGCAATGATTACAGGCGGAGCAGAAGCACCGCTAACAAGTATGGCATTCGCAGGATTTAGCTCAGCGAAAGCATTAACATTTAATGAAGACCCAGCAACGGCTTGCCGTCCATTTGATAAAAACCGTAGCGGTTTCGTAATGGGTGAAGGTTCAGGTATTCTAATTCTTGAAGAATTAGAGCACGCATTAGCACGCGGTGCTCACATTTACGCGGAAATTGCTGGTTATGGTGCAACTGGAGATGCGTTCCATATTACAATGCCTGCTCCTGGTGGGGAAGGCGGAGTGCGTGCAATGCGTCAAGCTTTAGCTGATGCAGGCCTACAGCCAGAAGATATTGATTACATTAATGCGCACGGTACAAGTACTGATGCGAATGAAAAATATGAAACGATGGCAATTAAAGAAACTTTCGGCGAGCACGCGTATAAAGTAGCGATTAGCTCAACGAAATCAATGACAGGTCACTTATTAGGAGCAGCTGGTGCTGTTGAAGCGATTTTCTCTATTAAATCAATTACAGACGGAGTAATTCCTCCAACAATTAACTATGAGACACCAGATCCAGAATGTGACTTAGATTACGTACCAAATCAAGCGAGACACCAAGAAGTAAATGCAGTATTAAGTAACTCATTAGGATTCGGTGGTCATAACGCAGTGTTAGTATTTAAATCGTATAAATAATCGATGAAATAAGGAGTTTTTTCGCAATAGATTGCGAAAAAACTCCTTATTTATTTTTACGCCTTTTTCTCCTGTAGCATATACATAAGAAAAAGGAGGGATAAAGATGGGGATTGTTGAAACAGCTGAATGGCTACATTTATATTATGGACGGCCAGAAAAACTTTGTGAGAAATTTACGAAGTATATTCCGTTGCCAAAAGAAAGGTTGTATCGCTTTTTAATTTCAAAAGGGATGTATCGCCCGATCATGCGCGGAGAAAAGGAAATTAAAGAATTAGAGGAAAAGGAAATTTGGAAAGAATTGAGCCTGGAGTATGATAAACTGAAAAATTGGTTAAAAGGTCCAGATGTCCCTGTCTTTATTTTATTATCAGATTCCTATAATCGAACTGTACAAGAAGAGTATAACGGTAGGGCTGGATTATCTATGCGTCATGTTATTTTCTTATTCGTATGTGGGCGGAATTCGGTAGAAGAATTAAAAGTGTTATTGGCGCATGAATATCATCACATATGCAGGTTACATCAAATTGAGACGAAAGAAACAGAATATACATTACTTGATACGATGATTATGGAAGGGCTAGCGGAACAAGCAGTAACAGAAAGGTATACAGAAAAAAACAATGCACCGTGGACGGCGTATCTTTCAAAAGAAGAGGCTGTTTATTATTGGAAAAATGTTGTACATGAAAGAATAAGTATAAAACGAGGAACAAGGGAACATGACATCTTATTAAATGGCTTTCACTCTTATCCGAAGATGCTTGGCTATGCGCTTGGATTTCATATTGTCAAAGATTGTGTAACTTTGGAAGGAGAAGATACACTTTCTTTATTATCTATAGATGCAAAAGAAATATTGAATAAAGCAAATACATTTCATATATAAAAAAACAGGAATTCTATTTCCTGTTTTTTTAGTATTAATAGAAGAAAAAATAATAATTAGAATATATTTCCTCAAGTGGAATAAAGTTAAGCAAAAATGAACATAATGATTGGTACAAACAGTAGTGAAGTGAGGGGTAGTGAATGTTATATCTACATGATGTATGGGTAAATTGGTTTGAAGGTGAAGAAAATGGGTATAACGTTTGTCATTTTTACGAATGGCGGAAAGATGATACGATTGAGCTATTAGATCAAGTGCCATTATTAAAAGTAGATGCCACATTATATCATTACATCGAGAACGAATTGTTAGAGCTTCCGCAAAAAATGCTGGAAGACGTACATCATAAGGCTTATATTCGTAAAAATCATGAACGTTTGCAGCAAGAGTATTGCTTTGTTGTTACAGATGGGAAAGGCATTATTGCCATTGACACAATTGGTTACAATGTACCAATTCGCAAAAGTAGACTTATACCACGCCAAGAGCAAATGGTATATGAGATGGTAGAAAACGTACAAGCAGAAAAGTATGAGTTCCAAGTAGAAGAAACAGAAAAAGAACATCACATTTTATCACCATCGCCTTTCATTATGAATGGCTTGACTCGTAAAGAAAGACAGCTAAAACAATTATTATTTATGGCGTTAGATCAATTACATACAACGAAAAATACAGCAGAAATTCGCTATTGGTTCACAGAGTGGGATCCATCAGCATATGGAATGGTTCAACATATGGAATTTGAAGATATTTGGGCTAAGCTGTATGATGAAGCGAAAACAGGCTGGTCTGATAAGCACGAACAATTATGCGAGCGTCTCGTAAAAGGACAGCCATTTTTTGAAAAGTTATGGGAAATGGAAAATGAGCAAAAGGTAAATTAAAAAACCGCCAATTGGCGGTTTTTTAATTTTGTAGTAATCTAGTTCCACCGAACATTCTAAACGAGCCGCTTCCACTTTATGTAGAAATCCAGCTCCGGCTCCTAGCCCTTCGCGTCTAAGAACCTTCCCCACAAGAAGGTAAAAAGCACCTTCTGTGGGAAAGAACCTTAGCCGTCAGGGCTAAGCAGTCGCCTCCGCTTTATATGTTACCTACGTTTTCTGCTTAGTCCCATTGCGTTTTCTACTTTGCGTAGTTGTTTGAATGCAACGCGGTTTGCTTTTTCTGCACCTTTGTCTAGGATTTCGTCTAGTTCTGGTGAGTTGATTAGTTCGTTATATTTGTCTTGGATTGGACGAATAGCTTCTACGACTACTTGCGCTAGGTCGCCTTTGAAGTCGCCGTATCCTTTTCCTTCGTACATTGCTTCGATTTCTTCAACTGTTTTTCCAGAGAATGAAGAGTAGATTGTTAATAAATTAGAGATACCAGGTTTGTTTTCCTTATCAAATTTCACAATACCTTCAGAGTCAGTTACAGCACTCTTAATTTTCTTTTCAATTGTTTTTGGCTCATCAAGCATACTAATCATTGATTTTGGATTTGGATCAGATTTACTCATTTTTTTCGTAGGCTCTGTTAATGACATAACGCGAGCTCCTACTTTTGGAATGCGAATTTCAGGCATTGTGAAGATTTCGCGGTAACGTTTGTTGAAACGCTCTGCTAAGTCACGTGTTAATTCGATATGTTGCTTTTGGTCATCACCAACCGGCACGATTTCAGTGTTGTAAAGTAAAATATCAGCAGCCATTAATGGTGGATACGTAAGTAATCCAGCTGGAACTGAATCTCTACCAGAAGCTTTATCTTTATATTGCGTCATACGTTCTAATTCTCCAACGTAAGCAACAGATTGCATGATCCATCCTAGTTGAGCGTGTGCTGGTACTTCTGATTGTACAAATAAAGTAGCTTTTTCAGGATCGATGCCGCATGCTACATAAAGTGCAGCAAGACTGCGGATGTTTTTACGAAGCCCGACGGGATCTTGAGGTACTGTAATCGCATGTTGGTTTACAATACAGAAATAACAGTCGTGTTCATTTTGAAGCTCTGTAAACTGCTTCATTGCTCCTAAATAGTTTCCAAGTGTAATCGTTCCACTTGGTTGAATACCAGAAAAGATAACTGACATAAATAATTCCTCCTAAAATAGAATGCGTGATGTGGGGAAGAGAAGGCAAACAAAAAAGCCCATTCATCCCAAAAACTATAGGGACGAATGGACCGTGGTACCACCCTAATTATTTCACTACTGTGAAATCTCTCTAATCCATAATAACGTTTGGATATAACGCCAAAGCCTACTACTTTCGGTTCGGTTTGGTGCTCAAAAGCCCATTCCATACTGTACAATTACTTGTTCACACCAACCACAAGCTCTCTGAAATTGCCTCAATATGTACTCTTCTTTATCATCGCATACATATAAATTTATTTATTGTTACTTGAGCTCTTTTAATATGAAAGAACTAAAGTTTTATAACAAAATGTTTTGCTGATTATTATATCATATGGGATAGTGTTTGCAAACTACATCAAAATAGTAAAGCTAATGAGTGTCGAGAACAACCCAAGGAAGATACCTGTAATACAAATTGGATATGTCCATTTGAATGAATATGTTTTATAAATACGTTCTTTCTTATCTGTAGGTTCCTCGACTTCTTCAATTAAAGAGTCAATCTTTTTGTTCGTACCAAATACTCTTTGGAATGCGTAAATGGTTACATTGAAAAAACCATTTTGAAATATGTATAAAAAACCGCCGATAAGAATAAAAAACAGTGCAATATAAAACAAAATGTTGACAAAGTTCAACAAAAATTGAGATGAAATGAGGAATGCACCAATACTAGAAGCAATCATCGCTATAAAAATTAGTATACAAGTATGAAAAAAAACTTTATTCAAAATATTCCCCTCCGTCAAAATATTACTAGAATTATTATACTATAAAAGCTATAATAAGTACTAGGATTAATTTTTTGAAAATTATACGCAATTAAAGGTCTGATTTTAAGATGATGGTAGCAATGTTAATGTATCCCTTTACGAAAAATTAAAAATATAAATATTTTATTAAAAATTTTAACAAAAAAACAAAAAACTATATTCACAATTGTTATATTATATGTATAATGAAAATTGTAGAAACTTGGAGATTATTCTTTCAATTCTACTTTTTAACAAGTGAGGGTACAGGAAGTGCAATTAGGGGAGGCAACACAACATGAAGAAAAAGATACCGTTATTACTTGCATCAACTTTAACTGCAAGTATGTTGCTTAGCGCGTGTAGCTACCAAAAAGATGACGCAAAAGCAAAAGGGAAAGAGAACGCTACGAGTAGTAGTAACGGAAAACAGATTCTTAATTTAACAGAGTTATCTGAAATTCCGTCAATGGATGCATCATTGGCATCTGATTCTTCATCTTCTACAGCATTAAATAATACGATGGAAGGTTTATATCGTATTGGCAAAGATCAAAAGAGAATGCCTGGAGTTGCAGAAGATGTCGAAAAGCTAGATGATGGGAAGAAATACATATTTAAATTAAGAAAAGATGCGAAATGGTCGAATGGGGAACCTGTAACAGCTAAAGATTTTGTGTATTCATGGAAAAGAGCAGTAAATCCAGATACAAAAGCAACGTATTCGTACATTATGTTCGATATTAAAAATGCAGAGAAAATTCATAAAAAAGAATTACCTGCTGACCAATTAGGTGTAAAAGCGATTGATGATTATACATTAGAAGTAGAATTAGACAATCCCGTTCCTTACTTTATCGATTTAACAGTTTATCCAGTATTTTACCCACTAAATGAAAACTTTGTAAAAGCACAAGGTGATAAATTTGGTTTAGAGGCAAATACAACATTATATAACGGTCCATTCGTTATGAGTGATTGGAAACATGAACAAAGTTTCCAATTCAAGAAGAATCCTTCATATTGGGATAATAAAACGGTTAAAATCGAAGAAATCAACTTTAATATTGTAAAAAATACAGCAACTGATGTAAATTTATATGAGACAAACGCGATTGACCGAGCGGCTTTAACGTCTGAATTTGTTGATAAGTTTAGAAAAAGCCCAGAGTTCCAAACAAGAAAAGAAGCAGGGGTTGCTTACTTAAGATTTAATCAAAGTAATCAGTACTTAAGTAATAAAAACTTAAGAAAAGCAATTTCAATGTCCTTTGACCGTGATAACATTGCAAAAGTTATTTTAAATAACGGTGCAATTGGAGCTTACGGATTTGTTGGAAAAGATTTCGCTGAAGGTCCGAATAAAAAAGATTTCCGAGCTGAAAATGGAAAGCTAGTTGAAACAAATCCAAAAGAAGCGAAAAAGCTTTGGGAAACAGCGAAGAAAGAGCTTGGAACTGATAAAATCGAACTAGAATTCTTAAACTTTGATAATGAAGATGCTAAAAAAGTTGGGGAATTCTTAAAAGGTGAGATGGAAAAGAACTTACCAGGTTTATCAATTAAAATTAAACAGCAACCATTCGCACAAAAAAATAAATTAGAAGATTCTCAGCAATATGATATTGCGTTTGGTATTTGGGGACCAGATTTCCCAGATCCAATCTCATATTTAGATATGTTTGTTACGAATGGTTCTCAAAATAAAACAGGGTATTCTAATCAGAAATATGATGAGTTAATCCTAAAAGCTAAAACAGATACAAAAGATTTACAAGCTCGCTGGGACAACCTTCTAGAAGTAGAGAAGATGTTAATTAAAGAGGATGCAGTTATCACTCCAATCTTCCAAAAAGGTTCAGCGTATGTAGTAAAAGGTGCCGTAAAAGATATTATCCCAATTAACTATGGTGGTAAATTAACTTACAAATGGGCATCTGTTGAACAAAAATAATCTTTTTTTTCCATCGTTTACAAGGGTATATGCCTATGATGGGCATATGCTCTTATTTTAAAAAAATAAAAGTAAGAATATTTTAAACTATCTTATTGCTTTTGAGAAAAACGGGGAGGTGCTTGATATGGGACGTTATGTATTAAAACGTTTCGTGTACATGGCTTTGACATTATTTTTAATTACTACACTGACTTTCTTTTTGATGAAATTACTTCCGGGTTCTCCGCTTAAAAACCAGGAGAAGCTATCACCGGCACAAAAAGAAATCATTCTTGAAAAATACGGATTGAATGATCCGGTACCAGTTCAATACGCACGTTACTTAGGTAACCTAGCAAAAGGTGATTTAGGGGTATCATTCCAATATGATAACCGCCCAGTAACAGACATGATTGTGGATCGTATTGGACCATCAGCCCAATTAGGTTTACAAGCGATTATATTAGGAACATTTATCGGTTTAATTTTAGGTATTGTTGCCGCACTTCGTAATAATACGTGGGTAGATTATAGTGCAACAGTTATTTCGGTACTCGGAATGTCGGTACCATCATTCGTATTCGCCGCATTACTGCAATATTTCGTAGGGGTAAAACTTGGCTGGTTCCCAGTAGCATTCTGGAAAGGACCAGAGTTTACTGTAATGCCTACAATTGCATTATCGATGGGAGTTATCGCAACAATCGCACGTTTCTCTCGTGCAGAATTAATTGAAGTTATGCAAGCCGATTACATTTTAACAGCGAAAGCGAAAGGAATTAGCCAAGGCGTTATTATTGTCAAACATGCACTTCGTAACGCGTTAATTCCAGTTGTAACAATTTTAGGACCAATGGTTGCGGCATTAATTACAGGAACACTTGTTATCGAGCAAATTTATGCTGTACCAGGACTTGGGGAACAATTCGTTAAATCGATTACTTTAAATGACTATACAGTTATTATGGGAACTACGATTTTCTATAGTGCAATCTTCATTTTAGTTATTTTCATTGTCGATATTTTATACGGAATTATTGATCCTCGTATTCGTTTAGCGGGAGGGAAAAAATGATGAAAGATGTACAAAAATTATCTCCAGATTTATTTCAACAAGCCAATCAAAATAATGTTGATAATGAAGTCATTGCCCGTCCAAGCCTAACGTTTTGGCAAGATGTAAGAAGACGTTTATTCCAACATAAAGGTGCGATGCTTGGCCTTGTATTATTAGTTATCATTGCACTATTAGCGATTTTTGGACCGATGGTAAGTAAACACTCGTATAAAGAGCAAGATTTAGGTCGAGCGAAATTACCACCAAAAATTCCAGTTATTGAAAATGTTCATTGGTTACCATTTGACGGTACAGATCAATATGGTGTTGACCAATATGAAAAACGTGATATTAAAGAGTACTTCTGGTTTGGTACAGATGATCTTGGCCGTGACTTATGGACAAGAACATGGGAAGGTACACGCGTATCATTATATATCGCTCTTTTAGCGGCAGCAATTGACTTAGTAATTGGGGTTGCATACGGAGGTATTTCAGCATTCTACGGCGGTAGAGTAGATAATATTATGCAACGTATTATGGAGATTATTAACGGTATTCCATACTTAATCATCGTTATTTTAATGGTAATCATTATGGGATCTGGTATTTGGTCAATTACACTCGCGATGGCGATTACAGGTTGGATAGGGATGTCGCGAATTGTTCGTGGACAAATCTTAAAGTTAAAAAACCAAGAATATGTATTAGCATCTCGTACATTAGGTGCAACAAATACACAATTAATTGTGAAACATTTAATTCCAAACGTAATGGGACCTATTATCGTAATGACAATGTTTACAATTCCATCAGCGGTGTTTGGTGAAGCGTTCTTAAGTTTCATCGGTTTAGGAATTCAGCCACCATTTGCGTCACTTGGTTCTCTTGTAAATGATGGTTATAAATCTATTCAAACGTATCCGCATATGATGTTCATCCCTGCGGTTGTCATCAGTATATTAATTTTAGCGTTTAACTTAATGGCAGACGGATTACGCGACGCGTTAGATCCAAAAATGCGTAAGTAAAAGAGGGGAGAGGCAAAGATGAAAACATTGTTAGAGGTAAAAGATTTACAAGTCTCCTTTGATACACATGCAGGTGAAGTACAAGCTGTACGCGGCGTTACTTTTGATTTGAAAAAAGGAGAAACATTGGCGATTGTAGGAGAATCTGGTTCAGGGAAATCAGTTACTTCTAAAGCGTTAATGGGATTAATTCCGAATCCTCCTGGACGCATTAAAAATGGTGAAATCGTATTTGAAGGTCGTGACTTAACGAAATTAACAGAAAAAGAAATGCAGCAAGTACGCGGTAAAGATATTGCGATGATTTTCCAAGATCCAATGACATCATTAAATCCAACGATGACAATTGGAAATCAAATTATGGAAGGTCTAATTAAACACCAAGGGATGAGTAAAGCAGATGCACGTAAAGTTGCTTTAGAATTAATTGACCTTGTAGGTATTCCAAATCCAGAAGCTCGTTTAAAACAATATCCTCACCAATTCTCAGGTGGTATGAGACAGCGTGTAGTTATTGCGATGGCGTTAGCTTGTAACCCAAAATTATTAATTGCCGATGAGCCGACAACAGCGCTAGACGTTACGATTCAGGCGCAAATTTTAGAACTTATGAAAGACATTCAGCAAAAAACAGAAGCAGCAATCATTTTCATTACGCATGACTTAGGTGTAGTAGCAAACGTTGCGGACCGAGTGGCAGTTATGTACGCTGGTAAAGTTGTTGAAATTGGAACTGTAGATGAAATTTTCTACAATCCGAAACATCCATATACTTGGGGTTTAATCGCATCTATGCCAAGTTTAGATGGTTCAGAAGAAGAGTTATATGCAATCCCTGGAACGCCTCCAGATTTATTGAAGCCGCCGAAGGGAGATGCTTTTGCACCACGTAACCCACAGGCACTGAAAATTGACTTTGAAATGGACCCACCTTTATTTAAAGTAAGTGATACGCACTATGCGGCAACTTGGTTACTTCACGAGCAAGCTCCAGAAGTAAAACCGCCGGCAGTCGTTGAAAGACGCATTCTTCAAATGAAAGCAGGTGAACAACATGACTAAACAACGTGAGAAATTAATTGAAGTAAAAAATGTAAAGCAACACTTCGACGTGAGTGGTGGTGTTGTCAAAGCGGTTAATGATATTTCATTTGATATTTACCGCGGAGAAACATTTGGTCTTGTAGGAGAATCGGGTTGTGGTAAATCGACAACTGGAAGAACGATTATTCGTTTATATGATGCAACTGCTGGTGAAGTATTGTTCGATGGTGAAAATGTACATGGTAAGAAATCACGCGCAGAACTGAAGAAATTCAACCGTAAAATGCAAATGATTTTCCAAGATCCATACGCATCATTAAATCCTCGTATGACAGTAGGGGATATTATCGCAGAAGGTATTGATATTCACGGATTAGCGAAAAGTAAAAAAGAGCGCATGGACCGTGTTCATGAACTATTAAACACAGTTGGTTTAAATAAAGAGCACGCAAACCGTTTCCCACACGAATTCTCAGGTGGACAACGTCAGCGTATCGGTATCGCTCGAGCGCTTGCTGTAGACCCAGAATTTATCATTGCCGATGAGCCGATCTCAGCACTTGACGTATCGATTCAGGCGCAAGTTGTAAACTTACTGAAAAAGTTACAAAAAGAAAAAGGTTTAACATACTTATTCATCGCCCATGATTTATCAATGGTAAAATACATTAGTGATCGTATTGGTGTAATGTACCGTGGCCAAATCGTTGAGTTAACAACAAGTGATGAATTATATGCGAATCCAATTCATCCATATACGAAATCACTATTATCAGCGATTCCACTTCCAGATCCAGATTATGAGCGCAATCGTAAACGTATCGTATATGATCCATCACAGCATAATTATGGTAGTGAGGCACCAACAATGCGTGAAATTCGCCCAGGACATTTCGTACTATGTTCGGAAGCGGAGTACAAGAAATATAAAGAGATTTATCAATAAGAAAAAGAGCCATTCTTCTGTTATGGAAGGATGGCTCTTTTTCTACTATATAAAAGAATTGTATACATTTGTCGGTCAGTCGATATATTTAAAGAATCGCCGATATAAATCTCATGTATCATTAGTGATATCCATATGCAAAATTACTGAACTTGAACAGAAACATTCTCCTCTTGTTCTTCAGGTTTAACAAGTGCATAACGCTCCCATGCTCTACTTTTCCAGCGGAAGAACATAATAATGGCACGTGTCCATTCGTCGATGGCGATTGCTAGCCAAATACCAACGAGCCCCATATCTAAATGAAAGGCGAAAAAGTAACCTAGTGGTAAACTCATTAACACCATAGAGAATGCACCGATTAAAACAGGATATTTTGCATCACCAGCTGCACGAAGCGAATTAATGATGACGATATTCATCGTACGTCCCGTTTCAAGTAGTACACTTAGTAAAAGAACACTTGCGCCTAACCCGATAATGTACGGATTATCTGTAAACAGTCCCATTAATTGTGTACGGAATGTAATAACGAGAGCGACCATACATAAAGTTACACCAATCGCCCATTTTACACTTTTCCACAAGCGTTCGTATGCTTCATCTTTTTCGCCACCACCAACGAGGCGGCCAATAATAATAGCTGTTCCCATACCAATTGCAATAGCGAATAAATAAGTGAACATAGAAATGTTCGTAGCGTATTGTCTAGCCGCTAACGATTCCGTTCCTAAATATGTTGCATAGTATAAGAAGACAATTTGACAAGCTTGATACATAACTTGCTCAAAAGCAGATGGAATCCCGATTTTTAAAATTTTCCCGATATATTCTTTTGATAAGGTGAAATAATATTGTAATTTTACACGATATTCCATAACGCGGTATAGTAACCAGAAGAAAACAATAAGCGCTATAAGTCGGCTGACAGCAGAAGAAAGGGCAGCCCCTTGTACACCGAGCTCAGGGAAACCAAATTTCCCGAAAATGAGTACATAGTTTCCAGCGATATGAATCATATTCATTCCGAGTGAAATAAACATCGCTTGCTTTGTGAAACCGTGTACACGGATAATTGCGGCTAATGAGTTAATAATAGCTTGTAGGAAGATGGCTCCTCCGACGATAGATAAGTAGTTTTGCGCATACGTTAGTACATCGCCTTGTAAGTTCATTGCGAGCATCATATGTTTCGAAAATAAAAGAAAACCAGCGCTTATAACGAGCCCAACTATTAAATTTAATGTGACGGCTAATGCTGATATTTTAGATGCTTCCATAAAGCGCTTGGAACCGAGGTATTGAGATACGACGATAGCTGCGCCGTTCCCGATGACTTCTAGTACCAAAATAGCGATATGGAGGTATTGATTCGCTGCACCAACCCCAGATACAGCATCGTCTGATAATGCACTTAACATGAAAGTATCAGCGATCCCCATTAACATAAAAAGAAAAACTTCTAGAAAAATAGGCCATGTTAATAAGAATAAACTTAATTTCTCAGTAGGCCCGTTTTTTGCCTGAATTGCTGCCATGTCCGTCCCCTCTTTACCGATATCTATTTTTAGCAAAATGTATCGTAACATACTTTCTTAACCTTTGCACTCATTTTAGCCTACATATTTTTATTATGAAGAGAGTGCTATTTTATGATAAAAACAAAAGGATAATTATACATAAAGTATTATGAGATATAAAATTCGTTTTTCTCTGATAATTTAGAAAAGTATAAAAATATTGTTTTTAACACTTTAGTAAGAATAATCAGCAATATGAAACGTTTACAAAGATTTATTTTTTAACAGGAAATTTTAATGAAATAGAAATATAAATATACAAAAAATATATTTGTGTGTATAATATGAATTATTAGAACATATATATATTTCTTTCTGTTTGAAAATGAAAGGGCTAACATTTTTATGGAGGGTGGAAGTATGAAAAAAAAGATGCCAGTTTTTGTAGTATCAACAGTAGCGATGAGCATGATGTTAGGGGCATGTAGCTACCAAAAAGATGAACCGCAAGCGAACGCAAAAGGGGATAGCGGGAAAAGCGGTGCGAAGCAAGTTATTAACTTAATTGAAACGCAAGAAATTCCAACGATGGATCCAGCGTTATCAGCTGATGCAGTTTCTTCAAGAGTAATGGGTAATACGATGGAAGGCTTATACAGTTTAGGAAAAGATGATAAGCTAGTTCCTGGTGTAGCGAAGGAATTCCAAAAATCAGAAGATGGTAAAAAATATACATTTAAATTACGTGAAGACGCAAAATGGTCAAATGGTGATCCTGTGACGGCAAAAGATTTCGTATACGCATGGCAAAGAGCGATTAACCCAGATACAGCTGCGAAATCAGCGTACATTATGTATGATATAAAAAATGCAGAGAAAATTAATAAAAAAGAGATGAGTCCGGATCAATTAGGGGTAAAGGCGATTGATGATTATACATTAGAAGTGGAATTAGATAATTCAATTCCATACCTTGTAGATTTAATGGTATATCCAATCTTCTATCCTGTGAATGAAAAGTTTGTGAAAGAGCAAGGTACGAAGTTTGGTTTGGAAGCGAATACAACGCTTTATAACGGACCATTTACATTAAGTGATTGGCAACATGAACGTAGCTTTAAAATGACAAAGAGCGCGTCATATTGGGACAATAAAGAAGTGAAGATTGAAGAAGTAAACTTTAATATTGTAAAAGATACATCTACGCCAATTAACTTATATGAAACAAATGCAATTGATCGAGCGTCGTTATTAGCGGAGTTTATTGATAAATATAAAGGAAAACCAGATTTCCAAACAGTAGAAGATACATCTGTATTCTTCCTTCGTTTAAATCAAAAAGATCCAGCTTTAGCAAATAAAAATATTCGTAAAGCAATTTCACTTGCTTTTGACCGTAAGCCATTCGTGGATACATTATTAAATAACGGTTCTAAGCCAGCAACAGGATTAATTCCTGATAACTTTATTAAAGGACCAGATAAAAAAGATTTCCGTGCTGTAAACGGGGATATTGTAAAACCAAACGTGAAAGAAGCGAAGAAATATTGGGAAGCTGGTAAAAAAGAACTTGGTAAAAATGAAATCGAATTAGAATTATTAAATGAGGATGTAGAGTTATCAAAGAAAACTGGTGAATATTTAAAAGGTGAATTAGAAAAGAATTTACCAGGTTTAACAGTAAAAATTAAACAACAACCATTCGCACAAAAACTAAAATTAGAAGATGCGGGCGATTATGTCATGTCATTCTCTGGATGGAGTGCGGACTTCCCAGATCCAATTACATATCTTGATATGTTTGTAACAGATGGGTCACAAAATAAGATGAAGTACTCTAATCCAAAATACGATGAAATCATTATGAAGGCGAAAAAAGATGGAAGCGATGTAAATGCTCGTTGGAAGAACTTATTAGAAGCAGAAAAAATGTTACTTGATGATGCTGCGATCGTTCCAGTATATCAACGTGGTAGAGCATATTTACAAAGAGATTCAATTAAAAATATGTATAACCATAAATATGGCGGCGATTTAAGCTTTAAATGGGCGTCAGTAGAGAAATAAGAAAAAAAGCAGGTGATCGCCTGCTTTTTTTTAATACGTTCGTTTCTTATAAATGCCTTTTCCGCCAACTTGGTTCCAGCCAGATTGTACATCCAAACTTTTGTTAACAAACTTCATTTTTTCTTTTCCACCAAAGAGCTTTTCGCCGATGCTATTTGTAATGACACCAATCAATGCTGTTATTCCGATGATGAGGGCAGCAACCGTAATAAAATCAATAAAAAAAGCAATCATTTGAAAACTCCCCCTTTGCCTGTCTGTATGTTTATTGTATGAGATGAAAAATGAAAAAGAAAGAAATGTCAGAAAAATATTTAATTTACTTTAGAAATCGTGTAGACAGGAGGGAGGATATTTGTTAAAATAAGAACAAATGTTCCTTTTCATTCTCATTTGTATAGTCTTACATTTCTTAATTGATTTATCAAGAAAAAGTAAGAAAACGTTCTCTTTTTCATAGGGAAGATTATAGATAAATAACTATATATTATATGAAAAATCTATGAGAAGTGAGTAGTAAAAGGATTGAAAGTTATTGTTAAAGTACAGCTGAAGTGAGCGTAATCATGTTACATAGCAGTGAAATACACGGAAGAGTTTTCTCAACTAGCAGGAAATTTACTGTATATTTCTTGCAAAATCTATTGTATAATGATTATAGAAGTTACTTATTAAAAGTAATTGTTGTTTATTATAAGTTGTTGCTTACATGAAATGCGATTTTTGTACTTTTCAATAAGACAAGTTATCGCGAAAAATTGCTGAAGTTAGAAATTAAAACTGTATTTAGTACAGAATTTGTACTCTTTAAGGAGAGTGAGCTTTGTATGGTAACATTATATAGTTCTCCAAGCTGTACGTCTTGTAGAAAGGCGAAATTATGGCTAGAGGAAAATCATATTCCCTATACAGAACGTAATATTTTCTCAGATCCATTAACGATTGAGGAAATTAAAGAGATTTTACGTATGACAGAAAGCGGAACGGATGAGATTATTTCTACTCGTTCGAAAGTTTTCCAAGAATTGAATGTAAACTTAGAGTCTTTACCACTTCAAGATTTATATAAGATGATTCGTGACTATCCAGGGATTTTACGTCGTCCAATTATGATTGACGAGAAACGCCTTCAAGTTGGTTACAACGAAGACGAAATTCGTCGTTTCTTACCACGTACAGTAAGAACGTTCCAATTACGTGAAGCACAACGTCTTGTAAATTAATTATAATAATATGAAAACCTTCTACCTATTATATAGTAGAAGGTTTTTTTTAATGTTTCACATTGCGTAATCGAACTTGTTGTACGATAAAGCCGATGCATAAAATAGTGAAAATGAACAAATAAGGAATGCTTGTAGTGAAACTTGGATTGTTATGAAAAAAGGTTGCAAGTCTGTCTTCATGTGTAACCATTTTTCCTGCAGTATAGGCAAGAATCGCTGCACCGCAATAAATGAGGAATGGAAATCGTTCCATAAGTATTAAAATAAGTTTGCTGCCCCAAATAATAATCGGGATAGAAATGAGTAAGCCGATTATGACGAGTAAAAATCTCCCGTGAGCTGCACCTGCAATGGCAATAACATTATCAAACCCCATAACGAGATCCGCGAAAACAATTGTCCGCACAGCTTGAAATAAAGTTGTTTTTCCTTGAATAGAAGAAAGATCGTTGCTATTATCGGTTAATAAATTGACTGCAATTAATGTAAGTAAAACCCCGCCAATCAATTGTAGAAATGGAATGTCGAGTAAATAGACAGCTAGTATAGTAAGGATGATTCTTAGTACAATCGCTAAAAGAGTACCGATCAAAATAGCCTTATTTCGTTTCGATTCAGGTAAATTTCGGCTAGCTAGTGCGATGACGATTGCATTGTCACCACCTAATACAACATCGATACCGACAATCATTAGTACGGATGTTAAAAACTCTAAGTCCATTCGTCTGCCTCCATTTATGATGTTTTAATAAGCGAACTATATGTATGTGATGAAGAAAGTTGTTGTTAAATAATCTCTTCTAATAGAAGTTTCACTTTATTACAGTGTACGGGGGAATGTGGAAATGTATGTCCAAATTTTTTGTAAGTAAGAAATCGCTATAATAATATATTTATGTAGTTTATCGAGTAAAGATAGGCATATAACTATTTTTGTAAAATAAATCGATTTTATTTCCATTCTGGAGAATCTTATCATAAAATGAGAGTACAAGAATCTATTGATTTGTCATATGAGTGGGGAATCCCTTCATAACAATTCTAAGCAGGAAGGGAGAGTTGTATTTTGGATATTGAAAGAATTAATGATCATACGATGAAATTTTTTATTACGTACATTGATATAGAGGATAGAGGATTTAATCGTGAAGAAATTTGGTATGATCGCGAACGAAGTGAAGAGCTCTTTTGGGAGATGATGGACGAAGCTCGTGATCATGACGATTTCTTTATTGATGGACCGTTATGGATTCAAGTGCAAGCAGTCGATAAAGGGATTGAAGTACTTGTCACGAAAGCAGAGCTTTCAAAGGACGGACAAAAGCTGGAACTACCGATAGGGGTAGACAAAATTATAGATATTCCTCTAGATGAAGGCATCGAATCATTATTCCAACAAGAATTAGTCGAAGAGGTAGAAGAACAAACAGGAACAAACTTTAATGAAGATGGTACGTTTGGCTTTTTAATTAAATTTAATGATTTTGAAGATGTCATTTCATTAAGTCATCGTCTTATCTTTGAAGATATAAAAGATGAGCTGTATTCATTTGAGGACCGCTATTATGTATATGTGGAATTCGATGAAGTGCTACATGATGAAGAAGAAATCGATCGTATTTTAAGTATTATTTTAGAATATGGAGAAGAATCAACTTTAACAATTCATCGTGTAAGTGAGTATGGAAAACAAATTGTGAAAGAGCATGCGCTTGAAACGATTCGCAATAATTTTCCTGCTAAAACGTAGGCCGATTTCTGTAGTATGAAATCGGCTTTTTATATGAAGAATAGGAAAGCTTTCTTAGTTAGGAGGTAAGAGATGAAAAATACGTTAAAGCTGATTTTCTTTATACTGCTATTGTTCGCATTATTTGTTTCGTTACGTATGTTTATTGATGTAGCATTTTATTCAGATGTGATTGGGATAAAAGATGTTTCGATTTTAGGTATTATTAGTATTTTATTTACAGTATCTGCGTTTTTAATTGGTTGCGTTATTTTCTTAGAAAATCGACATCCATCTAAAACACTTACATGGTTAATTGTTTTAGGGATTTTTCCGGTATTTGGTTTCTTTGCTTATTTATTATTTGGACAAAATTTTCGAAGAAAAAGAATGTTCCAAAAGAAGGCGTTACTTGATGAACAGGCGTTTTTACAATATAAAGGGCATGAAGATTACGAAGAACGAATTTTACGCAATCATAAGCATCAAGAACTGTTATTTCGTTTAGCGGATCGATTAGGAGCTTTAAATATTTCATTTCAAACTGAAACGAGGACATTAACAAATGGAGATGAAACGTTTCGGGCTATTTTAAATGGGTTAAAACGAGCGAAACATCACATTCATATGGAATATTACATTGTGCGTGATGATAAATTAGGAACAGAAATTAAAGATATTTTAATACAAAAATCGAAAGAAGGCGTTGTTGTTCGCTTTTTATATGATGCGGTTGGAAGTTTTAAGTTATCGAAATCGTATATTGAAGAATTAAACGATGCAGGTGTAGAAATGATTCCATTCTTTCCTGTGCGCTTTCCGATTTTAAACGATAAGATTAATTATCGAAATCATAGGAAAATTGTCGTGATTGATGGGAACGAAGGGTTTGTAGGCGGATTAAATATCGGTGATGAGTATTTAGGGAAAAATAAATATTTTGGCTTTTGGCGAGATACGCATTTGTATTTACGTGGTGAAGCGGTTCAAAGTTTACAACTTATTTTCCTTCAAGACTGGTTTTATATGACTGGAGAGGCTGTGCTAGCCCCTGAATATTTACAAGCAAAAGCAGTTGAGGGGGATCATTGGGGAGGAGTGCAGCTAGTTGCAGGTGGCCCCGATAATAAGTGGGAAACGATTAAGCATTTATATTTCGCAATGATCGCTTCTGCTCGGAAATCTATTTGGATTGCAACGCCGTATTTTATTCCGGATGATGATATTTTATCCGCATTAAAGGTTGCTGCACTTGCTGGTATTGATGTTCGTTTATTAATGCCGAGTAAACCGGATAAGCGTACTGTCTTTTACGCATCGAGATCGTACTTCCCAGAGCTTTTAGATGCAGGAGTAAAGATATATGAATACGAAAAAGGTTTTCTTCATAGTAAAATTGTCATCGTTGATTCTGATTTAGCTTCAATTGGGACAGCTAATATGGATATGAGAAGTTTTCATTTGAATTTTGAAGTAAATGCCTTTTTATATGATACAGATAGCATTCGAAAACTTGTTCAAGACTTTAAAGATGATTTAGAAGAATCAAGTGAAATTCATGGTGATCATTTTCATAAAAGACGTCTTCATAGACGAATTGTTGAATCAACGTACCGATTATTATCACCTTTATTATAAAAAGAGATGTCCGAAATTGGGACATCTCTTTTTTAAAAGGAATTTGTAACAAATTGTAGAATATAAGGAGCTGAAAGGGTGTGATTACGATATTTATCGCTAAAAGAGAAAACGGTGAAAAAATTCATTTACTCTATAATTGTAATGAAGAGCTTTTGCGCCGTATGCGTCAACAAGAACGATTCTTTTGTGTAGCTTGCGGAAAGGAAGTGCAAATGAAATTAGGGAAACAAAAAAGTTGGCATTTTGCTCATAAAAAAGTGGATTCATGTCTTGCCTTTTATGAAGCGGAATCAAAGTATCATATGCATGGTAAAGAATTGTTATATAGATGGTTCAAACGTCAAAACTTTCAGGTGGATATAGAGTACTACCTCCCAGAAATTAAGCAACGACCAGATGTTTTTGTAGAGAGGGCGGGTAGAAAAATTGCAATTGAATACCAATGTGCAAACCTCGCTATAGAGCAGCTGTACAAAAGAACATATTCGTATTGGCAAGCTGGTATACAGGTCATTTGGATCGTTGGTGGAAATCAATTGAAAAAGCAATCTGCATATTGGATGAAATTTTCCTCACTTATGGCTTTCTCCTTACAATCTTATCCTCAGCCACTTCTTATTTTCTTCTGTCCGAAACAAAAATCATTTATGAAATGTGCATTTGTCACTCCCTTTTCTACAAATGTTTTTTTCTCACATACTATATATTTACCAACTGATGCGACTACTTTTGAAATGCTTTTTTCTCCTGTTCCTTTCGGGAAAGAAAGATTGGGTGAAGAGTGGAAGCAGAGAAAGAAAAACTTTCGCCAAAATGCCTTACCGATTTGGAATTATAATTATAAGTCATTATTACGCCTCTTATATCAATTTAAATGTACCCCAGCGAGCTTTCCTTCTGAAATTGGTGTTCCACTCCCTTCTGCATTTGCTTTTCAAACAAACCCATTTATATGGCAAGCTTTTCTATATATAAAGTGTATAGGGGAGCTTGCAGTGGGAGAGTGTATTTCTCTTCAATACGTGTGTAGTTATGTAAAAAGGTATACGAAAAGGCGGATACTTCCGTACTTTTCGCAGCACATATGGAAAATGGCAGTTACGGAATATATGACATTTTTATGCTATATAGGTGTTTTACGTAAAGTGGGAACTTATACGTACCGAAAAATAAGGGATGCCGTGATGTTAAAAACAGAGGAGGAAATTATGAAACATGATGAGATTTGCTTAATACATGCGCTATCTTTATTTGAGGCAAATTTTAACATGAGAGGAGGAAAAGCGGATATAATAAAGAATGATTGTGAAGGAATTACATAAGAAAAAAACGAATTGTACTTAAGTAGAGATATTTAAAGGAGGGCTTAAAGAATGTCTGAACAAAACAAAGCGAAAGCATTACCAGATCGCAACGAGATTGAAGAAGCAAGTACGTGGCGATTAGAAGATATTTTCCAAACGGATGCAGAATGGGAAAAAGAATTCCAAGCTATTAAAGAGCTATTACCGAAGTTAACTGAATTTAAAGGGAAACTTGGTGACTCTGCGGACAATTTACTTGAGGCATTGCAATATGAAGATGAAATATCAATGCGATTAGGTAAGTTATATACATATGCTCATATGCGTTACGATCAAGATACAACAAACTCTGTATATCAAGCATTAAATGATCGTGCAACAAATTTATATTCACAAGTATCTAGTAGCACAGCGTATATTGTGCCTGAAATTTTATCGATTTCAGAAGATACATTGCAAACATTCTTGAAGGAAAATAGAGATTTAAGTGTATATGAACATGCATTAGAAGAAATTACACGCCAACGCCCGCACGTATTATCAGAAGCTGAGGAAGCTTTATTAGCGGAAGCATCTGAAGTAATGAGTTCATCAAGCAATACATTCGGTATGTTGAATAACGCGGATTTAAAATTCCCATCTATTAAAGGGGAAGACGGAGAAGAAATAGAAATTACACATGGCCGTTACATTCAGTTTTTAGAAAGTGATGATCCTCGTGTTCGCAAAGATGCATTTAAAGCTGTATATGAAACGTACGGAAAATTTAAAAACACATTCGCAAGTACGTTAAGCGGAGCAGTAAAACGTAATAATTTCAATGCGCGTGTTCGTAAATATGATTCTGCTCGCCAAGCTGCACTGAGCAATAATAATATTCCGGAAGCAGTATACGATCAACTCGTTGAAACAGTAAATGACAACTTACATTTATTACACCGTTACATCGATATTCGTAAGCGTGCACTAGGACTTGATGAGCTTCATATGTATGATTTATATACACCACTTGTACCAGAAGTGAAAATGAATGTGAAATACGAAGAAGCGCAAGACCTTTTATTAAAATCTTTAAACGTACTTGGTGATGAATATGTTGATATTTTGAAAGAGGCATATGAAAATCGCTGGGTAGATGTGTATGAGAATAAAGGAAAACGAAGCGGGGCATATTCATCTGGTGCATATGGAACAAATCCGTATATTTTAATGAACTGGCATGATAATGTAAATAATTTATTTACACTTGCTCATGAGTTTGGTCATTCGGTGCATAGTTACTATACAAGAAAAACACAACCGCACGTATATGGTGATTATTCCATCTTCGTAGCAGAAGTGGCATCTACTTGTAATGAAGCGCTTCTAAATGATTATTTATTAAAAACGACAGAAGATAAGAAAGAGCGTCTATATTTATTAAATCATTATTTAGAAGGGTTCCGTGGTACTGTATTCCGTCAAACGATGTTTGCAGAGTTTGAACATATTATTCATAAGAAAGTACAAGAAGGACATGCTGTTACGCCAGACATGTTAACGGAAATTTACTATGATTTAAATAAGAAATATTTCGGTGACGCTTTAGTAATCGACGAAGAGATTGGTTTAGAATGGTCTCGTATTCCACACTTCTACTACAACTATTACGTATATCAATACGCAACAGGATTTAGTGCAGCGACAGCTCTATCTAAACAGATTTTAGAAGAAGGACAACCAGCAGTAGAACGTTATATTAATGAGTTCTTAAAAGCAGGAAGCTCTGATTATCCAATTGAAGTGCTGAAAAAAGCAGGAGTAGATATGGCATCTTCTGAACCAGTAAAAGAGGCGCTACAAGTATTTGAAGAGAAATTAAATGAATTAGAAGCATTATTATTTGAAGAAAAGTAATGAAAAAAGACGAGGGATTGTATCCTCGTCTTTTTTGTTGAATAGATTCAATGTCGGTATTTGTCGAAAAGAAAGGTGAATTTCTTTGTTTTTTCTAACTGAAAGGATAGCTTTACGGCTGATTTTTGAAATTAAAACCCTTTGAATCGTTTTTTATAATTGAAATAAGAGAGTGTGATAACGATGATTCCGAATAAAAGAGGTAAGGCAATAATTTTAGGAAAAGCTTGTAGTAGAGAGAGGATGTACAAGAAAAAAGAAACGATGACAGCTAGAAAGAGAAGAGCAATATAAGATTTTTTCATAAATAAACCTCCTAAATGACCTTTTTTATAGCTTATTCAAAAATGAAAACGTTTAGAATGTGACAAAAGTGTGAAATTCGACAAAAGGGGTTGTCATCTGACGTCGAATCTTGTAATATAATAAGCGTGAACGAATTCACATACAAACATATACCCCTTTGTTTGAACGTGAAAATTTCTCCCATCCCCTTTAATATTTTTATAAGCCGTAAAGAAGAAGACCTGGTGTTTACACCAGGTCTTTTTCTTTTGCTATCCATTTCCAATAACGTTCGCATTTTACTTCTATCATTTGTACTTTTCGTTTCAGTTGTAATTTTTTTAGTTCGCGTTCAATTTCTTGTTGCGGACAATCATAAATAAATGCTACTTCTTTTGAAGATATAAATTGTGTTGCTTCTAGTAGCACTTCTAAAGGTGGTAATGGTTCTGGCTCAATTTCACATTTTACAAGTTCTTTCAATAATTGTACGTATACATCGTAGGAATAATTTCCAGCGATTTTAATACCTTCTTCATCTGAGTTCGCATGAAAAAAGACGAGGGAAGGTATTTCTGTAATATGCATTTCATTTGTGAATTTCAAGTCACATTGGAAAGCTTTTTTTGCACTAGCAGAATGTAGATCTTTTTTAAATTCTTCTACATCAATATTGCTATCTTTCGCACATGCAAGTAATAGTTCGCAGTCAGGGTTTGATACATTTTCAAGGAAAATGTATTCTTGGAGTTTTCGCAAAAACTTCGAACCTGCTTTTCGGCCTTGCAACTCCGCTGCCTTAATTGCCATCGAAACTAAATATGGTGTTGATGATGCTTCTTGCATATGTACCTTTCCATCACATGAAAAACCTTGTAAACTGGTTGTCTTTTCCCACACAAATCGAATATTAGCAGGTTTATTCCATTTGTGTGAGGAAGCGTTCGTTCCATCCACTTTTCCTGTTACGATATGACGAATAGAGAAGTATTTCCCGTATTCAAGCCATAGTTTAATAATAAAAGGCTCAATTTCCCAGCAATCTTTACAAAGTGGATCAATAAATAAATATGCTTCTACAGACTTATGCTCGCATGCGGAAGGAGATGGCATATTTATATGCTTTGCTTCCTGCTTATCCATTACACTTCACCTGTTTCGTTTGGAGTATTAACCATATGCTGAGCGGTTAATGCTAAACGTTCAAAAACAAACTCTCTTATATGGCCATGAACTCCAGTATCATCCATTGCTTGCTCCATACATGATAGCCAAGCCTCTGCTCGTTTTGGAGTAATCTCAAACGGAAGATGGCGTGCCCTTAACATAGGATGACCATGTTCTTCAGTGTACAAATTAGGACCACCTAAATATTGTGTTAAAAATTGCTTCTGCTTCCTAGCGGTTTCTGTTAAATCTTCCGGGAAGATGGGAGATAAGTCAGGGTGTTTACTGACATAGGAATAAAATGTATCTACTAATATTGCAATGCATTGTTCACCGCCAATTCCTTCAAATGGTGTCATCGGTTGCTTGCTCATCCTTTATAAACTCCTTTTTCCATGAAATGTATATCTATTGTAGCAATGGAATGTTCGAGAGGGCAAATAAACAGCTTTCTCAAAGATTCTTTGCTTATTCTACGGGTGTAAACTTTTTTAGTGAGATGTATCCACTAGTGAAACATATTCACTAGTGGAATTTTCACTTTAGCGTGCTTTTTTTTGTTTGGCAAGGAAAAAGCGTTTTACTTTGTTATTTGTATGGCGAACAGGTATGTTATGTTGCGTTAATAAATGAATAAATGCAGCTTTTCCTGTTTCTTCATCTTGTACTTCAAATTCAATTTCATAATCATTGTGATTGTAATAGAAACTATGATCAAAGACAAGCGTTCCGCCTTTAAATAATGTTTCTGCTCTTTCTGTTGTTAAACTACCCATATATGTTAAAGCAGAAACAGGAATTTGTAATTTGTGTAATTGATCTACTACTGCTCCTTGAATGATTGTATTTGTTTCCATCATCATTTTTGCTTCGTCTTCTGTTACGACTTGATGCGTTTCTAATAAACCGATTTCTGCAGGTTGTTTCAACGTTAACGTATAAGTTGCTCCTTTATGACGAATACGAAGTGCAGAGCCAGCTTCTTTTAACGAGAAGTCAGGTGTTTCAAAATAGTGATTCACTTGTTTTGTAAATGTTTCAATAGAAAACGATTTACATAATGTATCGAATTCTTCTTTTGTAACGATATTTTTGAATTCAATTTCAATTTCTTGTGTCATTGTATAATCTCCTTTTGAAAAATAATTCTTTACACATTATCGCTTTTTCATAAATTTGGTTCAATGTTTTATTTGTTTGCGTCCATGTTATGATACAATAATACTGTTAAGTAAGACAGGAAGTTGAGATGGAGGAGTTAGAGCATGCAAAATAAAATCCAAGTTAAGAGCGTAGAAAAGAGAGAGAATGCTCTTATTTTTTGTGCGGAAAATAGTGAAATAGAGGTAAAGGAGTTAAGTGCGCGTAATCACGTACTTGTAGACTCAGACAATTTATCATTTTTATATATCTTAGAAAATGAATCATCTTTCATTTATGTAAGTATTCCGCACACATGCTGGGAAGCAATGCATGAAGCGATGAATAACGATGTGGTTATGTTCGTTCGCGTGAATGACATTGAAATGGAATTAGAAGGATTAAAAGAAGAAGTAGAATATTTAGTTGAAAATATTGAAGGTAATGCAAATTACGGAGAAGAATTAGTAACTGCTGTAGAAAAAGTATTTCTATAAGCAAATGGATTGATTTTGGTGGTGGTTGAAATGAATCGAAATTGGGAAGAATTTTTAGCACCTTACCACCAAGCGGTGGCAGAGCTAAAAGTGAAACTAAAAGGAATGCGTACTCAATTTGCAATGTTAACAGAGCATTCTCCAATTGAGTTTGTAACAGGAAGGGTAAAGTCGGTTGCAAGTATTATTGATAAAGCGGAGAAGAGAAATGTACCGCTAGACCGATTGAGAGAAGATATGCAGGATATTGCTGGGCTTAGAATGATGTGTCAATTTGTTGATGAGATTAAGCCTGTTGTAGAATATCTTCGAAAACGAAATGACTTTGAAATCGTGGAAGAACGTGATTATGTCACGCAAAAGAAAGATAGCGGTTATCGTTCTTATCATGTTGTCATTAGTTATCCTGTTCAAACGATTCAAGGTGAACAAAAAGTATTGGTAGAAATCCAAATACGCACGCTAGCAATGAACTTTTGGGCAACAATTGAGCATTCTTTAAATTATAAATATAGTGGACGTTTTCCTGAAGATATTAAAATACGATTGCAACGTGCAGCTGAAGCGGCGTTTTTATTAGATGAAGAAATGTCTTCTATTCGTCTTGAAATTCAAGAAGCGCAAAAGGCTTTTTCAAGAAAGCAAGAAACGAAAGATTCCGAATCATAAACTAAAGGGTGTTGGGCGATGAAATTTACAATTATGTCAAAGGGAGATCAATCATCAGATACACTGGCAAGCACGATGAAAGAGTACTTGCTAGATTTTGGATTTATAATGGATGAAAAGGAACCCGATATTGTAATTTCTGTTGGGGGAGATGGAACGCTTTTATATGCGTTTCATCGTTATTATAATCGATTGGATGAAACAGCATTTGTTGGTGTACATACAGGACATCTAGGTTTCTATGCAGATTGGTTACCAACAGAAGTAGAGAAATTAGTAATTGCGATTGCGAAAACACCATTCCAAGTGGTGGAATATCCGCTTTTAGAAGTTATTATTCGCTATGTGAATGGAAGTAAAGAGTCACAGTATTTAGCGATGAATGAGGCGACTGTAAAAAGTGCAGAAGGTACATTAGTAACAGAAGTAGAAATACGCGGAGAATATTTTGAAACATTCCGCGGAGATGGCCTTTGTATCTCTACTCCTTCAGGAAGTACCGCGTATAATAAAGCGCTTGGCGGAGCAATTATTCACCCATCTATTGAAGCGATTCAAATTGCAGAAATGGCGTCCATTAATAATCGTGTATTTCGTACTGTAGGATCGCCACTCGTATTGCCGAAGCATCATACATGTGTGTTAAAGCCAGCTGCAGGAATGAACTTACAAATTACAGTGGATCATTTAACGATGGTTCATCAAGATGTGAAATCAATCCAGTATCGCGTCGCAAACGAGAAAGTACGATTTGTTCGTTTCCGCCCATTCCCGTTCTGGAAACGAGTTCGTGACTCGTTTGTTGCAGATAAATAGAAAGGGTTATATATTTGAACAGATTTACATTGAAATGGGATATAGGGCCGGCTGAAGAGGGAACTTTAGTTAGGGAATTTTTGAAAACGAAAGGTATTTCTAAAGCCGCTTTAACGGATATAAAGTTTCATGGCGGAGCAATTGAAGTAAATGGTCAACATGCGAGTGTTCGTCATCAGTTGAGTGCTGGTGAAGAATTACGTGTCTTTTTTCCAGTGGAGGAAAGAAGTGAAGGGATGATGGCAGAAGATATTCCTTTATGCATTATATATGAAGATGACGCGGTTCTTATCATTAATAAAGAGGCGAATATGTCAACGATTCCGTCTAGAGAACATCCGGCAGGAAGTGTTGCCAATGCGCTGTTATCTCATTATGATAAGCAGCACCTTGCAAGTACAGTGCACATCGTAACACGTTTAGATCGTGATACTTCGGGGCTTATGCTTATTGCAAAAAATCGTTTCGTGCATCATCTTTTATCGAAGCAGCATCAACAAAAAGCTGTGAAACGAACATATGAAGCAATTGTTCACGGAAAGATTGTAGAACGAGAAGGAATGATTGATGCACCAATTGGTCGAAAATCTGATAGCATTATTGAGCGAATGGTTTGTGAGGATGGACAAAGGGCAGTTACTCATTTTAAAGTAATTGATAGTACATATCATAAGACACATGTAGCGCTTGAGCTTGAGACAGGAAGAACGCATCAAATTCGTGTGCATATGGCTCATATAGGACATCCATTACTTGGTGATAGCTTATATGGAGGGAGAAGGGATGAAATGAAACGGCAAGCACTTCATAGTAAATCTTTGACGTTTTATCATCCTATTTTAGAGAAAGAGATGTCTTTCACTATAAAGCTTCCAAGCGATATGCAAGAGGTGTTGCGGCATACTTAAAAAGGGAACAAAATTCTTATATTATAAAGAATTTTGTTCCCTTTTTTCTTAGCGGAATAATATTAAAATTTGGTTTTCACCCGTACGCTTTATAACGAAAAATCCACTTTCGGCTTTTGTAGCAATGCCATTGTCATTTGGACGACAATATCCATGTGCTTCGCAAGTGCCGTCATCACGTACTAACATTTGTCCAATTAATCCGACAGGAAGCCATTCGGCGCGATCTTTTCTTGCTACATATTTGCAAGTTGGATCCCATTCTGTATTTAAAAGAGGTTGTATTTCTTCTGTTTCCGTCCATACATATTGACGTTTTCCAAAGTTATCTGTTTTATAACGTTTTTGCCAACTTAAAGCCCCGCTATTTCCTATAAGAGCAGGGGTTGCACTAGATATTCCTAAAATGAATGAATCGTGTGAAGTAGCTATCCGAATTTTTTCTTCGCTACTAAATGTAACGAAATAACCGACATCAATAGGGGTAGGATCTTCTGTTTCAAACATTTGTGCAAAATCCGTTCCACTTGCATTGTAAGACGCGCCCTCAATGTACATTTCTCCATTATGGGCAAGCCATTTAGCACCGATATTATGGTCGGTGTCGTTTAAACCATTTGCAATAAACCAAGAATAAGCTTCTTCTGCAGTGCCGAAGCGCCCCATAATATGGCTACCTGCAAAATGAGCTGTTGATGTATGATGACCTTCCGCATGAGAAGAGGATCCGTTAGCGATAGTTGCGGTTCCTTCTGCGTGTGCTGCTTCGCCTAAAGCAATCGTCTGTTTACCCTCTGCATGAGAATAAGCTCCGCCTGCTGTCGTTTCACTTCCCTCACTATGCGAACTATGTCCAGTTGCTTTTGAGTTTGATCCTTCTGCATGAGAGAAAGAACCTTTTGCATGTGTTAATAAGCCTTCCGCATGTGCTGCCATGCCCTCTGCATGAGAGTGAAGCCCTTCCGCATATGCATATCGGCCGCCTCTTTTAACTTTTGTATTTTCAGGTGTAGGTGTCTCAATTATGAGCGGTTTTTCAATTTGTATATCATACGATGAAGCTAATGCTTCTTTTATTTTTTTTACTTTGTTTATAATAGCAGCTGGAATTTCTGGTTCCACTTTTTTATTCACTGCTACAGAAATATTTTCTTCCGTCTTTTCTTCTGTTTGGTTAGAATGTAGTATCTGTTCATCTTGATTTGAAAGCTGTTTATTTTTTTGTTGCATCTTTATTTTTCTGCGATCGATTATGCGGCTCATCACAGCATTTTCTAAAGAGACATATGTTGGTTTTACTTTGCTTTTTTTTGATGACTCTTGTTCTTCCAATTCTTCTATCGCTGCAGCCCGAATACTACACCAGTTGTTAATTCCGTACATGGGCAGATATAAAGGGGGAATTTTTCTTTTTTGTTTAGAAGATTTTTTCTTCATTCTGTCACCTCCTGCGACATTATATGTAGGGTAATTAAAAAAAGATGCACTTTATTGCATCTTTTTTTAATTACTTTACCTAGTTTTATATGAAATCTGGTTAAATAATACGATAATCTTTCGCTAAGTAAGGTAGTTATGAAATTGGACGGAATTTCTCAGCGACAAAAGGTAAAGAAGAAGGGACAGAGATAGTCTCCATTTCAGGATAACGTAATCCGGTTAATTTGCCACCAAATACAGCGCCAGTATCAATATTGACTGTCTGATTGATAAATCGAGGTTCTGCCACTGGTGTATGTCCATATACAATCCAAGCTTGTCCCTTGTATTCTTGTGCCCAATCGCGACGGACAGGTGAGCCATCGGCATGCTTTTCTCCTGTAATATCGCCATATAATACAAAGGTTTGTACTTTTTTATCTTGTCTACCTATGTAATCTTGCCGAATTCCAGCGTGACATACGATTACTCTTTTTTCATCTAGAATGTGGTAGAGCGGTGATTGTTCATAAAGAGTGATAAACTTTTCTTTTATAATGTTTTGCTTATGAGAAGGAAGTGCCTCATATTCAGCAACAGTTGTTTCAAGTCCGTGAGCGACTGTTACATTACGCCCAAGGAAAAATCGATATAGTTTATTACAGTGATTTCCAGGAGCGTAATAAGCTTCTTTTTTATGTATGACAAGTTCCCATACAATTTCAATCATACGTAATGAATGAGGACCACGGTCTGTAATATCGCCAACGAATGCAAGTTTACGTTGGTCAGGGTGAACTGGTAGACCGCTACTCCAGTTATATCCTAGCTTCTCCGTTAAATTTTGAAACTCTTGGAAGCATCCATGAATATCTCCTATAATGTCATATTTCATATTTAAACCTCCATCGTATTTTTCATTAGTATATCTAAAAAAGTATAGAGATAAAAATATAGCGGCTTTGTGTTGTTCATTTAAACATAAAGATTTTCGTTCTTGAGCGAACATTTAAAATGAACCCAATTGCAATCATGTATGTAAGTAGTGAACTGCCTCCGTAGCTCATAAGAGGTAATGTTATCCCTGTAATGGGAAGTAATCCAATTGTCATCCCGATATTTTGAAATACTTGGAAAGTAAACATTCCGATTGTACCAGCGCAAATGTAACTACCGAAAGGGTCATTACTTTCTAAAGCAATATGAATCATTCGAAAAATGAGTAAGAAAAAAAGAGAAATAATGACACTTGCGCCTAGAAATCCAAATTGTTCAGCGACATTAGTGAAAATAAAATCTGTATGTGGTTCTGGAAAATATACTTGTCCATTTTCCCACCCTTTTCCTTGCATTTCTCCGGATCCAGTCGCTAAGAATGCTTGTCTTAATTGATAGCCTTGTGCATCATATTTGTAAGGTGCTAACCATCCGTAGAAGCGATTTAATTGATATTCTTTTAAAATGTGTGCTTTAAAGAAATCTGTGTGAGTAAAAAAAATATATATTAATGTAAATCCAGCAACGAAAGTACCTGAAACTAATCCGAAAATAAAACGCCATCGGATGCCAGAAACTAGTATCATTGCTGCAAGCATCGCTGAAATGACCATTGTGTTTCCTAAATCTGGTTCTTTTGCAATAAGTAGTAGTGGTGGCAAGCTTGTCGCAAATATTTTTCCAAGTAGTAAAAAATCGTCATGTATCGTTTGGGAAAAATATTTCTCATTATGATTTGCTATAATTCGTCCAATGACGATAATTAAAAATAATTTCATAATTTCAGAAGGCTGAAAATTTCCGATGCCTGGGAGCCTGTACCAAGCGGTAGCGCCTTTAATTGTAACGGCACCTGGTACTTGAAGTTCTAGTCCAATAAGTAGTACCATTGCAAAGCTGTACAAATACCAAGCAATTTTTTGATAACGATCGAAGTCGATAATCATAATAACACCAATGGCTATAAATCCAATGAAATACCATTGGATTTGCTTTAGTACAAAATTGACGTTTTGTAAAAATGGTGGTAAAGAGGCTTGTGCACTTGCAATAGCACAACAACTAACAATCCCAATGGCAAATAAAATAAATAGTAATACGTAGTCTATTTGATATTGAGAATTTGGATCTTTCAATGTAGGTATTCCTTTCTACTGCTCTTTATAGTAATGGATTTTATCCCGCATTAATGGGCAGTAAGACCCCCACCTCAAAATTCAGGAAAAGCGAAGAAGTTAGGTGGGGGATCAACTGCCCGTAAAAGCCCGATTGGTGAGGGCTGATTAAAGTTTCACTTTATAGTATGAGAAAGAATGTATGAACTATACGAATGATTCACATATAGTCCATACACTTTTAATTTTGCAGAGTAGTTTAATTGTTTAACTCTTTAATAATTATATCCAAACAATGGGAAAGACGTACATGTGCGTCAGGAAAAATATCTAGTTGATGAAGATAGTATTTTAAGGAACTTTTACACCATTGGTAAGCGCTAAGTAGAGCTGCTCTATAATCCAAAGTATTTTGTAAAAAGCCATATTCTTTTGCTGTTATAACAAGGTGTGTGAAATCTTCACAACCTTGAAGGAGCTTATTGTGTATTTGTTGTCCAGCATGGTAGCGAAATTGACTTAAAGGCTCAGAAATGTATATTGCATTTCCTTTAGAAAGTAAAGAAATCCATGAGGCCATATCAACACTACAAGAATAATGTCGCTCTTTAAGGGTACCAAAGGGCTCAGTGAGCAATTCTTTTCGAAACAAAGTAGTCGTAGGCTCACCGATAATGTTGTGCCCGCCCTTTAACATCCAATTACCTAAAAATATCCCATTTAATGGGGTGTCTTCACTATATAACCTTTGTGTTGGATGGGAATCACCTATTAGATTTCCATGATCATCAATACGTACTCGATAAGAAGTAACAAGAGCAAGATTTTTATTGGAATCTTGCTCAAAATAGGCCATCATTTTTTGTATTTTATGCTTATAAAACACGTCATCGTCCATTAAAAAATTTATATACTCACCATTTGATTTTTCTATGAGCATAAGGTCATTGTAAAATTGTCCTAGAGTAGGGATATTTCGAATGTATGTTATATTTTTATAATTTGGTAAGTATTGTTCGCGTATTAAAGTTGCTGTTTCATCATTTGTACTATCATCTCCGATGATGATTTCAATATTTGAATAAGTTTGTGCCAATGCACTTTCTAGAGCAATTTTGAAATAATGGGGCCGATTATAAGTGGGAATAAGGATGGAAACGAGAGGTGGATTTTTTTCATTCATCATACATAACTTCCTTTCAGAAGCTTTTTTTTGTAAGAACAATATCTTGGTAACTTGTATATTCCTGTCTGCCGCACCATAAACCGTAATGCGGCTTATTGATTATTTCTAGGCCGTACTTATTCAATAGATTGCAAATATCTGTCTCAGGATAAGCAACTGCGAAATTCGGAATATCTTTATTTACAACGTAGCAATTTTCGATTCGATGATAAAAACCTAATGTACTTTGTCCTGCATTTAAATAATAAGACGATTCAGGGTTTATAAGAAAGAATGTAATGAAACATCTCCCGTCTTTTTTTAATACACGTACAATTTCAGATACGTAATGTTCTAATTCTTTTGGGAGAAGATGCGTAAATACAGAAGTTAAAAAGATAAAATCGAATGTTCCGTCTTCATAGGGAAAACGATATTGAGAGGCATCTTCTTTTCCTTCCGGATTATAGAATTGATTGTATATGTCAACATGTTCAAAGTGAAAATTATTACGCATAGTTGAAATGTTATTTTGACACCAAGTAATTCCATCTTTAAACAAATCAAATCCATAATACGCTCCATCATCATTTAAGTAATTCATTAATGGTACAGCCATTCGGCCGACGCCGCAGCCTACATCTAATACTTTTTCATTTGATTTTAAAGCGCCAATTTGAATGAAATGCTTTAGGAACTCTTTTCCAACCTTTTTAAAGTCGCCACCTACATATTGGACGAGTTCAGGAGGGGGGAGTAAAGTCATTTCTTTGTTAAATTCGCTCATGAGTATACCCCTTTCTTATGTGAGAATATGCAGTAACTCTATTAATGAAATTTTCAATTTGTAGTGAGAGAACACAGGAAAACAATTGTTATATGTAAGGAGATTCCGAAAAAGAATACTTAATTGGATTAAAAGTAAGAGAAGAATGAGTGAAAATGGAATCTCCTATAGATTAAATCTTTTTTATTCTTTTCTCCAATAAACGCCAAATACATCAATTTTAGTAATAGGGGCTTTTAAATTCCGTTGATTTCTAAAGTCTGTCACAGCCTCAGCGCATGGTGGTAGCCCGTAGTCATCGATAATTATATAGCCACCTTTAGAAACTTTATCATATAAGTTCACGAGACCATCCATGGTGGATTCATACATATCACCATCAAGCCGTGCAATTGCTATTTTTTCAATTGGTGCTGTTGGTAAAGTATCTTTAAACCAACCTTTTAAAAATTTCACTTGATCATTTAGTAAATCATATTTTTTGAAATTCTCTTGTACTTGTTCTAAAGAGACGCGTAAGTAATCGAATGTGTGTAAATAATCACCGTAATCTTTTGGATATTGTTCTAGATTCGGTGCTGGCAAACCTTCAAATGAATCTGCGACCCACACATTACGATCCGTAATATTGTTTGCTTGTAAAAACCCATTCATAAAAATGCATGATCCTCCGCGCCATACACCTGTTTCAATAAAATCACCTTCTATATTTTCACGAACAACGGTTTCCATCGCCTCTTGTAATTGGTTCATACGTTCTCGACCAATCATGCTATGTGCTGCTCTTGGCCAATCCATTCCATCATGACGTTCACTTTTTGAGACATTTGGTTTTACAATTTTTAAGTTATGGTTTTCGGCATATTGCTTAATGAATAAAGGGAGAGGGACTGTAACTGGTTCGAATTCTAGTTCTTTCGAAATATGTAGAGATGCGGGTAAGTATGCCTCATATTCTAACCATATTTCAAATAAAATTGTCTTCTTTAGCAATTCGAGATAAAGCTGAACAGCAGATTTACTTTCCATATTTGTGCCTCCTGCAAAGTGTCATACAACAATATGATTATGTAGGTACTGAATGTTTCATGATTGAATTTGAAATTGAAAAAGCAGTAAAACTGATATCAGTTTTACTGCTAAGTAAAAAATTAAGCAACTTTTTCAATAATAATGGATGCACTCGTGCCAAGAGCTAATGATAGCCCAAGCCCTGTAACAATTACTTCAACTAATGATGGAGTTGTCGTAATTTGCGTAATTGCTTGAATAACGATAGGTGCTCCGAGTGAAATTAAACTTGATCCAGTACCTGGTACAGGTACTCCATTCACTTGGATTGTAAGACCTCCTAATAGACTTGCTGTTGCAGTATTAGCGATAACGGTAATTTTATAGAATCCAGTTTCACTAATTACGAAAGTATCAGCATCTAATTGAGAAATTGCTGTACCAAACTGAGATCCAACAGTATTAAATGGTACTGGATCATTAATTCCTAGATCTAAAGAAATCCCACCGGAGTTAAATGCGTATAGTCCTGCTGGAAGTCCTAGTCCGGATGGTCCAGTCGGTCCCGTAGGTCCAGTAGCCCCAGTCGGCCCCGTAGGTCCAGTAGCCCCAGTGTCACCAGTTGGCCCCGTAGGTCCAGTAGCCCCAGTGTCACCAGTCGGTCCCGTAGGTCCAGTAGCCCCAGTGTCACCAGTCGGTCCCGTAGGTCCAGTAGCCCCAGTGTCACCAGTTGGCCCCGTAGGTCCAGTAGCCCCAGTGTCACCAGTCGGCCCCGTAGGTCCAGTAGCCCCAGTGTCACCAGTCGGCCCAGTCGGTCCCGTAGGTCCAGTCGGTCCCGTCGGTCCAGTTGGCCCTGTAGGTACAGTCGGCCCAGTCGGTCCCGTAGGTCCAGTCGGCCCGGTCGGCCCAGTTGGAAGGGTAAACGGTGGTATCGGTGGTAATGTTGGTCCTACAAGATTAGGGTCAAATGCACTAGCTGATAAAGATTCATCGGGATTTAATCCATTTGAATAATTATTATTTGACATAAATTCACCTCCATAAAGCGTTCATTATATAGTAGATGCAAAACCGAAAGAAAATGACACGGACATTTGAATTATTGAAAAGAAATCTAAAACTACTTGAACAATTTAAAAAAATGGAAAGTTTAGTATATGTATAACATATGATTGATTTGGAAGAGGGTGATTATGTTGAACAAGCAAGGAATTACAATTAGTTTATGTATGATTGTTCGAGATGAGGAGGAGACAATAGCACGTTGTTTAGACACAGTTGAAAAAATTGTGGATGAAATTATAGTAGTTGATACAGGTTCTGTCGATCGAACGAAAGAAATCGTAGAGAAATACACTTCTAACATATATGATTTCCAGTGGATCGATGATTTTGCAGCAGCAAGAAATTATTCTTTTTCAAAAGCGACGCAAGAGTATATATTGTGGCTAGATGCAGATGACGTATTATTAGAAGATGCTCAAGAAGCATTGAAACTTTTAAAAAGAGAATTAGATCCTAAAATTGATGCTGTTTCGATGCCTTATCACCTTGCAATGGATTCTAACGGGAAACCTTTATATTGTACAAAAAGAAATCGACTTGTAAAGCGTGAAAAACAATTTCAATGGTTTGGAAAGGTTCATGAGTATTTAGCTATTTCTGGTGAGGTTTTTAGTAGTAATGTTGCTATTACACACAAAAAAGAAAAAAAAGTAACAGATCGTAATTTGAAAATTTTTCAAAATACTGTAGCTGCAGGTGAAGAATTAAGTCCGAGAGATTTATTTTATTACGCAAATGAATCTACGGATAACCAAAAATATGATGATGCAGTTCTTCTTTATGAAACATTTCTTAATCAAGACGAAGGATGGTATGAAGAAAAAATTTATGCATGTGGTAAGTTAGGAGATTGCTATGCGAAGCTCGGAATGTGGGAGAAGGCAATCGAATCTTGTGTGAAGTCGTTTCGGTATGACGTCCCTAGAGGAGAAAATTGTACAAGAATAGGATATATATATATGGAACAAGAAAAATATAATGAAGCGATATTTTGGTTTAAACTTGCAACAGAAGTACCGATGGCAACGGAAAGTCCTTTCCATAGTCCAGCTAGCTACACATGGCTACCCTATTTACAAATGTGTATTTGTTATAGCAGGTTAGGAGAGCAAGATAAAGCGTATTATTACAATGAATTAGCAGCTTCTTATGTTCCGAATAATGCTGCAATTGAATATAACCGTAAATATTTTCGGGGGGTTTTTGATAAACCATATAAAGAGTAATGGGTTTCGTTTTTTAGAAATGATGTATCTTTATTCTAACTCTAATAGATTGGTTATATATTAGAGTATCGGTAACGTAACCAATATAAATAAAAGATTTTATACTGCTATTTGTGGGCTAATAATCAGTAGGGGATGAACAAAATCTGCACTTTATAGAATTCATATGAGATTTATATTTCAAATTCAAATTGCATAAGGAGTGTGTGAAATGAATCGTGAAAAAAGCTCTTTATATGAAGAAAAATCCGAACATTATTATAATGCAGCAAATCCGAATTTATTGAAGCATATAAAAAAGGAATGGAAAGAAGTTCTTGATATTGGTTGCTCGGGTGGTGCATTGGGAGCAGCTATTAAAGAAAACGGCACACGTGTATCAGGAATTGAGGCATTTCCAGAGGCAGCAGAACAAGCGAAAGAAAGACTTGATCATGTTATTTTAGGGGATATAGAAAAAATAGAACTTCCTTATGAGGAGGGGCAATTTGATTGCGTCATATTTGGAGATGTATTAGAGCATTTATTTGATCCGTGGGCTGTGATTGAAAAGGTTAAGCCATATATAAAGCAAAATGGTGTAATTTTAGCAAGTATACCGAATGTTGCTCATATTTCAGTATTAGCGCCTTTACTTGCGGGAAATTGGACGTATACAGAATATGGTTTATTAGATAAAACACATATTCGTTTCTTTACATTTAATGAAATGCTAAGAATGTTTTTAAAAGCAGGATATGTTATTAGTAAAGTAGATCGTGTATATGTTGATCATAAAATGTATGAACCGCTTATTGAGGAGCTATATGGAATTTGTAAAAAATATCGTCTTGGAAGTGGCTTCATGGCTGAGACAGTTGTATTTCAGTATATTATTGAAGCTGAAAAATCACAATTATGAGTGCTGCAGACAAAACAATATTATTTGTTACATGTATAAATGATCGGAAATTGTATGCAAACTGCGTGCGACATATATTGCAATTGTTAGTACCGCCAGGGTATATTGTCCAATTCATGCCGATTCGAAATGCGAAAAGTATGACGAGTGGATACAATCAAGCCATTTCGCATCCAGCGAAGTATAAAGTTTATTTACATCAAGATGTTTTTATTATAAATAGGGCTTTTTTATATGGATTACTTCAATTATTTGAGGAACATGAACACCTTGGGATGATCGGGATGGTTGGAGCGCAATATGTTCCTCCGACTGGTGTATGGAACGAAGGGCGTGGCATTGTAGGAAAAGTCATTGGTTATATGAATGATTTGTTTTATATGGCAAGTTTAGAACAACCGTATCATGAATCAAAAACATTTATTCCTGTAGAATGTATTGATGGTTTATTAATGGCGACACAATATGATGTTCCGTGGCGAGAAGACTTATTTGACGGATTTGATTTTTATGATGTATCTCAATCATTTGAATTTAGAAAAGCAGGATATACAGTCGGTGTACCTGTACAGCGCGATGCTTGGTGTATCCATTATCATTTTGATGTGAATATGACGAACTATGAAAAGTATCGGAAAATATTTGTGGAACACTATATGTCAGATGTAAATAAGGAAGAATAAAAGGGGGGACAAAAATGAAAGATCATACAATATTAGTCGTTGTTTGTGTAAATAATGAGGAGCTTTTCAAACAATGTGAGAGCCAAATAAGAAACATTTTTGTTCCCCCAGGTTATGTCGTGCAAATTTTTCCGATACGAGATGCACAAAGTATGGCAAGTGCATACAACCGAGCCCTTTCATATCCAGCGAAATACAAAGTATATATACATCAAGATACATATCTTATTAATCGAGACATGTTTTCTACACTTATATCTCTTTTTAAAGAAAATGAAAAGCTTGGTTTAATAGGAGTCGCTGGGGCTCAGTTTTTACCGAATAACGGGATATGGTGGGAAGGAAAAAATTTAGTAGGGAAAGTGATTGAGTATAGAAGACGGAATTATCAATTATTAAATTTAGATCAGGTTTTTTATGGTAATCAACCATTTTTGTCAGTTCAGGCAATTGATGGCTTATTCATGGCAACGCAGTATGATATTCCGTGGCGAGAAGATTTGTTTCAAGGGTTTCACTTTTATGATGTGTCACAGTCTTTAGAGTTTCAAAGGGCTGGTTATTTAATTGGTATCCCAAATCAAGCAAATTTATGGTGTATTCATTACAACGGGGATGAGTTTGATGCGGATACATATGAGAAGTACCGGAAAGTGTTTGTAGAACATTACAAAGATATATTATCTCCATCATAAAGGAGAGATGCAAAGTGAAAGGGATTATTTTAGCAGGTGGTACTGGATCGAGATTATATCCAATAACGAAAGTAACGAATAAACATTTACTTCCTGTTGGTCGGTATCCGATGATTTATCATGCGGTATATAAGTTAAAACAATGTGATATTACAGATATTATGATTATTACAGGTAAAGAGCATATGGGGGATGTTGTTAGCTTTTTAGGAAGTGGTCATGAATTTGGAGTATCCTTTACGTATCGTGTGCAAGATAAAGCGGGCGGGATCGCACAGGCGTTAGGGCTTTGTGAAGATTTCGTCGGGAATGATCGTATGGTAGTTATATTAGGGGATAATATTTTTTCAGATGATATTCTTCCGTATGTTGAAGAGTTTGCAAATCAAGAAGAAGGTGCGAAAGTGCTATTGCAATCTGTAGAAGATCCCGAAAGATTTGGCGTAGCACATATTCAAAACCGAAAAATAGTTGAAATTGAAGAAAAGCCGAAAGAGCCGAAAAGTTCTTATGCGGTTACGGGAATTTATTTGTATGATTCGAAAGTCTTTTCTTATATTAAAGAATTAAAACCTTCTGCGCGGGGAGAACTTGAAATTACAGATATAAATAATTGGTATTTAAAACGAGGGGTACTTACTTATAATGAAATGAGCGGTTGGTGGACTGATGCGGGAACTCATGCTTCGCTTCAAAAGGCGAATACGTTAGCGCGTGATATTAATTTTGGGAAACAGTTTAACGGAGAATAGGTGAGAATATGAAAGTTGTAGAAACAAATTTTACCGATGCAAAATTGTTAGAACCGAGGTTGTTTGGAGACGAGCGTGGCTTTTTTTCAGAGAGTTATAATAAGCAGGTGCTAGAAACATTAGGGATAACGTATTCATTTGTACAGGATAACGTATCTTATTCGGCTAAGGCAGGAACGATTCGGGGACTACACTTTCAAAAAAAACCGAAAGCACAAACGAAACTCATTCAAGTTATGCAAGGGGCAATTTATGATGTTATCGTTGATTTACGAAAAAAATCACCAACATTTAAACAATGGAAAGGATATATTTTAAGTGCAGATAACCATCGGCAATTACTAGTGCCAAAAGGGTTTGCGCATGGATTTTGCACGCTTGTTCCGCATACTATCGTTATGTATAAAGTAGATGAATATTATAGCGCAGAGCATGACTCAGGATTACTTTGGGAAGATAAAGATTTAGCAATTCCTTGGCCAGTAACCGATCCTATATTGTCCGATAAGGATCAGATATTACCATTATTAGAGGAATATGAAGATAGTTTTTAAGTAGGAGCGTTGTTTATGAATATATTAGTAACAGGTGGGGCTGGATTTATTGGGAGTAATTTCGTTCATTACATGCTACAAAGTTATGAATCATATAAAATTATTAATTACGATGCATTAACATATAGCGGGAATTTAAATAACGTAAAATCTCTTCAGGATCACCCGAATTACTCTTTTGTAAAGGGAGAAATTCAAAATGGAGAGCTATTAGAACACGTTATAAAAGAGCGGGACGTACAAGTGATTGTAAATTTTGCAGCTGAATCACATGTGGACCGTAGTATTGAAAATCCGATTCCTTTTTATGATACAAATGTAATTGGAACGGTCACTTTATTAGAACTAGTTAAAAAATATTCGCATATAAAACTTGTGCAAGTATCAACAGATGAAGTGTATGGCTCTTTAGGAAAAACAGGGAAGTTCACAGAGAAAACGCCGTTAGCTCCAAATAGTCCATATTCTTCAAGTAAGGCGAGCGCGGACATGATAGCTCTATCTTACTATAAAACATATCAATTACCGGTTATAGTAACGCGTTGTTCTAACAATTATGGACCGTACCAGTATCCTGAAAAATTAATTCCATTAATGGTTACGAATGCACTAGAAGGAAAAAAACTACCGTTATATGGTGATGGTTTAAATGTAAGAGATTGGTTACATGTAACGGATCATTGCAGTGCGATTGACGTTGTTTTGCATAAGGGACGTGTCGGAGAAGTATATAATATAGGTGGAAATAATGAAAAAACAAATGTAGAAGTTGTGGAACAAATTATTACTCTTTTAGGAAAAACAAAAAAAGACATTGAATATGTTACAGATCGTTTAGGGCACGATCGTCGTTATGCGATTGATGCAGAGAAAATGAAGAATGAATTTGATTGGGAACCGAAATATACGTTTGAACAAGGATTACAAGAGACGGTGAAATGGTATGAAAAGAATAAGGAATGGTGGAAACCACTAAAAGATTAGTAAGGGGCATGTTAAATGAAAGAGAGGGTTATCATAACAGGAGCAAACGGTCAATTAGGAAAGCAACTATTTGAAGAGTTAGACTCTGAAGAATATGATATATATCCATTTGATAAAAAGTTATTAGATGTGACAAATATATCCCGAATACAACAAGTGGTACAAGAAATAAAACCACATATAATTATTCATTGTGCTGCCTATACGAAAGTAGATCATGCAGAGAAAGAACAGGATCTTGCATATAGAATAAATGCAATCGGAGCTCGAAATGTAGCGGTTGCTTCACAATTAGTAGGGGCGAAGCTAGTTTATATTAGTACTGATTATGTATTTCAAGGCGCCAGACCAGATGGATACGACGAATTTCATAGTCCAGCGCCGATAAATATATATGGGGCCTCTAAGTATACGGGGGAGCAGTTCGTCAAAGAGTTACATAATAAATATTTTATCGTTCGCACATCGTGGCTATATGGTAAATATGGGAATAATTTCGTGAAAACGATGATGCGATTAGGAAAAGAAAGAGATGAAATATCTGTTGTAGCGGATCAAGTTGGCTCTCCTACGTATGTGGCGGATTTGAATATGGTTATTAATAAGCTCATTCATACTTCTTTATACGGTACATACCACGTATCAAACAGAGGCTCATGCTCTTGGTTTGAATTTGCACAAAAGATATTTTCGTACGCCAATATGAAAGTGAATGTATTACCTGTTTCAACGGAAGAATTCGGGGCTGCGGCTGCGAGGCCCAAATATTCTATTTTTCAACATAACATGCTAAGATTAAATGGTTTTTCACAAATGCCGTCTTGGGAAGAAGGATTAGAGCGGTTTTTTATAGAAACCAAAAGTCATTAACAAATTTCTGTTAATGACTTTTTTGTTTGCCTTTAAGCGGTTTTATGGTACTATAATTATAGTATCAGGTACTAATAACAAGTATAAGTATTTCTGGGAGGATATATCATGGAACTATTACAAGGGAAAACATTTGTTGTTATGGGCGTTGCGAACCAAAGAAGTATTGCATGGGGAATAGCTCGCTCTTTGCATAATGCAGGTGCAAAATTAATATTCACATATGCAGGAGAACGTTTAGAAAGAAACGTTCGTGAATTAGCGGACACATTAGAAGGACAAGAATCACTTGTATTACCTTGTGATGTAACGAATGATGAGGAACTTACAGCTTGCTTTGAAACAATTAAACAAGAAGTAGGTACTATTCACGGTGTAGCACATTGTATTGCTTTTGCAAATCGCGATGACTTAAAAGGTGAATTTGTAGATACTTCTCGCGATGGATTTTTACTTGCACAAAATATTAGTGCATTCTCTTTAACAGCTGTAGCAAGAGAAGCAAAAAAAGTAATGACAGAAGGCGGAAATATTTTAACGTTAACATACCTTGGCGGCGAGCGCGTTGTGAAAAATTATAACGTTATGGGGGTTGCGAAAGCTTCATTAGAAGCGAGCGTGAAATATTTAGCGAACGATTTAGGTCAACACGGTATTCGTGTTAACGCTATTTCTGCAGGACCAATTCGTACGTTATCTGCAAAAGGTGTAGGCGATTTCAATTCAATCTTAAGAGAAATTGAGGAGCGCGCACCACTTCGTCGTACAACAACGCAAGAAGAAGTTGGCGATACAGCAGTATTCCTATTCAGTGATTTAGCACGCGGTGTAACAGGAGAAAACATTCATGTTGATTCAGGGTATCATATCCTAGGATAAATATAATATTAATTTTTAAAGGACAATCTCTAAATGCTGAGATTGTCCTTTTATTTGTTCTGAGAAAGAACGATTTTTAACGAAAGTTCTTGCCACGTGATGAATATAACTATAATAGTACACGATTTATTCAGCTACGTATGGAAGTGGGAGGGACGAGTGTGAAGAATAAAAATAAAAGTTCAACAGTTGGAAAACCGTTGTTATATATTGCGCAAGTAAGTTTAGAACTTGCTGCACCAAAAATAAAAAGGATTATCCTGACAAACTTTGAAAATGAAGATCAAAAAGAGCAAAGTAATAAACAAGAAAATATTGTAAGCGGTGCTGTGGAAGAGGTAATAGAACAAGAACAACAAGAAGAGCAGCAAGTGGAAGAAAAAATAGAAGAAGAGGAAAAAGAAGAACACGCAGAACAAGAAGAGCAAGAACCAGAACCAGTAAGAACCGTCCCACATAATAAATCATTTAAGGATATGAATAATGATGAAAAAATTCATTTTTTATTAAACCGCCCTCATTATATTCCGAAAGTAAGGTGCAGAATAAAAACAGCTACAGTTTCTTATGTTGGATCAATCATATCGTATCGTAATGGCATCGTATCTATTATGCCGCAAAATAGTATGAGAGATATTAGGTTGTCTATAGATGATATCCAATCAATTAGTATGGCCGGCTTTTAAATATGTAAAGGTGGTAGAAAGCTTCTACCACCCCAATAGTTTTTTAGTTTACTTCACTTATTAGATAGTAACGTCGCGTAAGCACTGAATCGCACAGAAACAGCTTAAATCAACAGTAATGCAAGTAGATGTCGATACTAGTCTTGCATTTGGTACAGCTAAAAACGTACAAATTGGGTCATCAGTAGGTGGTACAGGAGAGCTATCACCTAATACTACACTTAATACACGTAGTACAGCACAGCTATCATCATCTACACTTTCCACACGGAAAATTGGAGATCGGCAGCCAACAAGGCTTGCAGATGGCGCAAATGCTTCAAATGGTGCTCCAGCTTTTGTGTATAAAATAAAAGGACGTGTATTTGCTACTGATGCAGTGTTATGTGCACCTAAAAATGGGATTTCACAACCAGATCCACACGTTGTTGTAGAACAATCTTGTAATTCATTGATGAATTTAACAACGTCAACTACACAATGAGAAGAGCCATGGTGTTTATTTTCGTTACAACTCATTAATGTCACTCCTTATCTTCTTGTTTGTATTTACATTAATAAGATATTGGAGTCGAGGAGATTTGGTCACAATCTCAAGACCTTTTTTTTTAAATAGGCGAAAGAGGATAAGGGAAGGTGGAATTATGCTGTTTACAAGCTGGCTTTTATTTTTTATTTTCGCGTTAGCAGCCTTTAGGCTCACTCGTTTAATTGTTTATGATAAAATTACAGCCTTTTTGCGAAGACCATTTATTGATGAATTAGAGATTACGGAGCCAGATGGAAGTGTATCAACGTTTACAAAAGTGAAAGGTAAAGGATTAAGAAAGTGGATTGGCGAATTATTAAGCTGTTATTGGTGTACAGGTGTATGGGTTAGTGCTTTTTTATTAGTTTTATATAATTGGATTCCTATTGTTGCGGAGCCGTTACTTGCATTATTAGCTATTGCAGGAGCAGCAGCAATCATTGAAACGATTACAGGATATTTTATGGGAGAATAATATATTTTCATAATAAGAGAAAAAGCGGAGTTTAAAAGAATGAGGGAACGGAAATAAAGAGTTGTTCATATAGTAAATAGACAGAATTGACAGTAGAGGAGATGTTTGCTGTGAGCAATAATCCAAGGCAAAATTCATATGACCTGCAGCAGTGGTATCAAATACAGCAACAGCACCATGCACAACAACAGGCATATCAAGAACAATTGCAACAACAAGGATTTGTGAAGAAAAAGGGATGTAATTGTGGGAAAAAGAAGAACACAATAAAACACTATGAAGAATGAAACACTCATGTTACTGTGAGTGTTTTTATTATATATAAAAAGCGGTATTTCTGTATTAGAAATACCGCTTTTTACTAGCTAATTTGTGCAACTGTTAATGCTGCTGCACGGATGTCTACAGTTCCAATTAACTCAACTGGTACAATTTGAATTAAGTCACCAGGGTTTAAGTTAATAAGAATAACACCGCTGGATACGTCTACTTCACCAGTACCAATAACGTTAGAACGAACCGCTGTACCTGATCCAGGAATAATGTTAGCTGGCGCATTTAATGATAAGAAGAAACGACCAGCTTCTGGTGCTACAGGTGCGTTATCAAGACTAATCGTTAATGTATAACTGATTTGATAAATACCAGCTCGTAGAATTCGAATGCCATCTCCAACACTTACTGTATCATTTATTACAGGAACAGTAATATTTGGGTTTGGACTTACGCTAGGTAATAATAGTGGTGTAAATAGTGAAGCGAACTGAGGTGCAGACGCGTTGAAAGCAAAACCGAAGGCAGGTAGTGTACTAGCTGGTTTTGCCTCGCAATCAATTTTAGTAAATTCGCAATCAGAAGAGAACATGTTTTTCACTCCTTTATCTGTTTCTACTTTCAGTTAATGAAAAGGACAGGTTCTATGTTCTAGACAAGTTCCCAATTTTAAGAAATTTACATAAGAATACTCTTTAAGCATGGATTGGGTGGCAGAATTATCTGCCACCCAATCCATACTTAACTCATTATTTAGTTTTAAATTGTAACATCGCGTAAGCATTGAATAGCGCAGAAGCAACTTAAATCAACAGTAATGCAAGTGGAGGTTGATATTAGTCTTGCATTTGGTACAGCTAAAAATGTACAAATTGGGTCATCAGTAGGTGGTACGGGTGAGTTATCACCTAATACTACAGTTAATACACGTAATACAGCACAGTCATCATCATCTATACTTTCTACGCGGAAAATTGGAGATCGGCAACTAGTAAGGCTTGAAGATGGTGCAAATGCTTCAAAAGGTGCTCCGGCTTTTGTGTATAAAATAAAAGGACGTGTATTCGCTACTGATGCAGTGTTATGTGCTCCTAAAAATGGAACTTCGCAACCAGATCCACATGTTGTCGTTGCACATTCTTGCAGTTCATGTATAAAGCGAACGACATTAGATACACAGTTGAAATCACAATCATGTTCATGATGGTCTTCGTTACAATTGCAGCTCATTATGTTCACTCCTTCTCGTGAGTTCTGACATACACTATTACAATATGAGTGGGATATGGCTGATATTACGTTAATTCTCACGATAAAAACAAGGAATTTATATAGGAGGGATGTACATAACGTGATATAAAAAAAGACATCCTTATTTAGTGGATGTCTTTTCAGGTAAATCTTTTCGCACAGTATATAAAAAACGAGATATGTCTAATTTCTTTCCTCTGAAAAATTGCGGAGAAGAAATGTAAAGTTCTTCTTTCGCACGTGTAATGGCGACATACAGTAATCGGCGTTCTTCTTCTAGCGCTTCAGAAGTTTCCGTAATACGATCATTTGCATCTTTTAAAGAAGAAGTATGGGGCAGGATTCCATCACTCGCTCCAAGTAAAAAGACACATGGAAATTCAAGGCCTTTTGCGTTATGGATTGACATAAGTGAAACGGCATCTTTTTGCGGCATTGTTTTTAATGCTTCCATTTCTTTTTGACCTTGAATCGCCTCGTCGATAAATTGTAAATAAGCTGGAATATCGGTGAAACGAGTTGCAGACTCCATTAATTCTTCCAACATTTCTTCTTGTATGTCTTTATGCATCGTAAAGGAAGAACGATCGTTACTTTGTAAGTACTCTAAATATTTTCCTTTACCATGAATGATTTCTTTTAATGCTTTTTTCGGTTCTAATTCTTTAATAAACTTAATAAAATCGATGCGCTCATTTACCTTTTTCACTTGAAAAGGTTTTAAGCTTGGATTTAATAGTAAGAAATGAAGAAGAGAAGGGAAGCGTCCCTCACCATATTTCCATTGTTCACGTTCAATAAATGAAATACAATCATCACGTCCGATATACATCGTCGGCAATATGTTTGAAAGTGATTCTAGTCGAAACGGCTCAATCACGAGTCTTAAATGATCTAATACAGGCTTAATTAAAGAATGTTCATAAAATGATTGGCTCGCCCCGTGTTTAATAAACGGGATTTTATGAATGGTAAGCTGATCAAGTAACGAACGACTTACAGAATGTGTGCGATACAGTAAACAAAAATCTTTATAGTTTCGTTCACCGCTATCTACTTTTTCTTGAATGAGCTGCAAAATTTGATTTGCTTCATCAAGAGTCGTAGCAGGTCTTGCATAAAAAGGTTGTACACCTTCCTCACGAACGGAGTATAGCTCTTTATCAAAACGTTCTTGATTTAATTTTATAACTTCATTTCCAAGCCCGACGATAAAGGGATTGGATCGATAATTCGTATTTAGTGCAATAATTGTTGTGTTATCAAATTCTTTTGGAAAAGATAAAATAATTTGGTGACTTGCCCCTCGCCAGCCATAAATTGCTTGATCATCATCACCTGCGATGAACAAATTATTTCTTGGCGTGGCTAACAATTTTACAATTTCATATTGTGCATAGGATGTATCTTGAAACTCATCTACTTCAATGTAGTGAAAACGTTGTTGTAATTGAGTTAGTAAAGGAGCATTATTTTCTAACATATAATATGTTTCCAATAAGATGTCATCGAAATCAATATAATTGTATCGTTGTTTTACCTCTTCAAAACGTTCATATACTTCTTTAAATTCTTGTTCCACTGGTGTTTTCGCTTTTACATCTTTCGGACGATTTAATTTGTTTTTCTCAAGTGAAATCATCGCGAGCATCGTTTCCGCATCATAATCGTCTTTTAAACGCAATTCTTTTAAGATTTTCTTTATCATAATTTGTTTATGTTTTTCATTTGCTAAAATTTGCTGATTATACCCTTGACTACGAAGCAATTTTAAGAAAACAGAGTGGAATGTACCAGCAACAACGTAGCTACTTGCTGCATGATTCATACCTGGTAACTTCGCAACACGACTTCGGATTTCTTCAGCTGCTTTTTGTGTAAATGTAAGTAATAAAATATTTCGTGGATGAACTTGTTTTACATTTACTAAATAACCAACGCGAGTTGTTAAAACAGATGTTTTCCCGCTTCCGGCACCAGCTAGTGTAAGAACAGGACCTTCTGTTGTGCGCACAGCTTCTAATTGTTTTTCGTTTAAAAAAACATTTTGTTGTTCTAGAGCGCGGAAATAAGCCGCATCTACATCTTCTTCCATAATTAAATGGGTAGATGTTTTCGGAATATGATATGTCGCACGCGGAATATCAGCGTGTGTTAACGATTTTTGTGAAAATTTTTCTTGTGTCATATGTTCACCTTCAAAACTATAGCATCAACATTTAACTTTAGCGGAAGAAAAAGAAAATAGCAATGTAAAAAAACAGGAGGGGTCACCTCCTGCTTTCAAATTACAATTCTTTTATCATTACGACGTGCGGGATATTTGCTTCCATAAATACATCAGAACTTGTTACATATCCAAGTTTTTTATAGAAATCTTCAGCATGTGTTTGAGCATGAAGTTTCAATTTCGGTAGCGAATTTTCCTTTGCATACGCTTCAAGAGAATCCATAACAATTTTTCCAATCCCTTTTTTGCGATGGGAATTTAGCACGCAAATGCGTTCCATTTTTCCTATACCATCAAGGATGCGAAAACGTCCAGCACCAACTGGAACATCATTGTCATATATAACAACGTGTGTTGAAGTTTCTTCAAACTCATCGTACTCTTCTTCAGCAGAGACACGTTGTTCATTTACAAACACTTGTTTACGTACAGAGAATGCATCTCTTAGTTGTTCGTCCGTTTGTACAATCTGTGCGTGCAAATTAGTTGTTCCCCTTTCCAAGACGGAATGTTTCGTGTACAGTCCATGTTCCATTTTCTAATTGATATAGAAGATGGAAACGATCAATTGGTTGTTCGTAATAGAAATCTTTCATACGTAATCGGCCCAACACATCAGCATGCTCTGCATCTGATAAGCCTTGTCCGATTGTTAGATGAGGTACGAAAGCATATTCGCGTTCTTGCGTGAATAACCCGCTATGCATTTCTTCATTTAAGAAAGTAAGTTCAGGTGTTTTTTCTACTTTAAAGTAAAGGACGTTATTAACAGGTGCGAAAGAACCAACTTTCCCAACATGAAGGGTGAAAGGGTTCGTTTTACTTGCGATTGTATGTAACTCGTTTACAATCGACTCTAATTGTTCATCTTGCGCCTCAAAGGGTGTTTTCAATGTAATATGTGGCGGAACTAATGCGTAGTGCGGGTCATAACGTTTACGCAATCCGTTCGCTTTATCTTGAATCATTTTAGATGGAAAAATTACAATGCCTAATTTCATGTTCCAATTCCTCCCTTTGTAAGTCTAGTTAGATTTTGAGATAAATAAATCTCTTTATCTATTATATCAAATTATTCTGAATACTGCTCTCTATTATTTCATTGATAGAATATGAGAGAAGGCTTTTGGTAAATCAGTCTGCCAATATTTCCAAGTATGATTGCCTTCAAATTCCTCGTAATGCGTGATGAAGTTTCTATCTGTAAGAAGCGTATTTAACTCACGGTTCGGCCCTACGAAATCAGATACTTGTCCATCAGTACGCTTTACAGCCGTTTCTTCTGTACCGATGACGTGATACAGTTCTAACGCCTGTGGATCTTTGAATTCTTTTGCTAAGTTCATCACTGTCTCATCCACAAATGGTGATTGCATAACGACTTTACCGAATGTATGCGGATACATAAGTGCAGTCATAAAGGAAACTGTTCCGCCAAGAGAATCACCAATTAAAACACGACCTTTTCCCATTTGATACGTTGGATAATTTTCATCAATATATGGTGCAAGTTCATGAGCAAGGAAACGAATATATGCAGCATTTTTCACTTCATTTGGGAAATATTTTTCTTTACGATCATGTACATTTTTATATGGAATACCGACAATAATTGTACGGTCAATTTCTTCGGTTTCACGAAGGCGCTCAATTACACGGTGCGCTTTACCGAGCTGAAAATAATCTCTACCATCTTGTGCAATTACAACTGTATGTTTGTGCAGTGGTGTGTAATTTACTGGTAAATAAACGAGAAGTGTAACATCTTCTTGAAGTGATGCGCTATAAAATGAAATTTCTTCAATTCTCCCTATTGTTTGACTCATGTAGATCCCCCTAAATAAAAATTTACTGTAACGATTGTAAGAGCGACGCTTGTAGTGAAAAGGAAAGAAATATTCACTAATTGGTGCCTTAATTTCTATTTTACCATAATGGTACGAAGAATCTAAAAAATTAGTATTTAAGTTACGAAAGAAAACGGATATAATGAAGTGGGATTTTTGACAGGTGAGAGGGGAGACAGGATTTGAAACAAGAAAAATCAATCGCACTACCATTGGCTATTTCTATAATTGCCATTTCCTTTGCAGCAGTTTTTGTAAAGATGTCCTCAGCACCATCTTCAATATTAAGTATGTACCGCTTATGGATTATCGTACTTATTATGCTGCCTATCGTATGGAAAAAAAGAGAGGAATTTAATAGGATTCAAATGAAAGATTGGGGCTTTTTAATTGGATCTGGTTTCTTTTTAGCACTTCATTTTCTTTTATGGTTTGAATCTTTAAAGCATACAACAGTTGCTAGTTCAACAATTATTTTGGCACTTCAACCGATCGTATCTTTAGTTGGAGGTTTTTTTCTATTTAAAGAAAGAACAACATATTCAGCCATTGCAACGATGGGAATCGCTATTTTAGGAGTAATGTGCATTGGTTGGGGAGATTTAGGTTTAAGTAAGCAAGCAATTTATGGTGACATATTATCCTTTCTAAGTGTAATAGCAGTTGTCGGTTATTTATTTATCGGGCAAACGACAGTGAAGAAAGTATCACACTGGATTTATAGCTTTACAGTCTTTGCGTTCGCAGGTCTTTTTATGGGGATTTATAATGTCATATTACAAGTTCCCTTTACAGGTTATACGAGGTGGGATTGGACTGTTTTTCTTTTACTTGCAATTGTGCCAACAGTGTCACATGTAATTAATAACTGGCTATTAAATTATGTAAATGCAACGACAATTTCAATGAGTATTTTAGGAGAACCTGTTGGAGCATCTATACTTGCGTTCTTCTTACTTGGAGAAAAATTAAATGCAATGCAAATTATCGGTAGCATGCTCGTATTGTTTGGTGTATCTGTATTCTTACTGCAGCAACAAAAACGTACAGCAAAAAACGTCGTAAACGAGCCGGTGTATACACAGGAATTATAATGTTAGGGGAGCAAAGAGAAGTTGTGATACTTCTCTTTTTGTTTTATAGGAATATGGGCATAGAAGGGGGATGGAAATCGAATTTCCATCAAAAAAAGATACATGGTTATATCCAATTTTTGTAGGGAGAGAATATTTTCTTTTGCTTTTTACAATTCCATTAGCAATGTTGTTTAGTTGGAGTTGATTTTTGGCAAAATATATTGCCGGGAAAGAAACAATTACGATTAGATCGGGTCTCATTACAAAACGTATATTTATACGAGATATAAAACAAATTTCAAATACGAAAAATCCAATAGCAACTCATGCATTATCATTTGACTGACTTGAAATTGTTTACGATACACATAAAAACAGAAATTATTTCTCCAAGAAATAAAGAACAATTTATTAACTTTGTAAAAAGTAAAAACTCAAATATTGAAACAAAGTAAAAGAGTGGCTACGAAGCCACTCTTCTACTTTGGGTTTGTCATATAAGGTTGTACGTGAATGACACATAGGTCACGGAATTTGCCTTCAGCAGTTGTGACAATTACGACTGCTTTACCTGCACTTTTTCCAGTAATCGTCACGGTGTCACCTTTTGGATATATGGTGATGATATCAGAATTCATATTTGACCAAATAAGCTCTTTATTCGTTGCTTGTATTGGCAAAGTAGAAGCTGCTAACACAATGTTTTGTCCCGTTTTTATTTTTAATTTATGTTTTTCCATATGAACACCGATGACTGAAATAACAGAAGGAGCAATTGAAATTTTAGGCGGGTTAGGTTGCATGTTTAAACAAGACGCAGAAGTATTTGTGATAGGTGAAAATTTTCGTGTTTGTTGTTGCTGGAAAGCTGCTAACATGTTGGAGTCCCCTTTCTGTATAAGTGCTGATACTCATACTATAAAGGAGTAGTGTTATGTTAAATTTAACGAAACATAAAGAATTTGTTAAATTTGATAAGAAGATTGTCGAACTGTAAAAAATCTCTGCTGTTACGATAACAGCAGAGATTTTTTTATAAATTATGACGATGTTGTTTTTCGAAATCCTCAAATTGCTCTTCAACTTCTTTTGAAGGTTGTGTTAGTAAACTAACAATTACGATGGCTAGTAAACTAATAGCGAAACCTGGAATCATTTCATATAAGAAATCTTTTAAGAATTTGAATTGAGTCCAGATAATAACAGTAGCGGCACCAGAAATCATACCAGCAAGCGCGCCCCATTTCGTCATACGCTTCCAATATAAGCTTAATAAAATAGCAGGTCCGAATGAAGAACCAAAACCAGCCCAAGCGTATCCAACAAGAGCTAAAATCGTATCATTTTGTTTAAACGCTAAAGCGCACCCAACTAATGCAATAACAAGTACAGCCATACGACCGACAAATACAAGTTCTTTATCAGATGCAGAACGTTTGAAGAATGTACGATATAAGTCTTCCGTTACGGCACTAGAAGTAACGAGTAACTGAGATGAGATTGTACTCATAATCGCTGCTAAAATTGCGGCTAATAAAAATCCAGTAATAAGTGGGTGGAATAAAATTTTTCCAAGTTCAAGGAAAATTGTTTCTGGGTTAGATAATGTTAACTCTTGTTGTGAATAGTAAGCAATACCAATAAGACCAGTAAACATAGCTCCGACAACAGAGAAAATCATCCAGCTCATACCAATTCTTCGTGCGCTTTTAAGTTCTTTTACAGAAGCGATTGCCATAAAGCGTACGATAATATGAGGTTGTCCGACATAACCAAGGCCCCATGCGAATAGAGAAATCATTCCTAAAGTAGAGGCACCTTTAAAAATATCTAGACGTGTTGGATCTACAGATCGAATTGTATCAAATGCAGGTCCAAGTCCGTTCGAATTCATAATTGTTACGATAGGAACAAGAATAAGAGCAACTACCATAATGATTCCTTGCACGAAGTCTGTCCAACTTACTGCTAAGAAACCACCAAATAATGTGTAAGCTACAACAACGCCTGCTACAATGAATAATCCAACATGATAGTTCATGCCAAATGAATTTTCAAATAATACAGCGCCTGAAACTAATCCTGAAGCTACATAGAAAGTAAAGAAAATCATAATAACAAGTCCAGATACTAAACGTAGCATATGAGATTTGTCGTGGAAACGGTGTTCCAAAAATTCTGGGATAGTAATAGAGTTATTTGCAATTTCTGAGTAGGTACGTAAGCGAGGAGCGACATAAAGCCAGTTTGCGTATGCGCCTAGTGTTAGGCCGATCGCAATCCAACTACTACTTAATCCAACGCTAAACATTGCACCGGGTAATCCCATTAAAAGCCAACCACTCATATCGGATGCTCCAGCACTTAATGCTGTTACTGCGGGGCCTAGTGTACGCCCGCCAAGCATATAATCTGTTAAGTTGGACGTTCGTTTGTAGGCGAAATAGCCAATTACTAACATCCCGAGCATGTAGATAGAGATCGAAGTTAAAGTTAACATCTGCGTACTCATGTAGTTCCCCTTCCTTTTGTCATGTCTTTTGATGCGTTATGCATATTTATAATCTATCATGATTATTCTGAAAAATCCATATAGAAATATGAATTTTCAGAAATGTAAGCGTTTTTCGATGTCATTTTACTTTTTTAATATATAATATTCATACAAAAAACCTTATTTTTAATAGAGTATTTATTATATTTACATAAAAAGAGGTTGTTTTGTCAATATAATATTGAAAGGAAAGAAAAATAAAATTTTTAAAAAAGTATTGACTTGTGAAAAAAGTCAGGTCTATAATGAGTGCAACTTAAAAAAATGCAAGCGTTGATGAAGAAGAGTACACATGATGAACATGTCAGAGAGCTGATGGTTGGTGCGAATCAGTATGGAATTGATGTGGAATGGGCTTCGGAGCTTCCAAACCGAAACGAAAGAAGTAGGCTTTGGCGACATGATCTCATCGATACAAGAGACACGTATTGTTTTTGATACGGTAAAGTGCGTTACATTTGTAACGAATTAAGGTGGCACCACGGGAGTACCCGTCCTTTCTATAGGATGAGTACTCCCTTTTTGTGTATAAAAAATTAAATAAATGAAATCGTTTAAGTAAGAAGAGTACGTATATTGGAGACGTTACAGAGAGCCGGGAATAGGTGGGAGCCCGGTACGGTGCCATATACGGAATGGGCTTACGAGAGGTATGCTGAACAATTATATTCAGTAGGCAACCCGGGTTCCGCCGTTACAAGGATAAGGTATAAATTTTGTACCTGAACAAAGCGGGATGCTTTTGCATCCAACACGAGGTGGTACCGCGGTATATTTATCGTCCTCTACATATTTTCGATATGTAGAGGACTTTTTTATTTTTCAGAGCGAGGTGAAGGACATGATGACGAAAGAAGAATTTATAAAACAAAAAAGAGAGAGAAAGACATTTTTAGTAATCGATGAAGAAGAAGGAGATAGCATTACGCCAATTTCTTTATATAGACGTATGAAAGGGAAGAAGAAATTCTTATTAGAAAGTTCACAGCTTCATCAAGATAAAGGGCGTTATTCTTACTTAGGATGTAATCCTTATGGAGAAGTGAAAAGCGTTGGTACGGAAGTGGAACGAACGATTTTCGGCCGGGCAGAAAAGTTACAAGGTAACGTACTACAAGTGTTAGAAGAAGTAATTGCACCATCACAAGTAGACAGTCCATTTCCATTTTGCGGAGGAGCAGTTGGTTATATTGGATATGATGTCATTCGGCAGTATGAAAACATTGGAGCGGATTTACACGACCCATTAAATATTCCGGAAGTACACCTCTTACTATATCGTGAGTTTATCGTTTACGATCATTTACGCCAAAAGTTGTCGTTTGTATATGTATGCAGGGAAGATGATTCAGCAGATTATGAGGAAGTATACGAAAGGCTACGAGTATACAAAGAGGAAGTGCTACAAGGAGAAGAAGCTGAAGTAAATACAATACAATCCCCATTATCATTTACTTCTTCTATAACGGAAAAAGAGTTTTGTGAGATGGTAGAAATGGCGAAAGAATATATAAGAGCGGGAGACATATTCCAAGTTGTACTGTCACAGCGTTTACAAAGTGAATGTATTGGTGATCCATTCGCGTTATATCGAAAACTTCGAATTGCAAATCCATCACCATATATGTTCTATATCGATTTTCAAGATTATGTTGTACTCGGTTCTTCGCCAGAAAGTTTACTATCAGTAAGGGAGGATAAAGTGATGACGAATCCAATTGCTGGTACAAGGCCGAGGGGGAAAACGAAGAGGGAAGATGAGGAAATCGCAAAAGAACTGTTAGGCAATGAGAAAGAGCGAGCAGAGCATATGATGCTTGTAGATCTTGGGCGAAACGATATTGGTAGAGTGAGTGAAATCGGCTCGGTTACGATAGATAAATATATGAAAGTAGAAAAATATTCTCACGTTATGCACATTGTATCCGAAGTTTACGGAAGATTGCGAAAACAAATGGGTGGATTTGATGCGTTAGCATATTGCTTACCAGCAGGGACGGTTTCTGGAGCTCCGAAAATTAGAGCGATGGAAATTATAAATGAACTAGAGAATGAAAAAAGAAATGTATACGCTGGTGCAGTTGGATACGTTAGTTTTTCAGGAAATCTTGATATGGCGCTCGCCATTCGAACGATGGTCGTAAAGGATGAAAAAGCATACGTTCAGGCAGGAGCAGGAGTCGTTTACGATTCAGATCCAGTAGCTGAATATGAAGAAACATTAAATAAAGCGAGAGCGCTTTTGGAGGTAATGAAATGATTGTACTTATCGATAATTACGATTCGTTCACATATAACTTGTACCAACTGTTAGGCGAACATAAAGAAGAAATTGTAGTTGTAAGAAATGATGAAATAACGATAGAACAGTTAGAAGAGATGAATCCAAGAGGAATTGTACTTTCACCAGGACCAGGAAAACCAGAGGATGCTGGCATTTGTATCGACGTCATCCGTCATTTTTATAAGAACGTTCCCATATTAGGGATTTGTCTTGGCCACCAAGCAATCATAGCTGCATTTGGAGGAGACATTGTTAGAGCAGAACGTATTAAACATGGAAAAACATCGCGTGTGAAACATAACGGAACGTCAATCTTTTCATACGCTACACAGCCGCTAACGGCAATGCGCTATCATTCCCTTGTTGCAGCGCAAACGAGCTTGCCAGAGTGTTTTGACATATTAGCGACAGCGATGGACGACGGAGAGATAATGGCAGTCCGTCACAATTATTATCCGCTCTTCGGATTACAGTTTCATCCGGAATCAATCGCAACAGAAGAAGGCGGAAAGTTAATACGTGCCTTTTTAACAGAAATAAAAGAGGAGGAAAGAGTATGAATAACTATCTTCGTAAATTAGTGGAGGGTCAACATTTAACAGAAGAGGAAATGTATAAAGCAGGACTACTTTTATTAAGTGAAAACATATTAGAAAGTGAAATTGCAGCTTTCTTAGTCTTACTGAAAGCGAAAGGTGAAACTGCAGAAGAAATATACGGTCTCGTTCGAGCTCTTCGCGAAAAGGCATTGCCGTTTTCGAACCATATACAAGGAGCAATGGACAATTGCGGGACGGGTGGTGACGGTGCTCAAACGTTTAATATTAGCACAACATCAGCATTCGTACTGGCAGGAGCAGGTGTAAAGGTTGCAAAACATGGTAATCGTGCTGTTTCTAGTAAAACAGGAAGTGCAGACTTATTAGAGGAACTAGGTGTAAATATTAGTAGTACGCCAAACGAAATTGATTATTTACTAGAGCATGTGGGCATTGCATTTTTATTTGCACCAGTGATGCATCCAGCACTAAGGCGCATTATGAAAATAAGAAAAGAGTTAAACGTGCCGACGATCTTTAATTTAATTGGTCCTTTAACAAATCCAGTGAATTTAGAAACACAATTTGTCGGTATTTATAAACGAGATATGTTATTACCAGTTGCAGAAGTATTACAAAAGTTAGGTCGGAAACAAGCGCTTGTTTTAAATGGAAGTGGTTTTTTAGATGAAGCGTCATTACAAGGGGAAAATCACGTAGTCCTTTTAAAAGATAATGAAATAGTAGAAATGAGTATTGATCCAGAAAAGTATGGTTTTTCAAGAGTGAAAAATGAAGAAATTAGAGGGGGGAATTCAAAAGAAAATGCAAAGATTACGCTTGAAGTATTGAGCGGAGAAAAGAGTGTTTATCGTGATACAGTTTTATTAAATGCAGGTCTAGCTCTTTTCGCAAATGGAAAAACGGAAACGATTGAAGAAGGAATTAAACTCGCGGCACATAGCATTGACTCTGGAAAAGCATTAACCAAATTAAACTTATTAATTGCAGCAAGCAACGAAAAATTAGAAAGGGTGAACTAAAGTGGGGACGATTTTAGATAAAATTGTAGAACAGAAGAAAAAGGAAGTTGCGGAGTTATATGAAATATATATACCAGTAAAAACAAAAAGAAAGACACATTCACTTGTAGAAGCGTTACAGCAGTTTACTGTCATTGCAGAAGTAAAGCGAGCATCACCATCAAAAGGAGATATCAATTTACACGTTGACGTACGAAAACAAGTGGGAACATATGAGAAATGTGGTGCAGGAGCAGTATCTGTTTTAACAGATGGTCAATTTTTTAAAGGATCGTTTCACGATTTACAAACAGCAAGAGAAGAAAGTAACATTCCGCTTTTATGTAAAGATTTCATAATTGATAAGATTCAAATCGATAGAGCGTATGAAGCGGGAGCAGATATTATTTTACTAATTGTAGCAGCGTTAACGAAAGAGAAGTTAAAAGAGTTGTATAGCTACGTGTTAGAAAAAGGATTGGAAGCGATTGTTGAAGTTCATGATGAACAGGAATTAGAAACTGCGATTGTATTAAATCCGCACGTTATTGGCATTAATAATCGTAATTTAAAAACGTTCGAAGTAGATTTAAGCCAAACTGAAAAGCTTGGAAAAAGATTGAATGAGGAGAAATTATTTTGGATTAGTGAAAGTGGCATTCATTCAAAAGAAGATATTATCCGTGTTAAAAGAGCTGGAGCAAAAGGTGTATTAGTTGGAGAGGCACTTATGACATCATCTTCTATTAGTAGTTTTTTTGAAGATTGTAAGGTGAATATATGAAAGTGAAAATTTGCGGCATCACTGATGTGGAAACAGCGAAAAGTGCGTGCGAATATGGCGCAGATGCACTCGGATTTGTTTTTGCAGAAAGTAAGCGGGAAATCACTCCAAAGAGAGCGGAAGAAATCATTCAGGAGCTTCCAGCCAACGTGTTAAAAATCGGTGTTTTCGTAAATGAATCAGTAGAAGTGATCCAGAAAATTGCAGATGAGTGCGAGTTAACACATGTACAACTACATGGGGATGAAGACAATTATCAAATTAGAAGATTGAATATTCCGTCTATAAAGTCACTAGGAGTAACTTCAGAGAGTGATATGAAAAACGCCCAAAGGTATGAAGCGGATTATATATTATTTGATAGCCCGAAAGAAAAGTTTCATGGAGGAAATGGAAAGACATTTTCATGGGAACTACTTAGAGATATGCCAAAAGAATTGCGAAAGAAAATGATATTAGCTGGTGGATTAAACGCTCTTAATATAGAAGAAGCAATTCGAACTGTTCGGCCATATATGGTCGATGTGAGCAGCGGAGTAGAGACAGAAGGAAAGAAAGATGTAGAGAAAATAAAACAATTTATTATAAAAGCGAAGGAGTGTTCCAAATGAACTACGCATATCCAGATGAAAAAGGACATTACGGTATATACGGAGGACGATACGTTCCAGAAACGTTAATGCAATCTGTACTAGAACTAGAAGAAGCATATAAAGAAGCGATGCAAGATGAAGCATTTCAAAAGGAATTAAATCATTATTTAAAAACGTACATCGGAAGAGAAACACCGCTATATTATGCTGAAAATATGACGAAGTATTGCGGTGGTGCAAAGATTTATTTAAAACGTGAAGATTTGAATCATACAGGAGCTCATAAAATTAACAATACAATCGGTCAGGCACTACTTGCAGTGCGAATGGGCAAGAAAAAAGTTGTCGCTGAAACAGGAGCTGGACAACACGGAGTTGCAACAGCTACTGTATGTGCTCTTCTCGGATTAGAATGCGTCATTTTTATGGGAGAAGAAGATGTAAGACGTCAAAAATTAAATGTGTTCCGAATGGAATTACTCGGAGCGAAAGTAGAAAGTGTAGCGGCAGGTAGCGGTACATTAAAAGATGCGGTAAACGAGGCGCTTCGTTACTGGGTTTCACATGTGCATGATACGCACTACATTATGGGATCTGTTCTCGGACCACATCCATTCCCGCAAATTGTCCGTGATTTCCAAAGTGTAATTGGAAATGAAACGAAAAAACAATATGAGGCGTTAGAAGGAAAGTTACCAGAAGCAGTCGTTGCTTGTATTGGCGGTGGTAGTAATGCGATGGGGATGTTTTATCCGTTCGTACACGATGAAGAAGTTGCTCTTTACGGCGTAGAAGCAGCTGGAAAAGGCGTTCATACAGAAAAGCATGCAGCAACTTTAACGAAAGGAAGCGTTGGCGTTCTCCACGGATCAATGATGTATCTTCTGCAAAACGAAGAAGGACAAATTCAAGAAGCACACTCTATTTCAGCAGGACTTGATTATCCAGGTGTTGGTCCAGAACATAGCTTGCTAAAAGATATTGGCCGCGTTTCTTATCATTCGATAACAGACGAAGAAGCATTAGAAGCATTTCAATTATTAACGAAAAAAGAAGGCATTATCCCGGCGTTAGAAAGCTCGCATGCTGTCGCATACGCATTAAAATTAGCTCCGAAAATGAAGGAAGATGAAGGATTTGTTATTTGTTTATCTGGCCGTGGTGATAAAGATGTAGAGAGTATAAAACGTTATATGGAAGAGGTGTAAAAAATGGGAGTAGAAAAAATTAAAGCAGCGTTTAAAAATGGCAAGAAAGCATTTATTCCGTACGTAATGGGCGGAGATGGTGGCCTTGAAAAATTAAAAGAAAGAATTCGTTTTCTAGATGAGGCTGGAGCAAGCATCGTTGAAATTGGTATTCCGTTTTCAGATCCAGTCGCAGATGGCCCAACGATTCAAAGAGCAGGGAAACGAGCGCTAGATAGCGGCGTAACAGTAAAAGGCATTTTTCAAGCGTTAGCAGAGGTAAGGAAAGAAGTACAAATGCCTTTTGTTCTTATGACATATTTAAATCCGGTACTTGCATTCGGAAAAGAGAGATTCATTGAGAACTGTATAGAAGCAGGTGTAGACGGCATCATCGTTCCAGACTTACCGTATGAAGAACAAAATATTATTGCGCCGTTACTTCGAGAGGTAAACATTGCGCTCATCCCACTGGTTACCGTAACGAGTCCTATTGAAAGAATTGAAAAAATTACGAGTGAATCAGAAGGGTTCGTTTATGCTGTTACAGTAGCGGGCGTAACGGGAGTACGTCAAAACTTTAAAGAGGAGATTCATAGTTACTTAGAAAAAGTAAAATCACACGTCAACTTACCAGTAGTCGCTGGATTCGGCATCTCAACAAAAGAACATGTAGAAGAAATGGTTACAATATGCGACGGAGTTGTCGTTGGAAGTAAGGTCATTGAGCTTTTAGAAAATGAAAAGCGAGAAGAAATATGTGAATTAATATATGCAACAAAACAAAAAGAAGAGGCATAGTCTCTTCTTTTTGTTTTGCGTAATAAATGTTAAAATATACAGAAAATACATATAAATTAGAGGGGGAGAAGGCATGCTAAGACGTAAATTACTATATCTATTTTTAACTGTACCATTATATGCTTGGCTCATTAGCATGACGAAAATAGAGTTAATGGCTCTATTTTTAGGGTATGTATTCATCTTTTCCAACTTAAATCGCATTCAAGAACAGTCTATTTTAGAAATATGTCTATTTTCGATTAGTATAGAATTATTTAGTATCGTTTCGATTGTATTATTAAACGAATTATTTTTACGGATTCATTCATTTACATTAATGAAATTTTGGAATATTATATTGCAAGCAATATGTACTTACATTGTGTTTGTTGTGTTGAAAGAAATAGTCGGAAAGCAGACAGTTTTTCAGGATAATAGAAAATGGGAGTGAATGAAAAGGAGCCGTTTGGTTCCTTTTTTGAATCTGTTTTAAAAACAATTGAAAATTATAGCATCTGTTATATAATAGTTAAAAATTGTATTTTAAACGAAATGAGATGATAACATGGCCATATTGTTGGCACTTATCCCAATTATGATGATTTTCATTTGTTTATTTTTATTTAAACAAACGTCATTAAGGTCCTCGTTAATTTCTTATGCTGTGTCTGTTGGAATCGTTTTACTCTCGCCAACGTTTCAATTAGGGATAAGTGAAACTGTACACGCAACGATTAAAGGATGGTTAATTTGTTTTATTGTCGGGTACGTTTTATTTTTCGGTATTTTTTTATTTCACCTCATGAACAAAATGGGGTACATCGATCAAGTGGCAGGCTTTCTAGAAGCAGTTACTCAGGATCGCTTATTACAAATGCTGCTTATGTGTTTTGGCATTTGCCCGCTTATTGAATCAGTAAGTGGATTCGGTATCGGCTTCATGGTTGCAGCACCTATTTTTCTTTCATTAGGTTATAAACCGTTCCAAGCTGTACTGCTCTCGTTTATCGGCTTACTAGCTAGTTCATGGGGGGCAATGGCAACTGGTACGATTATCGGTTCGCAGCTAATAAATATGCCTCTTACAACACTTGGCACAAATACAGCGCTATTAAGTATTCCGATGTTTGCTTACTTCGTTATTCTTTCTTTACACGTTGTTGGCGGCTGGCAAGCGGTTATAGAAAAGTGGAAAGAAGGAGTAGGATTCTTTCTATTATTTTCTCTCGGAATCTATCTTTCTAATGCATACGTAAGTGTTGAACTAGCCGGGATATTAAGTTCTATCGTTACGATTACCTTTGGCTTTTTTATCATTAAATTAAAAGGAAAAAGTGGGCAAAATCTTATAACAGAGCATGCGGCTGCAACGGAGAGAGAAGTATCCATTATAAAAATTATTAGCCCTTATATATTTCTAACAGTTTGTATTTTACTTTCTCGCCTCGTTCCAGCATTACATGATTTGTTCAGATCATATGCGGTTCTTGATTTGAAATCATACTCTTACAAACTAGAGTTACTATATTCACCAGGATTTTGGCTCGGTATGACTTGCTTATTTACTATTATTTTCTTCCGCATCCCGTCTAATATTATTAAACAATCACTCTCACAAACGATCAAACAATGGATTCCTTTTGCGATTACGACGACAATGTTTATCGCCATTTCAGAACTAATGGGTGCATCAGGCATGCATTCATTACTCGCAAAGACAGCTGGTGATACATTTGGAACATTTTTCGTTTTCGTTGCGCCGTTTATTGGCGCTATTGGTGGATTTTTAACAGGTAGTAACGCAGGATCAAATGCAATGTTTATAAAACTACAAATGCAAACCGCACAAAACGTAGCACTCCCGTGGCAATATGTCACAACACTTCAAAACACCGCATCATCAGTAGCGACAATCGCTTGTCCATCACGGATTACACTAGGTGCTTACTTATGTAATATCCCTTACCGTGAAAATGAACTATTAAAGAAGACGACGTTAATGATCTTTGGTGCGGTTTTGCTTGTAGTGGTAGAGGTTATTGTTTGGTATATGTTGAGAAATTAAAAATCCTCCTAACATAGGAGGATTTTTTTTATGAATGGATAATGTTTTAAATATGAAAAGCTTCTACTAGATGAATAGGAGATGAAATGTATGCCCTTAAAAAATTACGGCGTGTTAAAAGGTACAGTTATACAATCAAAGATGGGAAAAGGGAAAACTCCTCATTATCAAGTTCATTTACAAGATGAAGCAGAAGTAGATTATCGTATTGCAATTAACGTAAAATCGCAAAGTTATCCGTCAGAAGTTTTATATTTTGCGAGTAACAATATTAAGTCAGAGGCGATTCATATTTTACCGACATTACCATTCGGTTTTACAGAAATAAAAAACAATGAACCGAAAGTAGCTTTAGATTATGTAAGAGGAAATCTATTTGACTCAAATCAAATGATTCCTTTGCCTCCCGAAAAAGCAGGAGCAGATAATGATTTAAATGAAAAAATAGAACGTTATATAAAACGAGCGATAGAAGAAAAAGCAATTATTTACGCATTTGGCGAAAGATGGGGACCAGAAGAAAATACACCAGATTCCTATTTTCATTTCAAACCAGGAAACGGTATACATGATATTCACATGAATCAAGGAAATGTAGAGAAATGGAAAGCTGATAATGGCATATGGCAAGACGGAGGAATACTCATTCACTTCGAGAAGGAAGAAGAATGGATTGGTATCTTTCTGGCATTCCAATCACAGTCATGGTGTACCGATGAAGAAGGGCATGCTCGTGTGCCTGTTGAGCATTGTGATTATAAGGGGAATAATTAACAAGAAGAGGGCGTTCAAAAAGAACGCCCTCTTCTTATTTTATAAAACGAAAAACTAACGAGTGTAGAAAGACAAGAGAACAGCAGTGCCACACTAGAAAACGCAATGAGATACATATTATATTTCATAACCTGTCCAATTAGCTGATTACTGTCGTATTGAAACAGTCCTGCTATTATGTTGAATAAAAATAAAACGATAAACATGACGATAACCCCGTCTATTGATCCTTTAATGTCTGGTTTACTTAAAGCGATATGTGCGGAAATGCAAATGGCGATAAATAAAAATAACCAAAAGGAAGGATTCAATAAATTACCGATTGTAAATAAGCTTTTCAATAATACAAACGTCGACAAGAGCATGTTTTGGATCATTTCTATATTAATAGAAGTAGAAGCAATCGTTTTTTCGAGAGTTGTATTAAATAAAAAATATGATTCTGGTACGAAATAGCGCATTAAAAGGATTAGTGCAGTAATACCAGAAATAATAGGCCCAATGCCGATGAAGAAATTCCCAATCCGTTGATACACACTTTTTTGATTGTATTGATGTTGTACGTAGCCTAAAGCGCCTTGGCTTGTATCTGTCGGGAAGAACTGAGTCGCCACAATTTTATGACGGAACAGTACGCACATAATGGCATGTCCAAGTTCGTGAATAGGAACACCAATCCAAGCCGTTAATAGGAATCCTTTTCTTCCGAAAGCTCTCGACCAATACATCCGTGTGAGAGATTCTAAATAGCCTAATAGAAATCCAATTACAATGATAACGCCAATTAAAGATAATAATTGGATTACGCTTGTAAGGAGTATTTGAAAAATTGAGTTTACCAATTCCATTGCCAGTCATCCAATCTGTTAAAAATATTATTTATTCTGTTTCATAATAGCATTTTTTTTCAAGATTACTAGCACATATATTTTCTTTCGGAAGAAGGATTTCAGAATCTTTTTCTTGTAGTCATGTTTTATGTCCAAAGTCATATATTGAACTTGTAACACCCTATAAGGTATATGCTTAAGGAGGGATAAGAGAATGAAATGTCCGTCATGTCATACAGAAAATGCAGCGGAGGCAAAGTTTTGCGGGAATTGTGGACATTCGTTAACGGAAGAAGTAGTGGCAAGTAGTGGCCAAGAAGAAGGGCCGGAACAAGTACGTGCGGCACAAGCAAAGGAAGCTCGGCCAAATGAAACGGTAGAGCAAGCGAAGCGGTTCGCGAGCGGCTATTTTCAATTTTTTAAACATGCATTACAAGCACCCACAGCGATTATGAAAAGCGGCGCTATTGAAGTGCGAAATGGAATTGTAAGTCTTGTTCTTATTTGTTTTTTAGGAGCATGTATTTTTTATAGAATGATGAGTGCAGCATCAGCAGTTACGAGAACATTTGCACCAGATATATCTACTCCCACGTTTTTTGGAGAATCTATAACGGTCTTTTTCTTTTTATTAATTTTAACTTTATTTGTCGGATTTATTATTTTTGTAAGTGGTAAGATGATGAAATCCTCTTTTTCGTTTCTTGAAGTATTTGGTATATGGGGAACGATAGCGACGCCGACTATTGTCATATTAGTCCTTTCTTTTCTTTTTAGTTTCTTATTAATCTTTTTCTTACCTATATTATTATCCGTAGCTGCAACTTATATAGGGATTAGTATAACTGTAGCCGTATTAAAGCTAGACAATGGCGGATTAGATCTCGTTTACACACTTATTATTGCAAATGTTTTAATTGGAATTGCAACGTTCATTGTACTTTGGTCTTACATTAGTACGATAATTCAAGCCTTAACAAAGGGAATAACTGGCTTCTAATGAAAAGGTGGTTGACTGAATGAATGTATGTACAAAGTGCGGAGCTCAGTTTGAAGATGGTGTGCAATTTTGTCAAAACTGCGGGTCGAAGAGGGGACGTCCTGTAGTAAAGAAGAACATGAGCGGTGGTACAAAAGTTGGCATTACACTGTTAGCACTATTTGTTATAGCGATTATTGGATTGTATTTGTACGGAGTATCGTATTATACGCAGGTGGCACAAGTAGACCGGATGATTACGATTTTACAAGAGAGGGACGGAGAGAAATTAGCTGAGATCGTTACGGCAGATGATCCATCGGTTATGATAACGAGAGAGAGTTTAACACCTCTATTTTCATATATAAAAGAAAATCCATCTTACGTAAATGAATTAAAAGGATATTTGAGACAAGGTGAAAAACAACGGGATGGAATAGAAAGAGCTGATTTTTCATTAACGAAAGACGGAAAGTATTTCTTTATATTTGATCGATATAAATTGAAAGCGAAGACGTACTATACAACTTTGCTTACAAATGAAAAAGGCGTATCGTTAAAAATGAACGGAAAAGAAATTGATAAGACAGATGACAAAAAGTTTGAGAAGCAATATGGGCCATTTCTTCCGGGAAATCAAGTGTTTCAATCAGATTATAAAAATGACTATGTAAAATTATCTCGTGAGGAAAAGGTTGTACTTATGAAACAAAGCCAAAATAACGTAACGATAGATTTAACGTTGCAAGGTCAATATATTACAGTTCAAACGAACGCGCCTGGTGCAACATTGTACGTAAATCAAAAACCGGTTACAGCGCTGGCAGGAGAAGAAATTACATGGGGGCCTGTAGCGACTGATGGAAGTGCGACGATTTATTTAGAACGAAATGGAGAAAGTGGACGGGAAACGACACAAGTAGAGACGGTAACGGCACTTTTGTCTTATAATCTTCCGTTCCAAAAGAAAAATACAGAAAAAACAGTTGTTTATAATGTTACTCCAACGCCCGCGACTGGGTATGTATATAATGGTTTCATCTTTCCTGATAGTGATATTCGAAAATTAACGAGCGCAGATTTAACATATTTATCGAAAGAGCAGTTGAAAATTGCTAGAAATGAAATATATGCAAGGCATGGACATATTTTTCAAACGAAAGATATGCAAGCGTATTTTGCAAAACAGTCTTGGTATAGAGAAAATCCTTATTTTAAAGGAAAGTTAACAGATATCGAAACTTATAATATTGAACTAATCAAATCAAGAGAATAGGCACTTGAAAAAGGTACAGTGTATATTGCTGTACCTTTTCTATCGTTATTTAGCTGGACCAGGATCCCTTGAGAAAAAGATATGAAAGAGAAATGTGACTTTACTTGATCCTCCTGATGTACTAGCTTGTATATGTGATAAAGGACCAGACGTTAGGGCAGCCTCGGAATGGGGTGGTACGACTATTTTGAGCGCATGATCTGATTCTGGTGAAGCAGTAACAGTAATTGTATCATCAGAGAAGTTTATAATTTTAACAGAACCGACTGGAAAGATGGACTTGCCAGCATGTGATGCTGAAGCGAATTGGGTAGCTTTCCAAATATCTTGCGCAAACGTATCATCGTTAGATAACCAAGCACGAGCGCTATATATTGTTGCATTAATGGAAAATTCTTGGTCAAGTGAGACGGCGGGTTTCGGTTCTTTTGGTTCTTGCGGTTCATCTGGAAGCTGGGCGAGAAGGCCGGCGCACATATATTTCACCTACTTTCAATAGTAACTGTTATAGCATATTAAACATGTTGTTTATAAGACACGACAGTTACCTATTCATACATAAGTTTGTGCACCAAATTTGAAGATAAAATTCTCTTTCTTTACAATGGAGGTAGGTGTTATTTTTATAAAATATGGAAAACGTAAAGAGTATGTAAAAAAGAAGGAGTGGTAAAGTGAACTATGTCATTATTGGCGGAGATGCAGCTGGTATGAGTGCAGCTATGCAAATTGTTAGAAACGATGAAAATGCAAATGTTGTGACGCTAGAAAAAGGTGAAATTTATTCGTACGCACAGTGTGGGTTACCGTATGTCATTAGTGGTGCTATCGCTTCAACGGAAAAGTTAATCGCGCGTAATGTAAAGACGTTTCGTGATAAATACGGAATTGATGCGAAAGTACGACATGAAGTAACGAAAGTAGATACGGAAAAGAAAATGGTATACGCAGAGCATACGAAGACGAAGGATGTCTTTGAATTTCCATATGATCGATTGTTAATTGCGACTGGAGTGCGTCCTGTTATGCCAGAATGGGAAGGACGAGAATTACAAGGCGTTCATCTTTTAAAAACAATTCCTGATGCTGAGCGCATATTAAAAACGCTAGAAACGAATAAAGTTGAAGATGTAACGATTATTGGCGGTGGCGCAATCGGACTGGAGATGGCAGAAACATTCGTCGAACTTGGTAAGAAAGTAAGAATGATTGAGCGAAATGATCATATCGGTACGATTTATGATGCAGATATGGCAGAGTACATACATAAAGAAGCAGATAAGCATCATATTGAAATTTTAACGAATGAAAATGTAAAAGCGTTTAAAGGGAATGAACGAGTAGAAGCAATTGAAACGGATAAAGGTACGTATAAAGCAGATCTTGTTTTAGTGTCGGTAGGAGTGAAGCCAAATACTGATTTTCTTGAAGGGACAAATATACGTAAGAATCATAAAGGGGCAATTGAAGTAAATGCATATATGCAAACGAATGTGCAAGACGTATATGCAGCTGGTGATTGCGCAACACATTACCACGTTATAAAGGAAATTCATGATCATATCCCGCTCGGAACGACTGCCAATAAACAAGGCCGACTTGCTGGACTGAATATGCTGGATAAACGAAGAGCATTTAAAGGTACGTTAGGTACAGGCATTATTAAATTTATGGATTTGACGCTTGCAAGAACAGGATTAAATGAAAAAGAAGCGAAAGGGCTACACATCCCGTATAAAACAGTCAAAGTAGATTCGACTAATATGGCGGGCTATTATCCAAATGCGAAACCACTTTACTTGAAATTACTATATCGATCCGATACGAAACAATTATTGGGCGGGCAAGTAATTGGAGAAGAAGGCGTAGATAAACGGATTGATGTAATTGCAATGGCACTTTTCAATAAAATGAGTATTCACGATTTAGAAGATGTCGACTTAAGTTATGCCCCACCATATAACAGCGTTTGGGATCCAATTCAGCAAGCGGCAAGGAGAGCGGAATAGCACTTTTTAAAGTGCTATTTTTTTTACAATGAGGGAGTAAATAAAGTTTCACTTTATTTTGAATATACCGTGCCCCCTTGAAAACATATTACGTATCGCTTATATTTTCATATAGTATTTATTTTTTAAACGAAGCAATGAACGAACCAGGGGGCGCAGTATGGCAATTAACATGAAAACAATCGAAGAATGGATTGCTGAATCAAATGCAAGACATGAAGAAGACTTTGGACACGTTGTGGAAGAAATGAAAGAAGTATGTGTCGGACTTGATAACGCGACATTAATTTATACGAAAAATGTATTTTGTTTCGGTAAAAAAGTAGAAGTATTTTTCTTCTTCCAAGACCATGTCGTGATTGGACAAGAAAAAGACGAATATGTTGAGATTGAAAAATTAAAGTATGATGCCATTACAAATAGTAACTTAAAAACAAATGACAAAAATACTACGTTAGAATTAAAGTTTGCTAACGGACAATCTATCAATTTAGATAGTTTAAATGATAACTACGGTACGAAAAATTGGTTATTTGCTAGACAAATTAAGAGTATTTTTAAGTTAATCTAGTAAAAAAGCACGCTGTCCATCGGCGTGCTTCTAACAATGCAAAGCCCCTTTTAACCAATTCCGCGCCCGATATGCCCCAACTGGAACTTGAATAAGAGATGTTTCATTCCCAGCATCAATACCGTACAATTGATCACATGAATTTGTATCAAAACTTAGTAACGGATGCCCGCCCATCCCCATAGCAGTTGCAGCAAAAACGAGTTTATGAACGAGTATACCAGCTTCCATTTGGTGAATGCGGTATCCTCTATAGCCTAATGCATTTGTATAGTAATCTTTCTTTCCGACTACATGTAAGCAAAGTGGTACTTGAAAAAGGTTCACGTTATCCATCGTCATACTAGACTGAAGTGGGTAGCGAAGGTCTCCATATCGAATTGGTTGTATGGAATGTGTTTTACTGTTATAAGCGTAAGCCCCGTTTTTAATATTTTTCACGTTATAAAAACATCCATATAAGGAGACGCTTGTATTTTCATTTGTATACTTACCGTCAAGATCGTTGTAATAGGGGAAGGAGAGACTCGCTTCTTGTAGTAAAGTAGCGAGCTCGGCTGCATCCCATTTCGTTAAAGTAAAGTCAGCATCAGGGGAATACCGTTTTCTGCAAAGTTGCAAGAAATCATAAGATAAACGCTCTACTTTCGGCAGTTGTACAGCATGCTCATGATATTGATAGTGCTCTTCATGAGCTAGTGTTTGGAAGTGTGCTGTCGATTCGATCATAGAAGCTTCATTTATTTTTGTTATCATCGGATATTCATCTACATGTTTTGAGCGAACGAAATGTTCATGTGCGAGCGGCGGAATTTGTTGCAACAACTCATGAGAAGTAACTGTTTTATTTTCACGGTAATCATTGTGAAACCAATTAGTTTCTAGCTCTGTACTTAAAGGAATAACGGCATACACACTTTCTTCGCCTTCTGATAATCCGAGTAAATGGTTCAGTGCACGGTCTAGAAATTGAAAGTATACGCCGTTCGTATAACCGAACTGTTTTGCACATTCTAGTAATTGTCCAATGAGAACCCCGCTATCTAATCCTTGAAGGCGATATGAAAAGTTATTGTATTTAAAGAAGTTTTTCCAAAACATAGTGGATACGAATGCGGCACCGAAACAATCATGTATATTACAGCGATTACCGAGTGCGTCTGCTAAATAAGAATCGAAATTTCCTTCGCGAAGTAAAATAAGCCGGTGATGCGCGGCGTCATAATGGTAAATGCCGTCTGGATAATCGTCAATCTTTAAATAGATATACAATTCATTCGGATATAAAGCACCGCCTGAAGGAATGGATCTACGTAATACATTTCTCTCGCTATTTAGCTGACATAATTGTGTTACACCAAATGAATACCAAAGGTAGTGACCAATCTCATTTAGAGTAGGTGTAGTAGAAGAGTTCGATAAAGATAACGGGATTTCTAAGGAGAGCGGGATGGTAGGTACATTTCGATATAATTTATAAGGAAGCGGTGCGTCTTTCCAGTCCACCTCATGATTCGGCATAATTTCATCGATAGAGAAATGGAGATGATGTAAAAAAGTATTTAGCTGCATGAAATCCCTCCTTTACTATGGAAACGGATGTGGATGTGGATTTAATTTTTCATTTGTTAAAGGTTCGTCTGTATATCCAAGTGTCATCGGTATGGTATATACCCGGTCCAGTCCTGTAACCCGAGTAAGATGGTGTCCGAACGTCATCGGTAACATACCTGGAATAATAACTTTTACACAGTGTAGTCCGTTCTTTTCTATAAGGGGAACGGTTTGATCTACAACGATTACTTCAAGGTCAGATTGATGCAAACGATTTAAAAGTTGGTGGAGATCGGATGTTAAATCCATATCAAATGATTGTGATACATTCATTTCTTGGAACATTTGCACCGGTGCATCTTCTCGTAAAAGGAAGTGAAGACGTTCTTCCGTTTCTTTCAATCCATACAGCATACTATGGTCTTCCATTTTATTAACGAAATAAGGATCTTGTAAGCATTTTTCGTAGTATTCTCTTTTGTGCTCGAGCTCATCGTCTGTTATAAGTAACATGCCTGCTATTTCTTGAATAGCGCTTTTTAAGGCTCGAATAGGATCTAAATGAGCGCCTCCCGCACAAACAACGTTCATTCCATTTTCACGCGTATTTTTTGCAATTACCCATAAGCTAGGGATGCCGTGTTCCATCGTCGCGTTAAAAGCGTGTAATTCATATCCGGTAATCGTACGTAACCGCTGAATCATTAATTGTAATTCTGTATCATTTGCTGAACTCAGATCAAGGCGGGGAAGAGGTAATTCTGCATACCAAGTGAGTAAGAAGGCATCACGCTCTACAATTTCTAAAATGCCGTGAAAAATCGCTTCTTCTAAACTACCGCCAATTGCACATCCATTTGATGTTTCATACACGAAAGCGTCTCGATGACCGAGGCTATAATAAGCAATTGATTCAGGAACTAAAAGCGGTCTGTTTTGTGATAAAGAATATCCCCATACCCAGTTTTGCTCATAATCAGGATCAAACGGTTTAAATGGAAAATTATCACGATTGTAATGTTCATTTGTATGTACACCGAGCGAGAGGGGATTTAGTGCGTGTTCCTCTAAATCATGAAAACTACCATGCACATTTGTCTTTTTCCCGCGAGGCGACATCCCGCAATATCGTTCTAAACCTTCTAAAATAGCAGTTGCTTCACTCACTGCAAATGAATGAGTTCGGCCTGCAACACCTTCATTTCCGAACATTAATGGCATGTTTATAATGACGTCAGCGAATGGTAATAATGAATGCTGCATTTTGCCGTTCAACATACCGACCCGATAATCTAAATAGTCTCTCGTTAAAAATGTGTTTAATTCATGAATGGAACGGCAGCGATACGTTTCGGTGCTTACTTTTAAACTCGGTTGTAAAGAAATTTCCGCCGCATCCGCAGTATCATTAGGTAAATTACTACATACAGGACAGAGAGGATCTGGAAGAAAAGAATGTCGCGTACATTGTAATGTTTGTAAGTTTAGTAAAATAAGTTCATTTTCTAAAGAAGAATGGTTATTAGTTAATATTTTTTCTGTTTCTGCGCAAATAAGATGGCACATTTGTAACATTCCATTTTGGGTGGCACGTACATCACGCCTCGTTACATCATCTGCTTTAAAGGCATATTTCCGCTGTAGTTCCCACATTTCTTTTTGGTCAAAGCCAGCGATAAAACGGCGTCCATCAGAACAATGGGAACATCCGGGCGTAAGAGGATGAATGTAAGGACCGATAATACCTTCGCCAAATGAAGTAAAACCACGTAGCCATGGAATATGATTTGACCGAAAAATTAGCTCAGCGTCATGATGAATAGTAGAAGGAGATCCGTCATGTAATACGAGAGCGAGATGAATATTTTCAGGAAGTACTTCTGGAAGGGTATGCTGACGAATGATGGAATATTGTTTGCATAATTGATCATGTACATAGTCTGCAAGAAGGCCATCTCCTATAAGCAATATATTTTGAGTCATAGACCGTCCTCCTTTGCAATTAATACCCCATACACACCGTCTAAGTTTTCTTTCAAAAATGGTTCGATTGCTAAATCAAACACGAAGGGATAAAAATTATGTTCTTCTAAATGCTGTAAGGCAAGCTGTAAAGATTGCACACTTGGAATTTCTTCTTCCGCTTGTATTTCCACTCTAAAAGAATCCGTGTCATATAAAATAATAGATGATTCAGGCAAGATATTAGCTCTGTAAGGAGTCTCTTCACTTTGAATGTGGAGCAGTGATAGTTGTAGTGCGTTCCGTAAGGCTAACGTCATATTAATATTAGATGCACCGTACCATCTATCATTTATACCAACCCAAATGACTGGAAAACTGAGAATCTCTTCACTCATTGCAATTTTAGGTGTTTCATGAATTGTAGCAAGAGCATCGTAATAAAATCTACAATGTTTATCGTGAATATCAGTTAAATCAATCGTTGTAAGTTCTTCTAGCATATGTGACTGCCGTTCATACAATTTATTGTTTAAATGTTGTTGTAGTGCCCGGTAAAATCCTTCTGTCATCGTTTCTCCAGCACCGATACCGATATCGTTATGTTCAGGAATAAGGCGGTGAATGATTTCTGCTACATATGTTTCAATCCCTGTTAAACCAGCTTCTCGGCGTGCTTCATTATGAGTCAATCCACTGCAAGTCATAAGAGGCAGAAGGGGAGCTGGGCCATCTGATAGTGGAGTGGCTACTTGAATATAGCACTGTGATAACGGTAATTGATATGAATCTTGTTCATCCCATACATGGAATATACCGGCTTCTTTAGAAGTTAATGAGTCGAAAAAGCGGAATATATCAGTTGAAGTATGTTGGCCATACCGATACTCAAGTTTTTCAGAAAGATTTTCTATCGTATCAATTGTAAAACTTTCATCAGTTGCAAGAGGGTGTTTTATAAAAGGATGCCACGTTCCTTCAAGTGTTTCATAGTTTAATAAAAAGAATTGTGATTCTTTTTCACGATAAGAATCATCCGCGACATGTTTAAACAATTCAAAAACGATTACATTTGCTAACATGGCAGATGTAATTTGTGAGAAGGAATCCGATGAATTTTCATTTTGCAAAGTCGTTTCATGTAGCCGATGCCATGCGGATTCCCAGCATTCATCACGGTTTTCCATTACGACAGGTCCAGCTATACCGAGTGTTGATAAACAAATAGCTGGTATAAAATTCTTTTTCGTTTCTCTACAAATAGTGTGAACTGTTTTTAAACCGTCAATGTCTCCATTTTGAGAAACATATAAAATCCAATCAAAAGGTTCGAATACTTCATGTAAGGGACGGTCAATTGTAGTATCGATTTCTTGAAGGAGTACACTGTTATCAACTTCATATGCACGTTCTATTAGCTCATGTATTCTGTCATAGTTTGTTTCATCTCGATCTGTAACGAGGTAATGAAATATAGGTAAACCAGATTCTAATAAAGAAGAAACTAAGGAAGTGAGCATATCCCCAGAACCAAGTACAAGGACATTTGCTCCGCGGTACGTTTCGAATTTTAAAGCACCTGAATGAGAATCGGCTTCTAAAAATTCAATTTGCGAAGCATATCTGTCGAGTAATGTACTGTTTAATTCATGAGGTGCATCTTGATTTGCATCGCGAACGAAACCATTTTCATATAAAATCTCTCCAATTTCAAATACCCGATTTTGATAGGGGAGAGGGAGGCCATCGGTTATTTCTGCTAAAGAATAATTTCCGTTAAACATTGGCATTAATTTTTCAATCCAGTCATAAATTCCATCACCGTCCATGCGAAATGAACTGGCGTTATTTCGAAAATAGACACCCCCGTTTGAATCGGGGAGGAAGAAAGTATCCTTATTTACTTTAAGTTTTGCATGAATTGGAAGGTTATTCATTTTAATCCTCCTTACGTTTAGGCATACATTATTACTTTATGTCATGAAATTTGTCCCGTATGAACACAATAAAAAAAGGCTGTAGAATGATTCATTCTACAGCCTTTAATAGATTTTTAATCTATCAACCTTCTAATAATAATGACTTTGGATCTTCAAGCATATCTTTAACAGCAACAAGGAAGCTAACTGCTTCTTTACCATCAACAATACGGTGATCGTAAGATAAAGCAATGTACATCATTGGGCGGTTTTCCATACGCTCGTTATCAATTGCAACTGGGCGTACTTGGATTTTATGCATTCCTAAAATACCAACTTGAGGGCTATTTAGGATCGGTGTTGACATTAGAGAACCGAATACACCACCGTTTGTAATTGTAAATGTACCACCTTGTAGTTCTTTTAATGAAAGTTTGTTATCGCGTGCTTTTTTACCTAATTCACGAATTTCGCTTTCGATTTCAGCGAAGTTTAATTGGTTAGCATCGCGTACAACTGGAACAACTAATCCATCTGGAGCTGCTACTGCAATACCGATATCATAGAATTTTTTAATGATAAGCTCGTCACCTTGAATTTCAGCATTTAATAATGGGAATTGTTTTAATGCTGCAACAACTGCTTTTGTGAAGAATGACATGAAGCCAAGACGTACATCATGTTTTTTCTCGAAAGCATCTTTGCGTTCTTTACGTAATTCCATGATCGCACTCATATCAACTTCGTTAAATGTTGTTAACATTGCAGATGTTTGTTGAACTTCTACAAGACGTTTTGCAATTGTTTGACGGCGGCGGGACATTTTCACGCGCTCAACTGGTTTTTCGAATTCCGTTTTTGCAACTGGAGCAGGAGCTGGACTCTTTGGAGCAGCTGGTGCTTCTTTTGGTGCTGCAGCATGAGCTTGTACATCATGTGGTCTCACGCGTCCAAGTGGATCTGTACTACGTACGTCGTTTAAGTCGATTCCTAATTCACGAGCCATCTTTCTAGCAGCTGGTGATGCGATAGGACGGTTTGTATTTGGTAACCCTTGTAGTGTTGCAGTTTGCTCAGCATTTGGTGCTGCAGCTTTCGGTGCTTCAGCTGTTTCTTGTTTTGGTTGCTCAGCAGCCGGTGCAGGTGTACTTACTGCAACTGGTGCTCCATTAGCATCTAAAATTGCGATAGTTGCGCCAACTTCAACTGTATCCCCAGGTTCGCCTAGTAACTTCGATACAATACCTGAATCTTCTGCAATGATTTCTACATTGACTTTATCAGTTTCAAGCTCAACAACGCTGCCACCTTTCTCAACTTTGTCGCCTACGTTGATAAGCCATTGTGAAATAGTTCCTTCAGTAATAGATTCTGCAAGCTCAGGTACTTTAATTTCGATCATTTTAAATGTCCTCCCCTTATTTGCCTAACGGTGTGTTTTTTCTTCTTTTGTCTTCGGTAATCTCCATTTGTTAGCCTGGCCTTGGGCAGATATTCTGCCCAAGGAACAAGCTAGAAACCTTCATTGTTACTTTTTAGTTGCTGTAAACTTCAATTTCTTGTTTATCTTGACGGAAGTTATACTTCACATCTAAAGCATGTGCAACAATTAGCTCTTGCTCAGCTTTGTGAGCGAATGGATCGCCGCCAGATGGACTAGAGCGATCAGGACGTCCAATGTAGCCTGTTTTCACTTTATCTCCAGCAAGTTCGAACAGAATTGGAGCCATGTAATGCCATGCGCCCATATTACGAGGTTCTTCTTGAACCCAAATGATTTCTTCTAAATTTTTAAAGCGTTTAATAATAGATTGAACTTTCTCAGCAGGGAATGGGTACAATTGCTCAATACGAACGACATGAACTTCGTCTAAGTTGTACTCATGTTTACCCGACTCGATTTCTGCTGCTAAGTCAATCGCCATTTTACCTGTGCTTAAAACAAGACGTTTTACTTTATTTGGTTTCATGCCAAGGTTTTCTTGTTCTAAAGCAGGTTGGAAACGTCCTTCGCTTAACTGACTAGCAGTTGAAAGCGTAAGTGGGTGACGTAATAAACTCTTCGGCGTCATCAATACTAATGGTCGAACAGCTTCTGTTCCTAAGATAGATGCTTGACGACGCAGGATATGGAAGTATTGAGCCGCGCTCGTTAAGTTTGCAACTGTCCAGTTATTCTCAGCAGCTAACTGTAAGAAACGCTCTGGACGTGCACTAGAGTGCTCTGGTCCTTGACCTTCATAACCGTGTGGTAATAGAAGAACTAAGCCAGATTTTTGACCCCATTTTGCTCTTCCAGCTGAAACATATTGATCAAATAATGCTTGCGCAGTATTTGAGAAGTCACCATATTGCGCTTCCCACATAACAAGAGTTTCTGGAGCGAATACGTTATAACCATATTCGTAACCAACAACAGCAGCCTCTGATAACGGACTGTTATGAACAGAGAACGATGCATTAATGTTTGGTAAGCGATGTAACGGTGAATATGTTTCATTTGTATCAGTATCGTGTAATACGATATGACGGTGTGCGAATGTACCACGCTGTGAATCTTGACCAGTTAAACGAATTGGCGTACCTTCTTGTAAAATAGAAGCGAATGCTAACGATTCAGCAAGTGCCCATTCAATTTTACCGTTCTCTTCAAGAGCATCTTTACGGCGCTCAAGAATTTTCTTCACTTTCGGATATACGTTAAATCCTTCTGGCCAAGATAGTAGACCTTCATTAATTGCACGAAGTGAGTCAATCTCAACACCAGTATCAATTGGTTGAATACCTTTTGCAACAACATCTGGTACTTTAACGTGAATTGTTGCGTCGCTCGTATCAGCTGGTGGTACTTGTGCATAGTCGGATTTTAATTGCTCTTGTGTAAACTGTGTAATTGTTTCAACCTCATCTGCATTTAGAACACCAGCAGCTTGTAATTGATCTGCATAAATTGCCCTTACAGTTGGATGGTTTTTAATTTTTTTGTACACTTGTGGTTGCGTAACTGCTGGATCATCCATTTCGTTATGACCGTAGCGGCGGTAACCAATTAAATCGATTAAGAAATCTTTTTTGAACAACATGCGATATTGAATCGCAAGGTTAGCAGTTGCAAGACAAGCTTCCGGATCATCAGCGTTCACGTGAACAATCGGAATATCGAAACCTTTTGCAAGGTCACTAGAATATTTCGTAGAACGAGAATCATAGCTATCAGTCGTAAAACCAACTGCATTGTTTGCGATAACATGAATCGTTCCGCCTGTTTGATACGCGTTCAATCTGCTTAAGTTGAGTGTCTCAGATACAATACCTTGACCAGGGAATGCAGCATCACCATGAACTAAAATTACGAATGATTTTGAAGTATCTTGATCTGGAAGACCAGATTTTTTACGATTCTCTTGAGCAGCACGTGCGAAACCTTCTACTACAGGATTCACGAACTCAAGATGACTCGGGTTATTTGCTAATGTCACGCGAGTGCTAACTTCTTCGTTACTAACGACTTGTTCTCTACCTAGGTGGTATTTCACATCGCCAGTCCAGCCAGAATTAGCCACTGCGCCTTCTATTTTTGCATGTTTGAACTCAGCAAACATGTGGCTATATGGTTTTTCTAATACGTGAGCAAGTACGCTTAGGCGACCGCGGTGAGCCATACCAATCATGACATCCTCAACGCCGTTTTTAGCACCTTCTAGAACAATTTCATCTAAAACAGGTACAAGCATATCAACGCCCTCGATAGAGAAACGTTTTTGCCCAACGAATGTTTTATGCAAGAATTGCTCGAAACCTTCAACAGCTGTTAAACGTTTTAAAAGAGCAGTTCGTTTTTTATTTGATAGTGGTTGACGCAATGAATTTGATTCCACCATTTGATGCAACCACGCGCGTTCTTCACTATCTTGTATATGAGAAAATTCATAAGCTAAAGATTTTGTATAAACGTCTTTTAATCTATGAATTACATCAAGTGCAGTGTGAATACCTTCTGGTGCATCTGGCCATACTGTTTTCGCTGGAATCGCTTTCAAGTCAGCATCGCTCAGTTCGCTCATTGCTTTCTCAAGAAGAGATTGTCCATTTGCAGCATCTTCCATCGGGTTGATGTGAGCCAACGTGTGCCCGAAAGAACGAATCTGCTCAACTAGTTGAACGACTTTAAGAATTTTTTCAATGTTACCTGTGTTTTGAGGAGAAAAATGTGTTGCTGTGTTGTCCCCTGTTACGACATCATCTTGAAACGAAGGAGCTCCAAAAATTTCAAAAAGCTCTTGTAATTCCGGATCAACAGAACCTGCTCCAGTTACGTAAAGATCATACTGTTCAATAACATAACCAAGGTTCGGACCGTGGAACTTGGCCCAAGGGTTTGTCGTTGTATTCTTCCTCGTCATTTGTTTAAACCTCCCAATGCATATAATCCTTTTCCATACAAAGGTGCATTTTGCTCTTTTTCAATAAGTAATGAATCAATAATCAATGTAAATGTTTTCTTTACTCTTATGTTATTACAATAATTTACATAATACCAAACACTATTACTTATCTGTTTTGTAAAAAAACATTCACAATAACTTATCACCCAAGTTAATCTTTCATGTTATAAAGTAATTTTACAGAAAAATGGGGTGGATATATTTGGTATGCCTATACTAATAGCTATAATTGTTGCATTTAAATATAGGTATAATAGTTAGAATGTTTCGATAAAATCAGTTTGAATTATGTATATTGAAATAATAAGCGCTTTCATAGATATTATACAACAATATAACGGAATATAGTATAAAAAATAAAAAATTATGAATTTATCGTAAACTTTATTTAGATAGTGTTAAATATTGAAAGGAAAGTGAAGGATTTCTACAAAAAAAGTTGCTAAACATAAAAAATGCTTCATAAACAGTTAGTTTCTATAAATATGACGAAAAACACCGTAAAACAAATAACGTATTTCGTGAAATAAAGAAATAAATGAAATGTTTTAAAAGGGTAAAACAAATATGGAGATATTAAATTTTTAAAAAAGAAGTGAGGAGATATAGTAACAGTTATTTACAGTGTTCCGTGTTTCGCTTCAAAATAGACGTGCTGAAATTGAAAAAAGTTTCTTCTATATAAATAGCGTGAATAATAATCAAAATATATGTAAAGGGAACTTGACGTAAAGTTTCCTTTACATATATACTCGGTATATGGAAGGAGGGAGAAATTTCCTTGGAAAATAAAATGGTCGAATACCGAAAAAAATTTGGACTATCTCAAGAAAAGTTGGCTGAGAAACTTGGAGTTTCCAGACAAACCATTATCTCAATTGAAAAAGGGAAATACGATCCATCACTTCCGCTAGCATTTGAAATAGCGAAAACATTTCAGACAACAATAGAACATGTATTTATTTATGAAGGAAAAGAAGAGGGGGAATAAGAATGAACTATTCACAAAAGTACTTTGTAATTATGGGGATTATTTTTCTATTTATGAGTGGATTTATGATATTAACAGGTATAATGACGCATTCTGCACCGCCAAGTCCTACTTATACGTTACTTGCAATGATGATTATGTGTTTCTGCCTTAGTTACTTGCACCCACAATTTAAAGAAAAAGATGAGCGAATGAAACTTATTCGTTATAAAGGAATGTTTGTAACCTTTTTTGCGTTAACAGCATATTATCTTCTTTTCTCTATCGGCTTAAACTTAAAAATACTTACACTATCTGCTACTGAATTATTGAATATACTTATGGCACTTACGATGAGTACCGTCTTTATCTCATTTGTTGTTTTGGCAAAAAGATATTAAGATGGAAGAGAGAAAGGAAGATTAACATATGCAAATGATGTATGCTTTTGGCATTGGGCTTGTATTATTTTTAGCTGTATTCTTATTTATTCGTAAAGACGTTCAAGGCGGGACGTTAACGAAACGAGGATTTTATAAATTAATCGCCTGTTTAGTTGTTATGCTTATAGCGATTATTGTAATGATCGTTTTAATAAGTCAGTCACTATAGAGTGTAAAAACGGAACCTTACTTCGGTAAGGTTTTTCTTTATTGTTTAACCTAAAAATTACCACTAAATCCATTTACTATAAATGGATTATATTATATAATCCAATGAAATGATAGATAAGGAGTGTAGTATATGAATAAAAAAACTATCTTCTATTTATTAACTTGTCTACTACTTGTAGCTAGTACTACTTATATAATATGTAACAAAAGAGAACAAGTGCCACCTATATTAGTATGGGACAAACAAGAATACTATGTTACGAATGAACCAGCCAAAGTAGAAGAAGTTGGGCAAAAACTTGGCGAAGTAACAAAGAAAATTAAAACAAGTAGAAAACCTACTAAAAATAGAGAATCTAATACATTACAAGAGAAAACAGAAGTATTTACAATGATTGAGGAAGAAAAAAGTGATTACCCGCCTTTAATCATAAAGGAAGCTTATAGTGATGAATATAGGGTAGTGAGGCCGATGTCGAAGCAGGTATTGTGATGAAAAGGGGATTCATATGCAGACAGTAACTTCGTATCCGTGGTCGTTAAGAAAAATATTTGTCTTTTTCCTTTGCTTCATCCTTCCGCCAATCGGTGCAATTTATATTTTGATGAATAGAGAAGCACTACAAAAGAGGGACTTCATTTTATATGTATTATTTGCTGCTATTAATATATCGCTTTGGTTATCGCTTATAATCTTTGATCGGACTATGTGGATGGTAGCAGGGCATTATATAATTGGAGCAGTTGTTATTGTTTTTTCGAATATGAATAAGAGATAAGCCAGCAACCTTAAAGTTGCTGGTTTTTATTTTGCTATTTATAATGAAGAAACAAATTTTTAATAGAGAGTAGTGGGCGTTATGAGATGGAAAGCAGGAACGTTTGAAAAAATAGAAACGAATGACTCATCTATTGAGAAACTCATACATACATTTAAGGAACAAAACGTAAATGGCGGAGCGGTTATAAGCTGTTTTAAAGTACATAACGAAAATTTTTTCAAAGAAATACCATATTGGAAAGATGGACACGAGCACTTCTTTAGAAGAATCTTTAACTCTTTAGATATAATCAATAGCTTAGAAGAGTTAAAAATACATACGTCAGAAAAATATAAGTTGCATTTTAAAGAGCGATGGGCAGTCATGCTTGATGGTAGCATTGCCGCTCAAATTTTGTCGGGCGGAGCATATGAAGGATTTAAGGAACCACCAGTTATCGCAAAACAATTAGCAGTGAATGTATGTCAATATATGTTCCAAGATCGCTATGAAGATATTAAAGTGTTCGAAAGCTATTGCCCTTGGACAGATTGGTTTTACGATGTTGCATGGGATGCTACTTGGATGGTGTTAGATAGTAGGGAACAGAAAATGTGGTTCATTTGTGCTACGGATACAGATTGATAGAAGAGGGCCTTGTAGGAATGCTGCAAGGCCCTTTATCTTTTGGGAATTAATAGAAAACGAATCATATAAATGCTATACTAAAAAATGTTTGTAATGTCAGTTTCATAATATTGTATGATGCTGACTTACTAGAAAAGATAAGAGGAGAATGAGCGTGCAAAAGATAAAGAAATTATTGCTATTAATGATGGTAGTAGGATTAACAGCAGGTGTTTTAGCAGGGTGTGCAAATCCGAAAGATACTACAGAAGAATTTTTAACAGCGATACAAAAAGGTGATATAGAAAAAGCTCGTACATTTGTTGAGAGTGACAAGGAATTTAATAAACTAAATGAAAAAACAGATGATGCTGAGGCAAAAGCAATGCTAAGTGCAATTACAAAGAACTTTAAATTTGAAAAGCTAGAAGAAGTATCGAAAAAGGATGACAAAGCAGAAGTGAAAGTGAAAATTACATCTGCTGATCTATCCGTTGCTGTAACAAAAGCAGTGGGAGAAGTTATGCCAATGGCCTTCGCTAGCGCATTTAGCGAAGACAAAGAACAATCTGAAAAAGCGATCGAAAAAACAATGACCTCAACTATCATCAAAAACTTAACGGATAAAGATGCAGCAATGGCAACTCGCGAAGTTACATTGAACTTAAAGAAAGACAAAGATGGCGACTATAAAATCGTTGCTGACGATAACTTGAAAGAAGTATTGTTTGCAAATGCGAAATCTTTGGAGAAGATGTTTGGTGGGAAGTAATTGAATTAGATAAAAAAGAGACACTATATCACGTAGAAGGTTGATATGGTGTCTCTTTTTTATATGACCCCGGAGAGGCTCGAACTCACGACCTCCACCCTGTCAAGGTGTCACTAAGGGTCGTGAGTCTAACATAAGTCAAACCGCAAGTCAACGCTAGTCACGAATGCAGTCATATTAACATTCGCGGCTAAATAGTTATACATCCGTCTCGTTTTCTATTATTAATTATAGCGTGTAGAACCGCCAAACTGCAAGATGTTAGGGCGCACTATTGTTTCTTTTACGATTAATTTCTACGTCGGATTCTTTGGTACATTTTCAGATGTTAATTTAACTGTAAGTCGAATGTATAAGTACCAATTAGTTTGAAGTCTATGCTTAATTGTTAATTATAAACACATGGATATGATGTAGCAATTGTCCACTGTGAAGGGAGTGGAGTACTCGTTGTGACAACAGGTGTGATACTAATCATTAAGTAGTTTGGAGATTTTGTTCACTTCTTTTTATTCCAACGTTCATAAAACCTTTTTTGATATTCTCCAACATTTGTTTAGCAATTTAATTTTTAAATTTAAAAGAAAGCTAAAATTTGTTGAAGGGATGCCACCAACTATTTATATGTTGAAAATTTGAATAGCTGCTACAGTGATATAATCCAATATGGTATAATTTTCTATAAAAATATTGGAAAGGGTTTAAGCGATGGGACAATTTCAAAGTAATTTTCAAACGGCAGAACAAATCGCAACGCAAATGAGGAATGCTTCTGATATTATCCAAAGTACGATAAATCGTTCTATAACGAAGTCGAATCGTACTACGCTAACTGTTAATTCCAAAGCACAAGAAGCGAATCAGCAAGCTTTAGATTTAACGAAACAATTTTGTGCCTCCTTTCAACAGGCAGTCGATCATATTCATTCGGTAGCTAAAGAGTTTGAGAGAATGGATAACGAACTTCAACATACTTTTCGCTAATGTGACCACCTTCGTAAAGGTAAAACGGTAGGAGGAAAAAGATGAGTCAAGATATTGAAAACTAAATCAAACAATTAAATCAAAGGTTACGAAGTGCATTTGAAGAACAGGACCGAAATCAATCTGCGATTCAAACTCAAGAGCAAACAGAAGAGGGCTTTTATGAATGGAAAAATCAAAATCGTCGTTTGTTTAACCGAATTTTAGAAACTTGGCATGGAGATAGAGAATTATCTCATTTTTTTACAAATATCTGTCAAGAAGCACAACACATTGAGCGGAAACTTACATTTGAATTTGAAAACAAAAAAGAAGTGTTACTTAAGGAAAAACGAGATCTTAGTGACTTAGAAAATGAGCTTTCCTATCAGCAACAACAATTAGCAAGGGAGGTCAATGCATGAGTTTAAATATGTATTTGGGAGAAGTACAGAACCAGACTCAAAGCATGAATGCTGTATGTACGGCCACCATTCAAGGGATGGAACAAGCCATTCAGTCGATTGACGCATTTGCAGGTGATACTGTTTTACAAGGACAAACTTACGAAAGTGCAAGAACATTCTTTGTCCAAACCTTTCGACCTTTGGCACAAGGAATTATTTTTTTATGTGAAGAGTTAATTCGTCAGAATAATGCTTTTCCCAATGATTTCGAATCACAAGTAGCTTCAACTGATGTCATTGAACAAGAGTTGCTAGAACAAATTCGAGAGATTGACCGAATGAAAGCAAGTATGGAAGCCATCAGTCAAGCTATGCCAATACCGGGTATGGAAGCTATGGCGAATCTTTTTACTGACATGAGGAAAAAACTTCAAAAAAAGCTAGATCATCTACATGAATTTAATCAAACATCTAGTAATAACTATAGTACAGCAATTCAATTAGCTGCTAGCATTGCTATAGGACTTGCAGAAGTACAGAGTGGAAAAGGATTTAATCCTGCCAGCGGCACATTTAGTACGAGAGAATTAAATATGGAATGGCTAACACCTATTCAAGAAATTATGTATGAACAAGCTATTCAAGATCAAATCGAGGAAATGGATTTAATAGAAAAACAAGTGGCTTTAAAGGCTCAGGAAGATAATAGATCATGGTATGAAAAAACAGCTATTGGTGCTTGGGAGTATTTAAATGGTGTTATCGAATTTTTTCAAGGTGCTGGCAGTGCAGCAGCGGAAAACTTTATTGGACTTAAAACGCCTGATAATGATAAATTAGAAAGCAAGATGACTTATCAAGCTGGAAGGCTTACTGGAAATGCTTTATCGATGGTAGGATCTGTTATAGAAATTTTTGAAGGTATTTCACTTATAGGTGCCTCTAATTTCTTAACCTTCGTAGCGGAAGTAGGAACCGGTGGATTGGCATCACCAATTGTTCTTCCGTTAAATGGAGTTGCTACAGTAGCTGGTGTTAGTGTGGCTGGACATGGTGGATTTGTTTTACATAAATCAATTCAAAATGCTAAGGATACTCTTCAAAAATTCCAGTCTTCTCCAAATGGATCTGCTAGTACTATAAAAAAATCGTCACCTAAAAAAGTTAAAAGTTTAAGAGAACAATATTTAGGAAAGACACCTGGAAAGAAATCAAGAACTGGCCGTGAAGTAATAGAAAAAATGAAAAATGAAAATCCACCAAGAATTAGGACAACACGTGCCGGTAAAATGCAATTTAAGGCAAGTGATGGAGTGTGGTATGATCTTAGTAAATCAGATATGGCTCATCTAACCGATGCTGTCTCGTGGTGGAATAGTATTGGTAGGCATTATGGAGCAAAGTCTAAGGAAGTTAGAAAATGGATGCTAGATTCTGTTAATTATGAATTGGATCATTTTAGTTTAAATAGATCAGCAGGCGCTAAATTAGGTGAGAGATATTTGCCACCAACTAAAAAATAATTGGGGGTAAAGGGAATTGGAACTAGAACTAGATGACAAAATATACAATCAAATTGTACAACTATGTGAAGAGGGAGATATTCTATTTGAAGTAGAACAATTTGATCAAGCACTGGAGAAATATTTAGTGGCTTTAGATATGGTGCCAGCACCAAAGACGGATTGGGAAGCGAGTACTTGGTTATATACAGTAATAGGCGACACTTATCTTATTAAAGATGACTATGAAATGGCAAAAAGTAATTTTTATAATGCTTTAAACTGTCCAGACGGTATTTCGAATCCATTGATTTTATTGAGACTTGGAGAGAGCTTGTTCGAATGTGGAGAACTTGAAAAAGCTAAGGAGTATTTATTAAAAGCATACATGCTAGAAGGTTACAAGATATTTTTTGAAGAAGATGATAAATATTTTGACTTGATTAAAGACATTATTTAAGGAGGAGCAATATGGCTATATTACAATCACCTTTAAAAGAGAAATTCGAAAGTCTAGTTAATCAGAGTAATGATGAATTTGATAGAGGTAATCATAATGAGTCTATTACATTATTAGAAGAGGCTTGGAGTGTATTACCTACTCCGAAAGGTATTTATAATGAAAGTTATGATTTAGTGAATGATATTATTGATACTTGTTTTATTGTAAAGGATTTTAAGACAGCAAAAAAATGGTCAGATAAAATGTTTTTAACCGGATTTATGCGTATTGATACAGGTGAAAAAGAATTTATTTCAGGAAAAGTTGCGTATGAATTGGGTGATTTAGAAATAGCAAAAGAGTTTTTCAGCTTTGCTAACAAAAAATCGGAAGGAAGATGTTTTGAAGATGAGGATGTTAAGTATCTTAAATTCTTCAAAAGTTAAGAGTGTAGGCTAGGTGGTAGATAGCTAAGCATTTTATGTATGACGAAGATGAAGAATAAATAATAGCAGAATAATTGAAATATAGGCGTAAACCTCGGTTCACGTCTTTTTTGCGTTTTTTCAGTTTCTCCGCTACAAAGTCGACTTAGGATCGGATTTAATAGTGTGAGAGACGGGAGTAGTAGCTGGCCATCTTTCTACCGGCGCTTCTTCCAAGATATACGAATGAGAAGTTTTGAAGCTTTTTTGAAATTAACGTTACGAAGCAATTCAGGAGTCGGATTTATACATAGGAAAAAGAGTTTAATAAAAATCGGAGGTAGTTACTATTGAAAAATTAATTTCGTCATAACGAAGATGGCACAACGTCGATTTTTATGACTTATTTGGTTTATAATTATGGTCTTCAAATTGTATTTTCTCGTTCTCCATAAATACTACGTAGTTGCGGATTACATCAGTCGTAATGGTATCTATATTTCTACTAAGACTTTTGTAATCGAGGAAATACGTAAAGTATCGAAAGTTTTCTTTAGACTGATGCAAAGTACGTGTAGCTCGTCCTTCAGCTAACTTGGCATGATAAAATCTCTCGAACAAGTCGTCGATCGTTTGTGTAGCAAATGTTCGTAACTCTTTCTTTACACGTTTCCCTTTACGTTTTGAAACAGTTCCTTCATTAATAGCTGTCATAAAAAAAACGCCTTCTATTTCGTTTTTGAAAACGAGACGAGAGACCTATAACGACCCGTTGTAGCTGACCGCCACCCTGGTTAAGTCAACGGAAAATAAAAAAAACGTATCAAACGTTAATCTGACACGGTTTACGATCATTTTATGATCCCGGAGAGGCTCGAACTCACGACCTCCACCCTGTCAAGGTGGCGCTCTCCCTGCTGAGCTACGGGATCCCAACTATAAATATTACGACCAGCAATGTGTTTTCATTCGTGTAATCGGAGGATTTGTATAATTTGTTGAATATTGTAACGTTTGACGTATTCCTATAATAGCAACAAAATTTAATAGTGTAAAGATGTAATTTTCTGAATATTATTATTCCAATTTGTATATAAAAAATAAGCCCCGAAGAGCTTATTTCAATAATAATAATATCACCGCAATTATCAATGATATTATCAAAAATACAAGCATAAATAATAGAGCTCGTTCATGAGCTATCGTCCTGTAACTGTCATTCCTGCTGTGTAAATTGTATCTACAGAACCGTCAGCACTTACAACTTCAACTTTATAGCGATATGTTCCATTGTCTGAAATGTTTTCGCCATATCCTGTGAAAGTAGAAATTTCATCGTTACTTCCAGCTGGAACCCATTGATTTTGCCAATGGAAGAAAGTATCATATTCTCCCCAGTTATCGCCATATTTTTTCTCGATGCTGACATTGTAATGAATATCTTCAGCTCGTTTATTTGTAATTCTTGCAATTACGTTTTGACCAAAGCTATATTCTGTAGCGTGTACTTGAACTGTAACACCGTTCACCGTTTCACCAGGACCACAAATGTAATGACAACCATCCCATTCGTTAGCATGTGCTTTTGGTGTTTCAATGTTCATAACCGTTAAACCGCCTAAAGCTAATGCGCCAGTTAATAATACTTTACTAAATGCCTTCACTTGAAATTCCCCCTAAGTATATTCTCAATTCGTTCGATAGGCGTCACATTAAATAGTTTAATAAGATTAATCTAATCGAACACTTTTTTCCTCGAGTGCATTCGCTATGAATCTTTCATCTTGTAGTAATCTAACCTCTACATAAAATTTCATAGTTTTGATTTCATATATGTATCATGATTTACATAGAACAAATCTGTTAATATGTTTTGGTTATTTGCTTATCCCACTACTCTTTATTACCTTTTATTGGTAAAATGTTGGTTTTATTATATACCATTATTATCTATTTACAAGAGAAAACAATACTGTATGCAAAAATGCATAATAAAAAACACTACTTGTATTCTGAATTACAGAATACAAGTAGTGTTGGGTTTCAATTAATATTTAATTGGAACCTAATGCTAATTTTTTATGTTTAACAGTATACATATATCACTGTTTTTTTAGTCATAATTGATAAAATTTGTTCAGGGGACGCTCTTCCTGTTGAGCTATGGGATCTTTAAAAGGGAAAGTATAAGCGATTATGAGAGTAATGTATGAAGGGATAATGATGAGAAGCGAATTTAGTAGAAAGTAGTCTTTGGATGTAGAGGTTATATTATTTCCGATACCAATCCAAAGGACCTTCATCACTCAAATCAACAAGAAAAGGGAACAAGAAGTGTAAAGGTAAGCTTATAAGTTCTGGCATAGCGTTCACTGTTTTCTTTGATAGATATTGCCTCCCAAAACAATACGGACAATCTTTTTCAAATGTCACGAGTATTGACCATACATCTTTTACTTTCCACTTCGTTTTACAATACGTACAACGCGCCATTGAGTTCCTCCTCAGTTTAAGGTGTTTTCTAATATATTCTACTTTATTGTACGAAAGTCATTTGAATTTGATGTGGTAAAATGCAAAACAAGCCTAACCTCGTTCTACATTCAGGGAGGGGTTAAGCTTGTTTTAATTCCGTTCAATGTCTCTTTGTATCAGGCTGTTTATACATTGCCTAGATAGCTTCGTGTTAAATTCGGGAGAATAATTTTTCCATCTTTACTGTATTTTTCGAATAGCTCTGATAGGAGAAAAATAAAGTTTTTATACTGTTCGTCATTTTCTTTCGGAGCATAAGATGCTGATAAATTCCTTCCCAAAAACCCTTCATAATCAAAAAGTAAATCATTTTGATATTCTTTAAAATCATACTTTCCATCTTTAAAAAAGTTGTTAAATACTTCTGGAGTTTCATCTATTCCACCGCTAAAGCCTTTAAAGTTTGGACAGGTTTTCTGGCAAATTTCTGCATTCTCTTTAATAAGTGGACTAGTTAAATCTCTACTATTCCAAACAAGTGCAACATTTGCTTTTTGTTTTAAAATTCGTTGGCATTCGATTTTGAAAGCCTCTTTATCAAACCAATGAAATGCTTGGGCAACAGTTACTAAATCTACACTATTTTCTTTTAAAGTGGTATTTTCAGCAGTTGCTTTTATGGATTGAAAACGAGAATATAGTTTTAATGATTGCTCAGCCATCTTTCTCATATCATCATTTGGCTCAACTCCAATAACATGTAAACCACTTTCAAGCAGCTGGTGGCTAAATATCCCCGTACCTGAACCAATATCAGCCACAATCCGATTCCCTTTCAGTTGGTTAGCTGAAAGCAAGTAATCAATATATTCATTAGGATAACTAGGGCGATATTTTGCATATATATCGGCCCTGTCAGTAAAATTTTCTGTTGTTTTCACAGTACTACCTTCTTTCTTACGATATGATGTACAGAAATAGAAATTAAATATGAATTCAGGCATCAGTCTTTAAGTCTACAACTTAAGAATCCAGCTAAATAGAGGGCCTCAGTTTCTTTATTCAAATATCCTTTATCCGTTTAGTATACTATTTTAGATAATATCTTCCAAAAGACTAGAATGGCTTACTCAATTATGTTTTAAAGTGTATATTTTTATGGATTTATTTAATAATTTATGAGCGATTGTATGTCGTATTACGTTTACGTAGGTAAGAGATTTTTATTTTTGCTATTTAAATTGGCCAATATATCCTTTTTACAATTTACTGAAAATCATGTATAACAGAGATACATGATTATTTTATCTCGCTATTTGCGGGCAGTAAGATCCCTTACCTCGAAATTCAGCAAAAGTAAAGAAGTTAGGTTCGGGTCGGAATGCCCGTAAAAGTCCGATTCGTGAGGGTTGATGAAAGTTTCACTTTATAAATATTCAGAAGTAGAGGGAGAAAAGTTGTAATGGTAAGAAAAACGTTCAAGATGCGCGTGTCTAAAAATAGAACGATTTCGATTAATGGATCGATTCTTGATGTGGATGTTACACATGATGAATTTTTACAAGAGTTTGTTGAGTGGGTTGATTCTAAAGGTTGGTCGTTTATGGGAATAACAGATGAGATTACGCCCGAGGAAGCTAGTCAAAAGTTAATAGATTCGTTGATTGATGAGAAGGATAAGAAAGAGTAATTCCTTCTTATTTTTATTGTATATTTATGTTCTTTATCGTAAAAGTATGATATAGTAAAAAATAGTGAAATTTCTTCCAATATAATACAAATTACATATGATTGGTAGATTTATTATTTTGTTAAGGAGTAAATGGAAAAGGGAGAGTCATATGGTAAATTTTAAGAAAATTTTGGTTTTTATTACAGTTATTTGTTCGTTTTTTTTGACGCCCATAACATTGCGTGCTGAGACGAATATTGGAGTAAATCCAGAACAAGTTGCACCACCACCTGCGGAAGGACCGAATGTTTTTAGTCAGTTTGCAACGACAATTGATGCGAAAACAGGAGATGTTTTGTATGATAAAAACGCATATCACCGAGCATATCCTGCTAGTACGACGAAGGTGTTAACAGCGATTTTACTCATGGAGCATACAAAGCCAGAGGATCAATTTACATTTTCACAATTAGCATTAGATCAAGAGAAGAGTAATTATCAAATTGAGTTTCAACCTGGAGAGACAATTAATAGAAATACTGCGCTTATGATTTTAATGGTGCTGAGTGCGAATGATGTGTCGTATGCGATTGCGGAGCGGATTGGCGGGAGTGTTGAGAATTTCGCTAATATGATGAATGAGAAAGCGAAGCAATTAGGAGCGAAAGATAGCCACTTTGTAACACCGAATGGATTGCATGATCCGAACCATTATACGACGCCGTATGATATGGCTATGATTACGAAGGGTGTGCAAAAGTATCCTGAAATTTTACAAGCGATGAATACGAAAAGAACGACAGTTACGACGTCTAGGCAGACGGTGTCTATTTTTAATAAATCTAATTTTTTTGAAAATCCATATAGCATTGGCGGTAAGACAGGGTTTACGAATGAAGCACGTAATACACTTGTTTTATTAAATGAGAAAGATGGAAATCGTATTATAAGCGTAGTAATGGCTTCTCAAAGACCTGAAATTTATGAAGATTTGAAGCAGATGGCGGAATATTCTTTCGGTCAATTTACGAAGCAAATGGTGCTTGATAAACATAATTGGCATCAAAAAACAACATATTTAAATAAAGATGTTAATTCTGAGTTGGAACAAAGTGCGGAGCTTATGCTTAAGAAAGATGAAGGGAAAAATGTGAAAACTATTTTCCGGGCGGCTTCATTAGATAAAGAATCTTTATATCATAAAGGAATACATCGTGGTGAGGTAGTTGGTGCAGTTGATATTACGAAAAATAATCAAACAATTGCGACGGTAAATGTTCTTTCAACAGAAGATGTCACTTTTACGATGCCTAAAAAAGATACAACTATGCCTGAAGTAAAAGACTCAAATGTGAAAGTAATAAGTGTTGGGATAGGTGCGATTATATTATTTGGAGCAATTTTATATGTAGTGTTGCGCCGAAATACAAAAGGAATGAAATCAGAAGGTAAATAAATTACTAATAAAAAGACTGTGTAAAATTTTGGCACAGTCTTTTTTCTATATTTTAAATAACTAATAATTGTAAATTTTCTTATTGCAATAACTTAAAGTTCGTTATATCATTTACTTGTGTTCTTGTTAAAGAACACAAGTGGATATTGCATACTTCAAATAATATAAAACAACGGAGAGGGAGAGAGACGATGAAATTAATATGGAAGATAATTAGCAACGCGATCTCATTTGTTTTATTTGCATTGATGGTTTTTTTAGCTTTTGTAGTTATTTCTTCAAAAGCAAGCGGTGGTGATCCGACAGTGATGGGATATCAATTTAAGAGCGTTCTTTCAGGATCAATGGAGCCGACGTTTTTAACAGGATCAATCATTGCAATAGAACCAAACAAAGATGGTTCTAAATATCAAAAAGGTGATGTTATTACCTTTAAAGAGAAAGATCAAAAAATTATCACTCACCGTATTATCGGTGTGAAAGATACAAATGGAAAAGTAATGTATGAAACAAAAGGGGATAACAACAACGGACCAGATTTAGAGCCAGTACTTGCAGAAAATGTAGTTGGAAAGTATGCAGATATTACAGTTCCGTATGTTGGTTATTTACTGAATTATGCGAATTCGAAAGCAGGAGCAGCATTACTTCTTATTATTCCAGGAGTCTTTTTGCTTGGTTATTCCGCTATTTCTATTTTTGGTGCTATTCGTAGCATTGACGGAGAAAAGAAAGATAAAAAAGTAGAACAATCCGTCTAGTTCGTTTGGTTATACTTTCCGTTTAGGAAGTTAACAAATATATATTAAGGGGATATGGACATGACTTTAAAGAAAAAATTAGGAATGGGTATTACATCAGCAGTATTAGGAGCAGCTTTAGTTGGTGGAGGAACATTTGCATTTTTCAGTGATAAAGAAGTGTCAAACAATACATTTGCGGCTGGAACACTGGATTTAGCATTAAATCCATCAACAGTTGTTAACGTATCGAATTTAAAACCTGGGGATACAATTGAAAAAGAATTTAAACTAGAAAATAAAGGCTCTTTAGATATTAAAAAGGTTCTACTGAAAACAGATTATAATGTAGAAGATGTAAAGAAAGATAATAAAGATGATTTTGGTAAACATATTAAAGTAACATTCTTAAAAAATGTAGATAAGCATGAGACAATTGTGAAACAAACTACTTTAGATAAATTAAAAGGTGACACACTTACAGCTGTAGATAATGATTTATCGGCTTGGTTCTGGGATGAAAAAGGTATTTCAGCAGGTAAATCTGATAAATTCAAAGTGAAATTTGAGTTCGTTGATAATGGAAAAGATCAAAATCAATTCCAAGGCGATAAGTTACAATTAAATTGGACGTTTGATGCACAACAAACAGCAGGTGAAGAAAGATAATAATAAAAAGGGCTATCACATGGATAGCCCTTTTTCTATTTTTCTAGTATTTGTCTATCAATTTTAATAGTTCTTTACTATAATATAGATAATGTTCTGTATAAAGAACGTAATGTTCGATGGGAGAGATTAAGATGCTGAAAAGACCGCGTAATTTTAAAAAGATGCTTATATTGCCGTGTATGTGTTGTATTACGTTTTATTTAGGATCTCAAATTATGACGCATACAGAAGCGGCGTTCATTCATGAAACGAAAGTAGAAGCGACGCTTTCTACAGCAATTATATTTCCGAAAACAGTTAATACGTTAAAAGAGCAATCTGAGAAACATAAACAGTTTATTGAGCGTGAGTATGGAACGATGAAGGGGAAATTGAAAGCAACTTCTATTGAAGAAATAAAACAGGCGATTTCTGTATGGCAACAAGGGCGTGAGAAAATTGTTGCTGAGAAGGAAGCTCTGCAAAATGTATATACTGAAATAGAAGCTCCTTACAATCAAATACAAGAAGAATTAAAGGTAAATAAAGATGAGTCGATGCAGCAAGTGTCCATATATGTAAATGAAGGATTTCGCAGTATCAAAGAGAAGCGTGACTATATTGAGAAAGAAATTAGCTTGAAAGCTATTGATGAGCAAATTCAGGCTCTTCAGCAACAATTAAACGTTGCAATTGAAGCGGAAGGACAAAAGAAAGTAGAAGAACAAAAGAAAGCAGAGGAACAGAAGAAAGTAGAAGAACAAAAGAAAGTAGAAGAACAAAAGAAAGCCGAAGAACAAAAGAAAGTAGAAGAACAAAAGAAAGTAGAAGAACAAAAGAAAGCCGAAGAACAAAAGAAAGCCGAAGAACAAAAGAAAGCCGAAGAACAGAAGGAAGTAGAAGAACAGAAGAAAGTAGAAGAACAGAAAAAAGTAGAAGAGCAAAAGAAAGTGGAAGAACAGAAAAAGCTAGAAGAGCAGAAGAAAGTGGAGTAACTGCTTTAGTGAAACAGCCGGAAAATAAGAATGTGGTGTAAGAGAGAGCGAACGAATAAGCAAGACTAGTAATATTTATACGAGTGTGAGGGAACGTTAGCCCTCACCTCTTTGTTTTTCTTTTTTCTTATAGTATTAAATGATTTGAGTGTGAAAAAAGTTATAAATTATCATTATTTTTTCCGAAAAGTCTAAAAAATATTGAGAAATAAAAATAACTGAAAATATTAATAAATATGTGTTGTGTTTATATAGAGTTGTTCGTTATAATGAACATAAGGTTTTTAAAAAAGAACGCATATTAGCTAAGCTAATATAGTTTTCTTTACATCTCTTATTGAAAAATAAGTGATAAAAATATAAAAAAAAGCTAGGGGGAATTGATTGTGAGTCTGAAAAAGAAATTAGGTATGGGAGTTGCATCAGCAGCATTGGGGTTAGCTTTAATTGGTGGAGGAACATTTGCATTCTTTAGCGATAAAGAAGTATCAAACAATACATTTGCAGCTGGGACGTTAGACCTTACATTAAACCCTAAGACGCTTGTAGATATTAAAGATTTAAAACCAGGGGATTCTGTTAAGAAAGAGTTCTTATTACAAAACAGCGGTTCGTTAACTATTAAAGACGTTAAATTAGCAACAAAGTATACTGTTAAAGATGCAAAAGGTGATAATGCTGGTGAAGACTTTGGTAAGCACGTTAAAGTAAAATTCCTTTGGAACTGGGATAAACAAAGTGAGCCTGTATATGAAACAACTTTAGCAGACTTACAAAAAGTTGATCCAGATCTTTTAGCTAAAGATATCTTTGCTCCTGAGTGGGGAGAAAAGGGTGGATTAGCAGCTGGTACAGAGGATTATCTATGGGTACAATTTGAATTCGTAGATGATGGAAAAGACCAAAATATCTTCCAAGGTGATACATTGAATTTAGAATGGACATTCAATGCCAACCAAGAAGCTGGGGAAGAAAAATAATAAAAAAGCGGGTATTCCCGCTTTTTTTTATAAAGAAAAAGAAGTGCTGGTTGTAAGCACTTCTTTCTATTATTATTTTTGATTTTGCTTCCACTTTGTAAATTCAAGAAATTCACGAAATTGTTCTTTGGAGACACCAGAGTTCATTGCATCTTTAACGAGTTGTGTCCATTCGGAGTCTAGGTTAGTTTCCTTTGTTGTTTCATCATGAAGTAAAGTATCAACTGGAATTTGTAGAACTGCTGCGATCTTTTCAAGAAACTGAATGGAAGGGTTTTTTTGTAAATTTCGTTCTATAGAACTAATGTAAGATTTAGCAACGCCAGCTTTTTCGGCAAGTTCAGTTAATGAAATCCCTTTTTGTAAACGAAGGCGTTTTATACGTTCTCCAATCATATTTGCGCACCTTTCTATCAATATGTAGTTGTCTTATGATGTCATTATTATAACATAAACTTCGTTAAAAAGAACAAACCTATTGAGCCTGACTGGATGGCTTCATACGTTGGAAAAATTGCTCGATGTCTTGCATGGCGATACCAGCATCTAGAGCTTCAAGTATTAAATCAATCCATTCTTGATCCAGTGCGTCTGTCTTATCTTTGTACAAATGTAATTCCTCCCTAATTATCGGTCATAATTGCTGCTACATAATACATGATAATGCAATCGGATTTTGTGTTTTATATAGTGAATTATCAAATATTGTGTAGATGAAACAAAGATAAAATCCCCATTAAACTCCCTCTATGGAAATTATAAATTGTTCGATAAAAACTTTCAATATTTTCAGAAAACATTGTTGAATTGTGATATATTCGTATGCTAACTATGAAATTTTTACAAGTATATTAAAAATATTACATAATATGACTAAATATTGAAAAAATATTGAATTTTTAATAAAATTCAATTTGTAATACATATTATTTATTAGGGGAGGAAATATGGGATGAACAAGAAACCGTTCAAAGTTTTGTCATCAATCGCTTTAACAGCTGTATTAGGCCTTTCATTCGGAGCTGGCACTCAATCTGCATATGCTGAAACGCCTGCGAATAAAACAGCTACGAGCCCAGTTGATGATCACTTAATTCCGGAAGAACGTTTAGCAGATGCGCTAAAAAAACGTGGGGTAATTGATTCGTCAGCTTCAGAGAAAGAAACAAAGAAAGCTGTCGAAAAGTATGTAGAGAACAAAAAGGGTGAAAATCCTGGGAAAGAAGTACCAAATGGGGATCAACTTACAAAAGAAGCATCTGACTTTTTAAAGAAAGTGAAAGATGCGAAAGCAGACACGAAAGAAAAATTAGATAACCCTGCAACAGGAACACCTGCAGCGACAGGACCAGTTAAAGGCGGATTAAATGGTAAAGTACCAACATCTCCAGCAAAGCAAAAAGCGTATAACGGTGATGTGCGTAAAGATAAAGTACTCGTTTTACTTGTAGAGTACGCTGACTTTAAACATAACAATATCGATAAAGAGCCTGGTTATATGTATTCGGAAGACTTTAACAAAGAACACTATGAAAAAATGCTATTCGGTGACGAGCCGTTTACATTAGATGATGGAAGTAAAATTGAAACGTTTAAACAATATTACGAAGAGCAATCTGGTGGTAGTTACACTGTAGATGGAACAGTTACAAAATGGTTAACAGTTCCTGGTAAAGCTGCTGATTACGGTGCAGATGCTGCTAGCGGCGGTCATGATAATAAAGGACCAAAGGGACCACGTGATTTAGTAAAAGATGCATTAAAAGCAGCTGTAGATAGCGGTCTTGATCTATCAGAGTTTGATCAATTTGATCAATATGATGTAAATGGCGATGGAAATAAAAATCAACCAGACGGTTTAATTGATCACTTAATGATTATTCATGCAGGTGTTGGACAAGAAGCAGGTGGTGGTAAATTAGGTGATGATGCAATTTGGTCACATCGCTGGACAGTTGGACCAAAACCATTCGCAATTGAAGGTACACAAGCGAAAGTTCCATATTGGGGTGGAAAGATGGCAGCGTTCGACTACACAATTGAACCAGAAGATGGAGCAGTTGGTGTATTCGCGCATGAATATGGTCATGATTTAGGTTTACCAGATGAGTATGATACACAATATAGCGGTGCTGGTGAGCCAATTCAAGCTTGGTCTATCATGAGTGGCGGAAGCTGGGCTGGTAAAATTGCAGGTACAACACCAACGAGCTTATCACCACAAAATAAAGAGTTTTTCCAAAAAACAATCGGTGGTAACTGGGCAAATATCGTAGAAGTAGATTACGAGAAATTAAATAAAGGTATCGGCCTAGCAACATATTTAGACCAAAGTGTTACGAAATCTAACCGTCCAGGTATGATTCGTGTTAACTTACCAGACAAAGATATAAAAACAATTGAGCCGGCATTCGGAAAACAGTATTACTACAGCACAAAAGGTGATGATCTTCATACGAAGATGGAAACACCACTGTTCGATTTAATAAATGCAACGACTGCAAAATTTGACTTCAAATCATTATATGAAATTGAAGCAGAGTATGATTTCCTTGAAGTACACGCTGTAACGGAAGATGGTCAACAAACGTTAATTGAAAGACTTGGTGAGAAAGCAAATAGTGGAAATGCAGATTCGACAAATGGAAAATGGATTGACAAATCATATGATTTAAGCCAGTTCAAAGGTAAGAAAGTAAAATTAACATTTGATTACATTACTGATGGTGGTTTAGCATTAAATGGTTTCTTACTTGATAATGCTTCATTAACAGTAGATGATAAAGTAGTATTCTCTGATGACGCAGAAGGTACGGCACAATTCAAATTAGATGGTTTTGCTGTTTCTAACGGAACAGAGAAGAAAAGCCATAACTACTATGTTGAGTGGAGAAACTATGCTGGTTCAGATAACGCGTTAAAATTTGCACGTGGTCCAGTATATAACGCTGGTATGGTCGTATGGTATGCAGATTCAGCTTACACAGATAACTGGGTAGGTGTACATCCAGGACACGGTTTCCTAGGTGTAGTTGATTCTCATCCAGAAGCAATTGTAGGAACTTTAAATGGTAAACCGACAGTGGAAAGTAGTACGCGATTCCAAATCGCAGATGCGGCGTTCTCATTCGATAAAACGCCAGCTTGGAAAGTTGTATCTCCAACGCGTGGAACGTATACGTATGATGGTTTAGCAGGTGTACCGAAGTTTGATGATTCTAAAACGTATATTAATCAACAGATTCCAGATGCAGGACGTATTTTACCGAAGCTTGGTCTGAAGTTTGAAGTAGTAGGACAAGCTGATGATAATTCTGCAGGTGCTGTTCGTTTATATCGTTAATACTGTAAAACTACCGAGAGATTTTCTTTCGGTAGTTTTTTTGTGAGCAATGAATTTTATATAGCTGAAAAAGTCATATATAATGTAACTTTAAGAATAGAAATTTGTTATATATGAAGTCTATATAAATAATGAAAGAATTGGATAAAAATAGTGGGAGAAGGTGAGTGAATGAGTATTTCCTCTATTGTAAGTAGGCAAAAGGAATATTTTTTAAAAGGGCATACGAGAAGCATCGAAATGCGAAAGAATAATTTGAAGAAGCTTTATGAAGGCATTCAGCATTTTGAAGAAGAAATATTTCAGGCATTGAAATTAGATTTAAATAAGTCAGTTCACGAGTCGTTTACAACGGAAGTTGGATATGTATTAAAAGAAATTTCCTTTCAATTGAAACATATGTCATCGTGGAGTAAACCGAAACGAGTTCGAACAGCACTTACTCATTTTGGATCAAAAGGAAAAGTAGTGCCAGAACCGTATGGTGTGACACTTATTATTGCACCGTGGAACTATCCTTTTCAATTAGCAATTGCACCACTTGTAGGAGCACTGGCAGCTGGAAATACAATCGTTTTAAAGCCGTCAGAGTTAACACCAAGCGTTTCAAAAGTGCTTAAGAGAATGTTAGATGAATTATTCCCAGAAGAGCTTGTAGCGGTAGTAGAAGGTGGCGTTGAAGAGAGTACATCTTTGCTGAGGGAACCATTTGATTATATTTTCTTTACTGGTAGTGTTGGCGTTGGAAAAGTTGTAATGGAAGCAGCAGCGAAACAGTTGACGCCGCTCACTTTAGAACTTGGCGGGAAAAGTCCTTGTATTGTACATCAAGATGCAAAGATAGAGATGACAGCAAGAAGAATTGTTTGGGGTAAGTTTTTAAATGCAGGGCAGACGTGTGTAGCGCCTGATTATATGTATGTGCATTCTTCCGTGAAAGAAAAGCTAATTGAGGCACTGCGACATGAAATTATAGAGCAGTATAGTAAAGAACCTTTGCAAAATGAAAATTATGTGCGTATTGTAAGTGAGCGTCATTTTGAAAGATTATGTGGATTTTTACAAGATGGTCAAGTCGTAATTGGTGGAAACTATAAGAAAGATACATTACATATTGAACCGACAGTACTAGCGGATATTACATGGAAAGATACTGTTATGGAAGATGAAATTTTTGGTCCGATTTTACCAATCATAGAGTACGACAACATAGAAGATGTAATTGGCACAATCCAGCAACATCCGAAGCCGTTAGCGTTATATGTATTTTCTGAAGATAAAGAAATACAAAAGAAAGTGACGAGTAATATTTCATATGGTGGAGGCTGTATTAATGATGTTGTCTATCATCTTGCCACGCCATATTTACCTTTTGGGGGTGTTGGAAGTAGTGGATTAGGGGGTTATCATGGGAAAGAAAGTTTTCGGACTTTTTCACATTATAAAAGCATTTTAGCCCAATCTACAGCATTCGACATGAAAATTCGTTACTCTTCTACAAAAAGTGCTTTAAAATTCATACGAAAGTTGTTAAAATGATGATGGTGTTTATCAGTAGGCGTAGCCGTATGATAATAGCCCCTTCGCAATGGAAGGGGTTTTTCTGTTCGACGTTATGTATCATGCGAAAATGAATCAAACATACTACATAAAGAATAGAAACGAACGCTTGTTAAATAACCATTTTTGTTTGGATCGAAACAAAAAATAGTCTATAGAACATAAATATTTATTCATGAATATAAAAATTTAAAATTTAAGGTAGATAGGACGGGAAAATGAAAAAGATTATTAAAGTTGAAGCAGTTGAAAAACATTTTGGAAATCAAGTGATTATCCCACCTCTTTCTTTAGATATTAAAGAGGGAGAGTTTTTAACAATTTTAGGGCCGAGTGGCTGCGGGAAAACGACTTTACTTCGTATGATCGCAGGATTTGAAACTCCAACTAAAGGGAATCTTTTATTAGATGATGAAAGAATTAACGATTTGCCGCCATATAAACGTCATATGAACCTAGTGTTCCAACATTACGCACTATTCCCACATATGACAGTAGAGAAGAATATTTGTTTTGGTATGAAAATGCAGAAAGTATCAGCAGCAGAGCAGAAAGAGCGTGCTGAAGAGGCAATGCGTTTAACGCAGTTACTTGAGTTCCGTAATCGTAAACCTGCGAAGCTTTCTGGTGGACAACAGCAGCGTGTTGCAATTGCAAGAGCGATTGTAAATAATCCGCGTGTATTACTATTAGATGAGCCACTTGGAGCGCTTGACTTTAAGTTACGAAAAGACTTGCAACGTGAATTGAAAAACTTACAACGTAATTTAGGAATTACGTTCATATACGTAACGCACGATCAAGAAGAAGCAATGAGCATGAGCGATCGTATTGTCGTTATGAATAAAGGACATATCGAACAAATCGGAACGCCGAAAGAAATTTATAATAAGCCGAAAACATTGTTCGTTGCGACATTCATCGGTGAAAATAATATTGTGAAGAACGGGGAAGGCTATGTAGCAATTCGCCCTGAAAATGTAAAAGTACGTTCGGTTGAAGAACCAATTTTAAAAGAATACCATCTTGGACATATTGAAGATATTGAGTTTGTCGGAAATATGGAGAAGCTTTATGTACGTGATGAGAAAACATCAGAATTACTAATGGCATATCAAACTGCTGAAGAGGCAGCGCAGTGGAGCATTGGAGATAATGTATATGTAGGCTGGGAGCAAGAGGACGAGGTGACCTTAAATTGAAAAAAGGGAAATTACTCGCACTACCTACAGTCGCGTGGCTGTTAATTTTCTTCCTAATCCCGCTCGTATTCGTATTAGGATTCGCCTTCATGCAGCGCGGAGCTTACGGGACAGTAGAAATGCAATTTACGCTGGAGAATATATCCCGTGTATTTGATCCATTGTACTTAGGAACGTTATGGGAAACTGTTAAAATCGCAGTTATTACGACAGTAATATGTTTATTAATTGGTTATCCGTTTGCTTATACAATTACAATTGTTGACCGCAAATACCGCTCTATTCTTTTATTATTGGCAACGATCCCGTTTTGGATTAACTTTCTTGTTCGTTCATACGCATGGATTGTTATTTTACGTTCACAAGGTCTTGTGAATACGTTGTTATTAAAGCTTGGCATTATTAGTGAACCGTTAAATTTATTATATAATACTCCTTCTGTAATACTCGGAATGGTCTATTCTTTATTACCATTTATGATTTTACCAGTGTATGCAGCAATTGAGCAGCTGGATAAGCGTAAGCTAGAAGCGGCTTATGATTTAGGAGCAACACCAATAAAGGCATTTTGGAATATAACAGTGCCGATGACGATGTCAGGAATTGCGACTGGTTCTATTTTAGTATTCGTTTCTTCTATCGGAATGTTTGTTGTATCAGACGTGATGGGCGGATCGAAAGTAGCATTAATCGGAAACGTTATTCAAAATCAATTCTTAGGTGCACGTGACTGGCCGTTTGGATCTGCGTTATCGATTATCGTTGTTCTATTCTCTGTTCTGTTAATTTACTTATATTATCGTGCAACGAAAGTATATAAATATAATGAGAACGGAGGGGAATAGGCAAAGATGAAGAAGTTTTTAGTTTCTTATTCTTGGTTAATTTTGTTATTCTTGTATTTTCCAATGATGGTTTTAATGGTCTATTCTTTCAACGACTCTCGCATTAATGCGGAGTGGGAAGGTTTTACATTCCATTGGTATACAGATTTATTTCAAAAACAAGATGTTATTGATGCATTTGTAAATAGTATTACGATTGCAGTTATAACAACGATTGTGACAACGGTACTTGGTGTATTCTTTGCAATTGCTTTACATCGTTATAAATATCGTTTCGAAGGGGCTATTAATGGCCTTGTATATTTACCAATTTTAATTCCTGATATTTTAATGGGATTATCTTTACTAATTCTTTTCAGTCAGTTAGGAATGGAACTTGGACAAACAACGATTATTATTGCACATATTACATTTAGCATTTCGTTTGTTGTTGTTATTTTAGCTGCGCGTCTTTCAAGTATGGGACGTGACTTAGAAGAAGCTGCAAATGATTTAGGAGCAACACCTTGGCAAACGTTTCGTTATGTAACGTTCCCAGCAATTGCACCGGGAGTTATTTCAGCAGCATTATTAACATTCACATTATCAATTGATGATTTTGTAATTAGTTTCTTCGTATCAGGACCAGGATCAACAACATTGCCACTATACATTTACAGTATGGTTAAGCGCGGAGTATCACCAGAAATTAATGCTCTTTCTACAATTTTAATTGTGGCTATCGTAGGATTAATGGTTCTATCTGAAATCTTCCGGAACAAAGGTGCAGATGGTGAAGAAAACTCTGGAGGACACCTTCCTTTATAATACGAACGATATAGAAAGTACAAGGGGGTAATAAACAGATGAAATTAATGAAAAGAATAGCTGGCGTAGCAATTAGCTTTAGCCTTGTTGCTGGTGTGCTTGCTGGTTGTGGTGAAAAGAAAGAAGAATTAAATATTTATAGCTGGGCTGACAATTTTGATGAGCAGGTGCTAAAAGATTTTGAAAAGAAATATAATGTGAAAATTAACTATGACAAGTACGCAAGTAATGAAGAAATGCTTGCGAAATTACAAGCTGGTGGCGCAAAGTATGACTTAATCCAGCCGTCTGATTACATGGTTAAAACAATGGCGAAAATGGACTTATTAGCACCGTTAGATAAAAAGAATATCCCGAATATCGAAAACATGGTTTCTAATTTTAAAACACCTGCGTTTGATCCAGAGAATAAATATTCTTTAGTGTACACTTGGGGTGTAACAGGGATTGCATACAATAAAAAGTATGTGAAAGAAGCACCTACAAGCTGGGCTGACTTATGGAATGAGAAATATAAAGGACATGTAACGTTACTAAACGATTCTCGTGAAGTATTAGGAATGGGTCTTAAGAAGCACGGGTTCTCAAACAGTACGAAAGACGATGCACAATTAAAGACAGCAGCAGATGATTTAAAGAAGCTGCTTCCAAACTTGTTAGCGTTTGATACAGATAACATTAAACAAAAATTCATTACAGAAGATGCTTGGATCGGAACAGTTTGGTCTGGAGATGCAGCATTTATCGCAAAAGATAATAAAGATGTAGAATATGTTGTACCAAAAGAAGGCGGCACAATTTGGGCTGATACGTTAGCAATTCCAAAAGGTGCAAAACATAAAGCGCTTGCTGAGAAATTTATGAACTACTTACTAGATGAAAAAGTAAGTGTGAAAAACTACGAATCAATTGGTTACAGTAATCCAAATGAAAAAGCTCATCCTCTTCATAGTAAAGAATACCGTGATAATCACATGATTTTCTTAACGAAAGAAGAGTTAGATCGTACAGAATGGCTTGTTGATGTGGACGATAAGTTAAAAGACTATGATCGTTACTGGACAGAGCTAAAAACAAAAGGTAAATAAGTAAGGAAATGCGGTTTCTAAAGTAGAAATCGCATTTTTTCATAGTAGGAGGAAATCGTTTGAAGAAGAAGTTACATCAGTATGAGCTAATGTGTATCGGTTTGTTATTTGCTGTATTTGGTATTGTTGCTTGGCGCGTACATGCAGGTGGCGTTACAGTGATGGATACATATGTCCGTGGATTAGTAAGAGGGCTGCAAACGGAAAGTTCTCTTACATTTTTCTCGTACTTTACAAAATTGGGATCAGCAATTGGGATAGTCGCTACGCTCGTTATAAGTTTGCTTGTTTTTTGGAAGAAGCGTTATTATGCTGCGATGATTGTATATCCAATGGGAATTTTAATAACACATCTTGTGAATAAAGGGATAAAAGAGATTGTAAAGAGAGAACGTCCGTCATTAAATGAAGCGCTAGATGCACTTGGATATAGTTTTCCTAGTGGACATGCAATGTTATCGATTATGACATTTGGATTTCTTACTTATATCATTGCTGCTAATTTGAAAAGCGTAGCTGGCAAATGTGCCACAACGATTTTGATGGGTATAGTAATTGTATCGATTGGATTAAGTAGAGTCATTTTAAATGTACATTACCCAACTGATATTTTAGCTGGTTACTGCGTAGGTGGTATTTTGTTAATTATGGCGATTTACTACCATCGTTTACTTACTGAGAGATTAGGGCTTAATAAAGAGAGATAGAAAGAAAGACGTCTGGAAAAACTATCATTATAGTTTTCCAGACGTTTTTTGTTTATATCAAGATGTGATACAGTATAAGTGACAATTGAATCATGTAAAGTAGGTGAAAATGTGTGAAGACAAATGTACATAAAGTTGATAAGTGGGGGAAGTTAGGAGCCTTTTTGTATCAGTTCCGTTATACAGTAATTGTAGCGTTACTGTTGCTCGCAATCGCACTTGGGATTTTTGCTCCAAAGCTACCGGGAGTATTAGGTGGTGATGGTTTCCAAACGGAAGGCGACTATCAAAAAACGAAAGAAATTTTAGATAAAGATTTTAAGAAGTCTCAAGATACGCTTCTGCTCGTTTTTGAGAAAAATAAAGATGCTTCGCATGAGGAATTTAAAAAGCGAATAGATGAAATTGTAAAGAATGTTCAAGAGAAAGAGAACTATGAATCTTTCCATCACCCAATCCAAAATAAAGAAATGCTACAAGATGACATCGGTTATGCGACAATTTTATTTTCCGGGAAAACAAATAAAGAAAGAATGGAAAAGACATTACAATTTGCTGATGAGATTGAGAAAGAAAGTAATGTAGCATTAAAAGTAACACCTACAGGATTTCCGAAAATTAATCAAGAGATTAATGAAAGAACGCAAAATGATTTAAAAGTAGCAGAAATGATTGGATTACCAATTGCGTTTCTTGTATTACTATTTTCGTTTGGTAGTCTTTTGGCATCAATTTTACCGATTTTGAATGGGGCGCTTAGTGTTATTAGTACGATGGGGATATTGTATTTCATCGGTGTTGATAAAGAACTATCTATTTTCGTGTTAAACGTTGCACCGATGATTGGACTTGCATTATCTATTGATTTTGCGCTATTATTTGTGAACCGTTTTCGAGAGGAAGTTGCTAAACGAACGGTAAAAGAAGCGATAGCAATTACATATCAAACGGCAGGACGTGCGATTGTATTTTCAGGATTATGCGTATTTGTTGGGTTATCCGGTTTGTTTTTCTTTAAGATAGATTATATTCAATCTGTCGCGATTAGCGGAATGATTGTTGTCATTATGAGTATTTTATTCTCACTCACACTTCTTCCAGCACTATTATCGTTAATCGGTAAAAGAATATTAAAAAAGAATCAAGTAGCACATACGCCGGCAAAAGCATGGCGTAAATTTGCAAAATTTGTGATGAAACATCCAATTGCAATGATTATTGTTGTTACAACATTTATTGTTATTTGCTTATTACCGTTACGTACAGCTAATTTGCAGTTCCCTGGTGTTGAAGCTTTACCTGAAAAGAGTGATACAAGGATTGCATATGAAAAGTATGAAGAAGTATTTAATGAAACTGTCAAAACACACGCTGATGTTACGTTAGTTGTAGAGACGAAAAAAGATATGAAAGAAAAAGAAAGTCTACAAAAGATAGAAGAAGTCGTTCAAAAGTTAAAAGATGATAAGAAAGTACATGAAGTAAGAAGTTTATACGACGGGTTAACTGGAATGAAAGCAGATCAAGTTGTTGGAATGTTGCAGTCGCCAGAATCAGCGAAACTAACTCCTGTATTTGAAGCATACACGCAAGGGAATAAGACGACGATAGAAATCTTTTTGAAAACAAAACCACGTACAGAGACTGCAAAACAGTGGGTGCGTGACTTTAAAAAGAACTATAAAGAAACGGATGTTACTTATTATCTAGGCGGAATGACGACGTTTCAACAAGAATTAGAAGATGAAATTAAAGATAAAGTAGTAATTGGTATGTCTGTTATATTTGGATCGACCTTTGTTATATTATTATTTGCATTCCGATCTATACTCATTCCAATTAAGGCAATTGTTATGAATATACTTAGTTTAAGTGCAACTATTGGAATTGTTGTTTGGTTATTTGAAGGTGGTCATTTCGGTTTAGAAGCGAGTCCGGTTCTGTTTGTCTTACCAATCTTCATTTTTGGCCTCGTATTTGGGCTTAGTATGGATTATGAAGTATTTCTTATTTCACGTATTCATGAGCTCTATGAAGAAACAGGAGATAACGATCAAGCAACGTTAGAAGGGCTCGTTTCAACAAGTAGAATTATTACATCAGCTGCTTTAATAATGATTGTTGTAACTGGTGCATTCGCATTTACTGATATTTTACCAGTAAAGCAGATGGGTCTTGGCGTTGCATTAGCAATATTTCTTGATGCAACAATTATTCGTCTTATGCTCGTACCAAGCTTAATGAAGTTATTTGGAGACTGGAACTGGTGGTTACCATTTCGAAAAAAACGAGAAAAATCATTGTAAAAAATGCTCATCATATTGATGAGCATTTTTTATGAATAGCAAAGCCTACATTTTGCAAATAGTATGTGATAAGAACATTACATAATAAGTAGGTGAAGGCAATGTTTCGTTATTTTAAGTTTAAGTTAAATGATACAGTACAGTTTGCCGAGAACGATGGGCATATGTATCGCATTGTCGGTTATCGGTTAGAAAAAGGATTTTATCCAAAAGATGAATGGACTCATATCATTTATGAACTACTTAGAGAATTTGACGGGTATACGATGGATGCAGAAGAGGAAGAACTTGTAAAGGTCGTTCAAGTAGAGGATGAGTATTACAAAATACAAGAAGTATCAGGTTATCGCTATCCAGTAAAAATGAAACAAAAACAACAAGTAATGAAAATAGAAAAGATGGACGATTTATTAGATGCTTACAATGACTATAAAAGGTTGGCGGATTTCTTTAAAGATTTATCGTATGAACAAAAAGCTGAAGAAGTATTGTTAGAAATGAAAAGACTTAGAGCTTGAGGGGCAGTCTATTATAAGACTGTCCTCTATTTTTGACAGTGCATCCAAGCATGTTTTCCGTTACAATGAGAGAATCAATAGAAATAAGGTGATAAACAGTATGGAAACAAAGAAAAAGGGCGAATGGTGTGAAATTACTGTTCCAGCTAAATGGAATGGTATAAGTATTGAATCGGTATTAAAAGTAGAATGGGAAATACCGAAAAAGCTATTACATCAGCTTCGTATGGAAAAAGGTGTTACGGTTAACGGGGAACAAAGAAGATGGAATGAGCTTTTAAAAGAGAACGATAAGTTACAAGTCCATATGTTTGCGGAGGAAGAGTACGGTGTAGATCCAGAATATGGCGAATTACATGTAGTATACGAAGATGATCACGTACTCATCGTAAATAAACCAGAGCAAATGGACACACACCCTGCTGAAAAAGGTGGAACCGGGACGCTTGCAAATCTTGTTGCTTTTCATTTTCAAATGCAAGGTTTAGAGACGAAGGTGCGTCATATTCATCGTTTAGATAAAGATACGACAGGTGGTGTCGTGTTTGCTAAGCATAGAATTGCTGGTGCAATTATGGATCGTCTATTAATGGAAAGAAAAATTAAAAGGACGTACGCAGCGCTCGTTGAAGGGAAAGTAAAGAAGAAACAAGGAAAGATTGATGCTGCTATTGGAAGGGATCGCCATCATGCTACAAGGCGTCGTATTTCTCCAAAAGGTGACCAAGCTATCACATATTATAAAGTAGAAAAGTATTTTAAGAAGCAAAACACGACTTTCGTAACATTACAATTAGAAACGGGTAGAACACATCAAATTCGTGTTCATATGAGTCATAATGGTAATCCACTAGTTGGGGATGTATTATATGGTGGACAAACAAAATATATGTCCAGTCAAGCATTGCATGCAATGAAGATAAATTTCTTGCATCCAATTACGAAAGAAGCGATTGAAGTTGATGTGCCGTTTCCTACAAAGTTAAATAATAAAATAAAAGAATTTCAAAAAGAAAATGCGTAAAGTATAAGTTTTAACTTGAAAAAAGTAGATTTTTGCAGGGATTTCTCTAAAAGAAGCGAAGCCGTTAAGAGAAAAGAGAGGTGAGAATCGCTTGATCAAATATAAGTATGTACTTGGAATATTTTTCGCTTGTCTTTTACTTACACTATGTTTTTATCCCTATTTACCAAATCGTATGGCAGTACATTGGAATGTAAATGGTGAGCCAAACGAGTTTATGAGTAAACAAATTGTTGTAGCATTTATTCCCTGTTTTATTATTTTTTCATATGGATTTTTGTATATTATTTCACATAATATATTTAAGTTTAATGAAAGAGAGCATGGTATTATAGGCGGATTTATAAAGAAAATTACATTATTTATATTGTTTATTCATATGCTTATCCTCTTTATTAATTTTGGGGATTTAATATCCTTTCAAACAGGATTAACGATTGGGATTAGTATGTTTCTTTTTATGCTGAGTAAAGAATTTAAGAAAATAAAAGGCAAAGAAAAAGAAAAAGAAAAAGACCCAATTAAATTACAAAAAATTCGTTTAGTGAGTAGACGGATTTTTCAAGTGATGGCATGTGGCATATTGTTTTCATTGTTTTTGAACTTAGAGTGGGGATTTTATGTATTGCTTAGTGTAATAAGCTGTGGATCTATGTTGTTTGTGTTATATATTTTCTATTCATACATAATAGAAAGCTATGAAACTTAAAAAAGAGTCTTCTCATTATGAGAAGACTCTTTTAATCTATTTACTTCGTAATAAATTGTTGTGTCCAGTAGTTGCCGCTTTCTACATAACCAACACCGATGTGAGTGAAGCCGTTATTTAAGATGTTTGCACGGTGTCCAGCGCTGTTCATCCAAGCTTGTACTACTTCTTCAGGTGTACGTTGGCCTTGAGCGATGTTTTCACCTGCAGATGTATAAGAAATGCCAAATTTCTTCATCATGTCAAACGGAGACCCGTATGTAGGGCTGTTATGATCAAAGTAGTTGTTTTTTTGCATATCTTCAGACTTAATACGTGCTACTTTGCTTAATTCAGTATCGATTTTTAGTGCTGGTAAGCCTTGTTTTGCACGCTCAGCGTTTGTTAATTCAACAACACGTTGTTCAAACTCGCTTAAAGATTTTGCTTCTTCAGCAGGCTTTTGCTCAGCTGGTTTTTGTTCAGCAGGTTTTTGAGTATTGTTGTTTTCAGCAGGCTTTTGAGCTTCTGGTTTTTGAACTTCTTCAGCAGGCTTTTGCTCGGCAGGTTTTTGCTCAACTGGCTTTTGAGTTTCTGGCTTAGCTGTTGGTTGCTCAGTTACAACATTTTCAGTAGGTTGTTGACCAGGAATGAAGCAGTTTGGTTGGAAGTTTCCTTGTTGCCATTGTGCTAATGATTCAACTCCCATAGATTGTAAGAATGCTTGTAATTCTTGTTGGCTCATTTGTTTCATCATTACTTTTGAATGCTGAATATTTTGAACCTTTACGTTAGATGGTTGTACTGTTGCAGCTTGTGCATCTAGAGAAGATACTCCTAAAGTAAGAGCTGTTGCAGCAGCTACAGATAATAAAACACGCTTTTTCATGATGTGTGTCCCCCTATATAAAGTTTTAATTTGTTTTCACACGATTTGTTTTTGACAGCCTGTCTGACTGACAAATTCATCGTAGCATACAATTTGCGAGAAAAAAGATGGAAAAAAATTCATAGACTTTAAAATTACCTAATTTATCCTAAGAGAAGAAGGGCGCAAAAATAAGAGAAATATAGAGTATAAAAGGAATTTATAGTGTTTTTATACTTGGTTTTAAGAGGGGGTTTTTGGATAAAGTTACCTAAATAGAAAATGAAGAATCCCATTGTATCAATGGTTTGAACGTTTTTTTGAGGAATATAATGGATTAATTTTTACAAAAATGTAATGTTTCTGTTGTTCTTTTTTATAATAAAGTAACATATTTTTAATGTTGTAGCAGACAAAAAAGCGGCTATCTCTTTACATAGACGAAGGAGATAGCCGTTTTCCTATTATTACGTATGTTACGAGTTAGTTTCAATTGCTTCTAATAATAAATCCACAATGTGAATTCCTCTCATTTTATGAGAAAGCCCTTCTCGCTCAATACCCAATTTCATTTGTAATAAACAACCTGGATTTGCAGTAACAATGGTTGCTGCTTCTGTTTCATGCACACGGTCCATTTTGTAATCTAGAAATTCCATTGATAACTCTGAATGAACAATATTGTAAATACCAGCAGAGCCACAGCAGCGGTCGGCATCTTTCATTTCTCGATATGTTGCACCTTGGATAGCCTCTAGTAACATACGAGGTTCAGAAGATGTGCGCATAACATTGCGTAAATGACAAGAGTCTTGATACGTAATAACTTGCGGCGTGAGTCGTAAGTCAGTTCGCTTATGGAAGTCTAGTTCTACTAGTATAGCAGTAATATCTTTAATTTTAGAAACAAACTGCTTAGCACGTTCAGCCCAATCCGGATCATCTTTTAAAAGATAATCATAGTCTACGAGATAAGCCCCGCAACCACCTGCATTCGTAATAATATAGTCGATGTTTAAATCTTCGAATGCTTTTATATTTCGCTTTGCTAATTCTTTTGCTCCACTCTTTTCACCAGCATGTCCATGCAATGCACCGCAGCAACTTTGTGTTTTTGGAATAACGATATCACAACCAGCTAATTGAAGAAGTTTCATCGTTGCGTTATTTGTTTCTAAAAACATCGTATCCATTAAGCAGCCTGTGAAGAATGCAACTTGTTTTTTCTTTGTACTTTCTGCAGGTAAAAATGAAGGACGATCTTTCATGGCTTTCATTTTAGGGACTTTTGGTAAAACGAGATCCATCGTTGCAAGTGTTTCAGGGAATAACTTCATAATCCCTGTTTTATGTGTTAGCGTTTGTAAACCAGAACGTTGATAAAATCCGATTAGTCCAGTTAATGTTCTCATTCGATTTTGATGGGGGAATAGTCCTTCAAAAACGACTTTTCGAACAGCTTTCACTGGCACTGAGAATTTTTTATTTTGATTAATAATATCACGAGCTTCTTCTAATAAATGTCCATAATTTACACCAGATGGACAAACAGGTTCACAAGCACGGCAACCAAGACAAACGTTTAATGTATGTTCAACATCTTCATCTGGTTCGATTAAACCATCAACGACTGCTTTCATCAATGCGATACGTCCACGCGGTGAATGTGACTCTTTATATCCGGATTGAATGTAGGTAGGACAAGTAGGTAAACAAAAACCGCATCGCATACAGTTTAGTAATTCATCTTCACTTAATCGTGCTTTGAATTCTTTTTGAATATTTTTTTTATTTAATGTGGTCATCGCTCAACCACCACTCTTTTTCGAGTGTCTTTCGCGAACATTTTTCCAGGATTCATAATGTTATTTGGATCGAAAGCTTGCTTTATTCCTTGCATAGCTGCAATACCTTCTTTACCTAATTTCATTTCTAAATATGGAGCTTTCATTGCACCAACACCATGTTCACCAGTAATTGTGCCACCAAGTTCAATTGCTTTCGCAAATATTTCAGCAAAAGCTTGCTCAGCTCGGTGCATTTCTTCTGCATTACGAGCGTCTGTCATACAAGTTGGATGTAAATTACCATCACCAGCGTGTCCAAACGTACAAATAGGAATATTATATTTTTTTGCAATGGCATTAATAGCTTCAACCATCGGAGCGATTTGTGAACGTGGTACAGTCGCATCTTCTAATATTGTAGTAGGTTTTAATCGTGCGAGCGCTGATAGAGCACTACGGCGAGCGGTACGAAGCGCATCTGCTTCTGTTTCGTCTTTTGCAATACGAACATCAACTGCATTCATAGAGCGGCAAACATTAGCCATGTTTTCAATATCTCGATTGACTACTTCGGGAGGGCCGTCTTGTTCAATTAATAAAATTGCTTTTACATCTGTAGGTAAACCGATTTGCGCAAACTCTTCTACTACTTCAATTGTCGGTTGGTCTAAGAACTCCAGTGTTGCTGGAATGATTTTATTTGCAATAATAGAAGAAACAGCACGTGCAGCTTCATTAATATCTTCATATAGTGCAAGCATTGTTTTCTTTGTTTCAGGCATAGGAACAAGTTTTAATATAGCTTCTGTTACCACGCCAAGTGTTCCTTCAGAACCGATAAATAAACGAGTTAAATCGTAACCAGCTACATCTTTTGCTAATTTACCACCAGTGCGAATAATATCGCCATTTGGTAAGACAAGTTCAAGCCCCATTACATAATCACGTGTTACGCCGTATTTCAAACCGCGTAATCCACCTGAGTTTTCATTAATATTACCGCCGATTGTAGAAATTTTCATCGAGCTTGGATCTGGTGGATAAAATAAACCTTTTTCTTCTACCGCTTTAATAATATCAAGTGTAATGACACCAGCTTGTACAGTAATTGTTAAGTTTTCTTCATCAATTTCTAAAATATTGTTCATATGGCGGAAAATAAGGACGATACCGCCTTCAAGTGGACATGTTCCTGCGCAAAGGTTTGTTCCAGACCCGCGCACATACACAGGAATTTTGTGAGTGTTACATATTTTTAACACTTCAGCTACTTCATTTGTATTACGAGGAGCAATGACTGCATCAGGCATTGCTTGGAAGTTTGGAGTAGCATCATAACTATAAGTTAAACGCCCCATATTGGATGTATCTACATTATCTTCGCCAACAATAGATACGAATGAATGAATAATTTGTTTTTCTAACATTGGAAATCCCCCTCAAACTGTTAACGTGTTTAGTTATAATAAACAACGTGGTAACAGTGCTTTCATTATAATGATAAAAAAGTCGAGGGATTCTTTCTATGTATAATCATCTAAAGATTAATCTATTTTATCGTTCTTTTTTATATGATTATCCAATAGGAGAAGTGCGAAGTATAAAACGTTTAAGTCTTTGAATTGTTTTGGATCAAGTTCTGTATGTTCTTCAATCTTTTTTAGCCTGTAATGTAATGTGTTAATGTGTATATGTAATTGTTTAGCCGTCTGTTTATAAGATTGGTTATAATCGATAAATAAGCGTAAAGTGTGCATAAGCTCAGGAAATGATAATAAGTTTTCGATGGTACGTTCTAGAAATTGTTCACGCGTTTCGGCAGAAATATCTTGTAAACACATTTCTAAACGTAAATCTTCATTAAATACAATTTTTTTCGTTTCCAATGATACAGAAAGAGCACGTAATGCTTGTTCGTAACATATGCTCATATTGTTTGAGGTGACTGTTTGTCCAATCCCGATATATAAAGAAATAGAAAATAAAGTTTCGCAGTCGTGTTTTAACCGTTTTAAAAATTGATAAGTTTGCTCTTTTGAGCTCGTTGCTGTAAATAAAATAAAACGATCATTTCCCCAACGAACAAATAGATGCTCTTTTGTTAAAATATTACGTATGTGTTGCCATATTTTACGCTGGAGCATCGTGTCATTTTTGCCAATAGAAAACAAAATAAGTTGTTTTTTCTTATATAAATCAATGCCAAGTGTTTTGGCGCGATCAAGAAAACTCGGGGACCACTCTGTATTTTGAAGCCAATCAAAGACAAAAGCTTCATAAGAACGGTGCTCAAGTTCTAGTTGCTCTAAAAAGTAGTTTTCATGAATTAATAATTCGGTCATCTTACGCAATATTTCTCCGTAGCGTGAAATATTTTCAGGTTCTCCTGTAATCCCAATGACACCAATTACTTCATCATGAAATAATAAAGGAAGATTCATCCCAGCCTTTACACCTTGCAATCGCCTTTCATCTTCTTTTGTAATGATGACGGTTTTCTTTTGTTTGGCGCAGCGGAGTGCACCTTCATGAAATTGACCAATTCTTTCTGTATCTGTACTTGCGATAATAACGCCTTCTATATTAATGATAATAATATTTTCTGTAATTAGTCTGCGTACTTCTCGTACAATTTTATTCGCTAAATCAGGAAATAGCATAATTGACACACCTCAAATTCTATTTGTTGTACATTATATATGTAAATTGAGTAAGAAAGGGAAATTTCACACTTTCCACACATTTATTTGTTATTTTACAATTATAACGAAATCATCCGAAGATGGAGGGAATCTTTTGAGAAAGTATGTTTTTCTTCTCTGTTTTTTATTTCTACTAGTAGGGTGTCAAGGAAGTTCATATACACCAATTGCTAAAGATAAAAATGTTATTATAACTACGAATATAAAAGAAGGCAGCATTAGTTTTATTGATAAAAAAGATAAAAAGTTAATTACGACATGGGAACTAAATGAGCCAATGGCCGGAATCACACTGCTTCCAAATGGCGATGAAATACTTGTATACGGTAAGGAATTAGAATATATGTATGTATATTCACTAGCGGAAGGAAGGCAAGTGGGAAAATATAAAACTGGAAAGGGCATTGTAAATGTGGTGGTATCAGCAGATAAAAAACAATTATTTGCTGCTGATCAAAATGTTCAAAAGGTAAGGTTCTTTACGATAAATGGGAAAGAGACAGGAAGTGTTTCAACAGGAAAAGGGCCTATAACGATGGTAGAGTATCAGAATCGGTTATCTGTACTAAACTTTTATGATACGAAACTAACGACAATTGATACGAAGAAAAAAGAAGTTATTCAATCCTTTATGATTCCGCCAGCATCAACAGGAGCGACGATTAGTCCTGATGGGAAAGAAATATGGATTGGCGGACATGGTGATGGAAATCAAGTAAATGAGAAAGTGTTAGTGTATTCTTTACAGAGTGGAGAAATGGTGCGTTCTTTACACGCTCCATTTATGCCTGTGAATATAACGAAGGATAGTAAGTACGTATATGCACTCAGTCATGGATCGAATACACTTAGAAAGTTTGATATTAGCACATATAAAGAAATAGCTTCTGTAGAAGTAGGGTCAAATCCATTTGCATTTTTTGAGAGCGGAGCAGAAGGGTATGTAGCCAGTTATGATAGTGATGAAGTGTGCGTTATAGATATGAAGAATTTGAAAATAAAACAAACAATTAAAGTCGGAAAAGGACCGTTTCAACTCATAGAGAGGGAAGGGAAGGACAATGAATAAATATAGAGTGCTAGTTGTAGATGATGAAAGTGATATGAGACAGCTTGTTGGAATGTATTTGGATAACTTTGGATATGAGTGGGGAGAAGCTGAGAATGGAAAAGAGGCTCTTAAAAAACTAGAAACGGATCATTATGATTTCGTTGTATTAGATATAATGATGCCAGAAATGGATGGACTTTCAGTTTGTAAAGAAATTAGAAAAACGTCAGATGTGCCGATTATATTTTTAACGGCAAAAGGTGAAGAGTGGAATAGGGTGAACGGCTTACGTATGGGAGCAGATGACTATATTGTAAAACCGTTTAGTCCTGGTGAATTGGTTGCCCGTATGGAAGCTGTGCTAAGAAGATATACAAAGCAAGAACAGCAAGAAGAGATTCAATTTGGACCAATTCTTATCAATGAAAAAAGTAGACGAATAGAGGCGGATGGTGAGCCGATTTCTCTTACTGTAAAAGAGTTTGATTTATTATATTTTCTTTGCCAACATACAGGACAAGTATTTAGCCGGGAGCAATTACTTGAAAAGGTATGGGGATATGATTATGCCGGAAGTACAAGAACGGTAGATACGCATGTGAAAACGATGCGCTTGAAGCTTGGAGAAAGTGGAAACTACATTCAAACTGTTTGGGGTGTAGGCTATAAATTTGAGGTGTAACGTATGTTTACGATGGTACAAAAACTTTGGCTTACAGTAGTATGTGCAGTATGTGTAACAGTGTCCTTTCTTTATTTCGTATCTTTATACTCGTATGAAAAATTATACGTTGATAATTTAAAAGCTTCGTTAGTAATGGAAGGAAAAAGTCTTGCTGCTCAATATGATAAGCGTGAAGGAATATCAACTTTTGAAGAGAAAGTAAGATCGTTTGATCAAATATCTAGTTCAGACGTTATTTTCGTGTCTAATCCGCGTGATTTAAGTGCATGTTTGCCTTTTGATGTGCATCATCATTCTCTTATAAGTGAAGGAGATAGGCAAACGCTATTAGACGGGAAAACTGTGACGAAAATAGGATATGAAGAACATTTTGACCGTAATATTATGGGGGTTGTCATCCCTGTATTGGAAAATAAAAAATTAGTCGGAATTGTCTATTCGTATATTCCTTTAAAAAGTATAAAAGATTTAATCTATGATATGGGTCTTATTTTAGCACCGTTAGCAATTGCTATGATTTTAATTACGATATGGGTTGGAAGGAAAATTATAATTGCAATTACGAAGCCACTTTCGCAAATGGAGCGGGTTGCAAATCATTTGGCTACGGGAGATTTTTCGGAGCGGATTACAGTTTCTTCAGAGGATGAAATTGGACGATTAGGAAAAGCATTTAATAAAATGGCAAATTCATTAGAAACAGAAGATGTAAAGCGTAAGGAATTTTTAGCAAATGTTTCGCATGAACTTAGAACACCACTTAGTTATATAAAAGGGTATAGCGAGGCTATTTTAGATGGTGTTGCAAAGGGACCACAGCAGGAAAAAGTAACGCAGCTAATTCATAAAGAAGCAGGTCGTATGCAGCGTCTCGTTCATGACTTGTTAGACTTAGCACAATTAGAAGGTGAGCACTTTCCGTTAAAGAAGCAACCTATCGTTTTTTCACAGCTGATTGAAGACGTATTAGATACGTATGAGATTAAGTTTATAGAAAAGGAAATTCATATTTCAACCAATTTAAATCCAGAGGTCATTGTCATGATTGATGAGGATCGTATGCAACAAGTGCTTCATAATGTGTTAGATAATGCGATACGGTATACAAATCAAAAAGGAAATATCGTTATAACTTTAGAGCAAATCGATGATTACTGTGAATTAAAAATAAAAGATACAGGAATTGGTATTGATATAGAACATTTGGAGAATCTTGGAGAACGCTTTTACCGAGTTGATAAAGCGAGAAGTCGTCAACACGGTGGAACAGGTTTAGGCCTTGCTATTGTGAAACAAATTGTTCATATACATGGTGGACAGTGGAAAATTGAAAGTGAAAAAGATAAGGGAACAACGGTTATTATTAAACTGAATGTACAGGATGAGGGGAGCATGTTCTAATTTTTAGGACATGTTCTTTATATTGAAGAAAATATTTATCCCGCTATTCGCCGGGCAGTAAGACCTTCACCTCAAAATTCAACGGAAGCAAAGAAGTTAGGTGGAGGCCCTGCTGCCCGTAAAAGCCCGATTGGTGAGAGCTAATAATCAGTGGGCGATGAACAAAACCCCACTGATTAAAGTTTCACTTTACACGCAAAATATAAATTAATATATAATAAATATCGAAAATTTGACTATTTTATGAACAAAACATTTGTACTTCTTATCAATTCGGTCTAAAATAGTTATGATGCAAAGTTTTTATAAATCGTTTCAATTGTTGTTTGGAAGATACTGAGGTGATTTAACTGGAGTACAAATCTATTAAACCGAAAAAAATTTACGAAGAAGTATCTGAAGCTATTTTAACAATGATTAAAAATGGTACGTTAAAACCTGGTGACAAACTACTCCCTGTGCATCAATTAGCTGAGCAGTTTCAAGTTGGCAGATCTGCTGTTCGTGAAGCGCTAAGTGCGCTAAGAGCGATGGGCTTAATTGAGATGAAACAAGGAGAAGGTACATATGTGAAGAACTTCGATTCTTCTTCATTAACGAAATCATTAAACAATAGATTATTAATGAAGAAAGAAGATATTTTGAATTTATTAGAAGTACGAAAGGTGCTTGAAGTGGGGGCAGTTCGAGTAGCGGCGGCAAAACGTACGGAAGATAATTTACAAAATATGAAACATTGGTTAGATGAAATGGCAAAGAGCATTGGAGATGAAAAGGCTGGCGAAAAAGCCGATTTTCAATTTCATATGGGAATTGCAGAGTCTTCGCATAATAACATTTTGCTTGAACTCATGAATCATGTTTCAGAGATGATTGCTGAAACAATTGGTGAATCAAGACGCATTATTTTATATGGTGAACAAACGACATCAGAACGACTTATAGAAGAGCATCAAGTTATATATGATGCGGTGTTAAAACAAGATGTAGAATTAGCGCAGCAAGCAATGCTAGATCATTTAACAAATGTAGAACATATTGTCACAGGTAAAAACGATATACATTCGTAATTTAATCTTTTAAAAATTTAATTTTCTGATAAAATAGAGAAAGATTAAGTAAGCGTTTTCTTTAGAAGAGGGAGAGGATAGGCCATGGTTGAGCCTATTTCTTCTCTACTAAGTCATCTGATGACCATATGTTTGTTGGTGAAGTTGTAAAAAGGGGGAGTAATAGTTATGAAAGTTACTTTATTTGTTACTTGTTTAGTCGATATGTTTGAAACAAATGTCGGCAAAGCAACAGTTGAAGTGTTGGAGCGTTTAGGTTGTGAAATTGAATTTCCAGAAGCACAAGTTTGTTGTGGGCAGCCTGCTTATAATAGCGGCCATGTAGAAGCAGCAAAAGAAGCGATGAAACATATGATTGAAACTTTCGAAGATGCAGAATATATTGTTACGCCATCTGGTTCTTGTGCGACAATGTTTCATGAGTATCCGCATGTTTTCAAAGATGATCCCAAGTGGGCTAAACGTGCACAAAAAGTTGCTGATAAAACTTATGAATTTACACAGTTTATTGTAGATGTTTTAAAAGTTACAGATGTTGGTGCAAGTTTACCAGGGATAGCTACTATTCATAAATCATGTCATATGACGCGTATGCTTGGAGTAAAAGAAGCACCAGGAATTTTATTATCAAATGTAAAAGGATTAACTGTGAGAGATTTGCCAAACGTGCAAAATTGTTGCGGGTTTGGGGGAACGTTTTCAGTTAAGATGACTCCAATTTCTGAGCAAATGGTAGACGAAAAAGTAGATAGTGTCATGGAAACAGGTGCAGATTATTTAATCGGTGCAGATTGTGGGTGTTTGTTAAACATTGGCGGACGTATTGAGCGTTTAGGAAAAGAAGTAAAAGTAATGCATATTGCTGAGGTACTGAATAGTCGCTCATGAAGGGGGAACATAAGCTATGTCTATGAAAATCAGTGAGAAAAAATTTAATGATCGCGTTGGTGATGGAATTCAAGATTCGTTTATGCGCGGAGCGGTATCTTCTGCACAAACGCGTTTATATACGAATCGCTTAAAAGCTGCAGATGAATTAGGAAACTGGGAAGAGTGGCGTCAACTAGGTGAACAAATTCGTCAACATACGTTAGAAAATCTGGATTATTACTTAATGCAGTTAAGTGAAAATGTATCAAAAAGAGGCGGACACGTATACTTTGCGAAGACGAAAGAGGAAGCTGCAAAGTATATTCAAGACGTTGCCAAAAAGAAACAAGCGAAAAAAGTAGTAAAATCAAAGTCGATGGTAACAGAAGAAATCAGTATGAACCATGCGCTTGAAGAGATTGGCTGTGAAGTGTTAGAGAGTGACTTAGGAGAGTATATCTTGCAAGTAGATAACGATCCACCTTCACATATTATTGCACCTGCACTTCATAAAAATAGAACGCAAATTCGCGATGTATTTAAAGAAAAGCTAGGCTATGAAAATTCTGATGACCCGTATGAAATGACAAAGTTTGTTCGTAAACAACTTCGTGAGAAATTTATGGATGCAGAAATTGGTGTAACTGGTTGTAACTTTGCTGTTGCAAATACTGGTTCTCTTTGTTTAGTAACGAATGAAGGTAATGCCGATCTTGTCATGTCGATTCCGAAAACACAAATTGCAGTAATGGGTATGGAACGTATGGTTCCGACAATGGAAGAATTAGATGTTTTAGTTGGTTTACTATGTCGTAGTGCAGTAGGTCAAAAATTAACAAGTTATGTAACAGTAGCAGGACCAATTCAAGAAGAGGAAGTTGATGGACCTGAAGAATTCCATTTAGTGGTTGTTGATAATGGTCGCTCTCAAATTCTTGGATCTGAATTCCGTTCCGTATTACAATGTATTCGTTGCGCTGCTTGTGTTAACGTATGTCCTGTATATCGTCACGTTGGTGGACATTCATATGGATCGATTTACTCAGGACCAATCGGTGCGGTATTAACACCGCTTCTAGGTGGATATGATGATTACAAAGAGCTTCCTTATGCCTCTAGTTTATGCGGAGCATGTACAGAAGCTTGTCCAGTAAAAATTCCATTGCATGATTTATTATTAAAACATCGTCAAGTTATCGTTGAGCAAGAAGGACGTGCTCCACTTGCAGAAAAATTAGCAATGAAAATGTTTAGTATGGGTGCATCTTCAGCAGCTTTATATAAAATGGGATCAAAAATGGCGCCAGCAGCAATGAGTCCATTTACATCTGGTAACCGTGTATCAAAAGGTGTTGGGCCACTTAAAAACTGGACAGATATTCGTGAATTCCCAGCTCCAAGTAAAGAACGATTCCGTGATTGGTATAAAGATCATAAGAAAGGCGGGGACAAATAATGACAGGATTAATTCAAAACCGTGATGCCTTTCTAGATAACATTGCAAAAGAACTTGGGCGCGCGCGTAAAACAGAAGGTGTAGAGCGTCCAGTATGGAAAAGTAATGTGAATATAGAAACGTTAAAAGATTATTCACAAGAAGAATTACTAGAAGTGTTTAAAAAGCAATGTACAAACATTCATACAACTGTAGTAGAAACGACAAATGACAGTTTAGGTGAAGACCTTCAAAAAGTAATTATGGAAAACGGCGGGGGACCTATTTTATTATCAGCAGATGAGCGTTTTGATGCATATGGTTTAACATCTTTATTTAAAGAAGAACTTCCAAAGCTAGACGTTGAAGTGAACGTATGGGATCCAGAGAGAAAAGACGAAAATATGCGTTTAGCTGAAAAAGCGAATATTGGTATTGCATTTAGTGATTATACATTAGCTGAATCTGGTACAATTGTTGTACAAAGTCATAAAGGGCAAGGACGTTCTTTACACTTTTTACCGACTGTATATTTTGCTATTATTCCACGTGAAACACTTGTGCCTCGTATTACACAAGCAGTTCAGGATATGAACTCACGCGTAGAAAATGGGGAGACAGCGGCATCTTGTATTAACTTTATTACAGGGCCAAGTAACTCGGCTGACATTGAGATGAATCTTGTTGTCGGAGTACATGGACCATTAAAAGCAGTATATTTCATCGTATAAAAGAGGGGAAAGCAGGCCGGAAAATGGCCTGCTTTTTTAGTAGAATAAAGGATAATATGAAGTAGAAGTTCTCTCCTTTTTTTGCTATGTTTTTTTGGAAAGGAGAGGAAGGGATGTTCACTTATTTATATGCACTGTTAGCAGGGATGGTGTTTGGTTCTTTTTTTATGCTAGTTGCAATAAGGGTTCCATTAGGTGCGTCTATCATTACCCCGCGTTCACATTGTTATTATTGCAAATATGTACTAAGGCCAAAAGAACTAATCCCCATCATTTCATTTTATATACAAAGAGGCTGTTGTACGAATTGTAAGAAGAAAATTCCAATTATGTATGTAGCATTTGAATGTATAACAGGAAGTATATTTCTTCTTACCGTGTATATGATTGGAATAGAACGAGAACTTATTATCATTTTATCCCTTTTTTCGCTACTTCTTATTATTTCGGTTACAGATTACTTATATATGTTAATTCCTGATTGTATTTTAATTTCGTTTGCCGTTTTACTCATTCTTGAAAGTGTTTTTGTACAATTAGTTACTTGGACAGATAGTATAGTTGGTAGTGGTGTTATATTCCTTTTGTTATATTGCATGCAAAAGATATATCCAGAAGGGCTTGGCGGAGGAGATGTAAAACTACTTTCGTTACTTGGTTTTATAGTAGGAGTGAAGGGAGTTTTTATCGTTTTATTTTTAGCATCTTGTTTTAGTCTTTGTTTTTTTGGGATTGGTATCGGATTAAAACGTATAGAAGTACGAAAGCCAATTCCATTTGGTCCTTTTATTAGTCTTGGGGCAATGTGTTATGTATTAGCCGTTTATTCAAATTAGAGAGGGAATCGAAAATGAACGTATATATGGATGATCAAAGAAGTTGCCCGTTCGGGTATGTGCCCGCAACTACAGTAGAATGTGCCTTGCAAATGGTTCGGGATTATGATGTGAATATTCTTTCCCTTGATTATAATATGGGCTGGGGAGCAAAAAATGGACTAGATTTTGTAGAAGCTTTTTGTACAGAGGGATTATATGTAAATGAAATTCACCTTCATACGAATGATGTCATCGGTATGCATAAGATGAAACAGAGAATGGATAAGGGAAAGGAAGAGGGAGAAATTAATCCTCACCTTGTAGTTAAATACGTGGGAAGCTAAAAACTCCAAAGTAAAATTTTGGAGTTTTTAATGTTTCATATGTGCTTGTAAAGGAATAATCTCTTCTTGTTGAGCTGTTGGGATTTCAGTTTTTTCCTGTTGAACGTCAGGTGTTTTCTTTGTTAAGTAGTGGTATACCATACCGACAAATACTGATCCACCAATAATGTTACCGATTGTAACAGGAATTAAGTTATGAATAGCACCTGAAAAAGAAATTGTCTCAGGATGCGGTGAAACTAAAGATAAAGCAAAGAGTGATAAGTTTGCAATACTATGTTCGTAACCAGATAAGAAGAATGTGAAAACAAGTAGCATCATGACCATTATTTTTGCTGTGTCACCTTTAACCTGAGAAGGTAAGAAACAAGCAAGACATACGAGCCAGTTACATAAAATAGCTTTAAAGAATAACTGCATCGTAGGTGTGTTCATCTTTCCTTCAACGACTTTACTCATTAAGTGACCATGATCAATTGCTTCGAAAATTCCAGTTGCGTAAAATAGTAAGGCAAAGAATAACGCGCCGGCTAAGTTACCTGCATAACAAGCAACCCAGTTACGAAGTGTATCAGAAATCGTTGTTTCTTTTCTTAAAGTTGCTACAGTAAAGTACATTGTGTTTCCAGTAAACAATTCAGCACCGCCATATATAATAAGTACGAGAGCAATCCCGAAAAACATAGAAGCAGCTAAATACGTTGCTGGTGAATCTGCAATGTGAAAAAAGTTACCTAATTTAAAACATAGTACAATAATAAAACCGATATAAATACCCGCAAGTGCAGCACGAATGAAATATTGCATTGGGTTTGTATCTAGTATTTTCTTTTTGTTTTTAGCCAGTTTGACAACATAATCTAGTCCTTGTTCTAGCATGAGTAATACGCTCCTTTAGTAAATCTTCTATAAATACTTCTTATATGAATAAAGTACATGGAATTGTTCTCACTTTCAATAAGTTTGTGCAATGTTTCACAAAAAGGACATACATGCATTGAGAAAACGTTTACAAAAGGTAGTATAATGGAATTTTTTCTGGACATTGAGAGGAAGAACGGAAAAAGAAAAAGCGCTGTAATTACAGCGCTTTTTCGTCTAAATTCTTTTCTACTTTTACTTCTACTTCTACTTCTTTTGAGAAGAACCAACCACCAACTGCGATTCCGACTAATACAATCCAGAATGTAAGCTTCCACGGAGTGGATTCTGGGAATGAATGTGGTATTACATTTAATGCAGGGTGTGCTAATGTATAAACTGCTAGCTTCACACCAACCCAACCTACAATTAAGAATGCTGCAGTTTCAAGTCCTGGTTTACGTTTTAAAATCTGTACGAAAGCAGTTGCTGCAAATCGCATAATGATTAATCCGATAAGTCCACCTACAAAGATAACAACGAATTGCCCAGTATCAAGACTACCAATTGTACCTAATCCTGTTTTTGGTAAAGTCATTGCTAGTGCAACAGCAGCTAAAATTGAATCAACTGCGAAGGCGATATCAGCGACCTCAACTTTAAATACAGTCCACCAAAAGTTCTCTTGTTTTTTCTTTGCTTCTTTTTCTTCTGTTTCTTCATCTGTATTCTTTTTAACATATGTTTTAAATAAGTGATTACCAGCGATAAACATAAGGTAGATGGCACCGATTGCTTGCACTTGCCATACATCGACTAAGAACGAAATCATAAATAACGATCCAAATCGGAAAACAAATGCCCCCGCTAATCCATAAAATAGTGCTTTCTTTCGTTTTTCTTCTGGTAAATGTTTTACCATAATTGCAAGAACAAGAGCGTTATCAGCCGCTAAAATCCCTTCAAGTGCAATTAGGATGAGTAATACCCAACCATACTCCAATAATAATGATACATCCATGTACATTCTCCTCTCATTTCTATAAGTTCTAAATAAGTGAAGAATTTCCCCACTATTTAGTTTCCCCATACTCCTGCCTATTAACTTTGGAAGAATCTGGAACTGAATACAAAAAAGACCTCTGCCGTTAATAGGCAAAGGTCTTGCTAGACATATGTAATAAAAAATGCCAACAAAGCCGGAAGAACTAAGTTCTACGTAATGACGACTTTGTTTCCAAGAAATATTCTTGGACGCTACTCCCCTTTGGAGATATGTTATTGTATTCTCATTATATGGATAATTTATACGGTTGTCAACCTGTTAAAATATCTTCATTCGGATATTTTATTTTCCGGTTCTTTTTACGAGCAAATGAAAAAGCCAATGTTAAAGGACCCATTTTCCCAAAAAACATCATAAAGATAATAATAGCTTTTCCGATTATAGTTAAGTGGGGTGTTAAATTCATACTGAGGCCAACAGTCCCAAATGCTGAAAATACTTCGAAAGCACTCATCAATAGAGGAACTCGCTCAGTAATACTCAAAATTAAAATAGCAAAAAAGATAAATGAAATGGAAATAATAGTAATGGTTAATGATTTGACAATGAGAGTATCTTTAATGGATTTTTTAAATACGACAATATCCTCTTGTTGTTGTAAAAATTTAAATACGCCAAAAAATATGATTAAAAATGTTGTTAACTTAATCCCACCACCAGTTGAAGCGCTACCAGCACCAATAAACATAAGGAGCATCATTAATAGGAGGGAAGGTTTTGACAATGTAGAAATATCAACTGTATTAAACCCGGCAGTTCGCGTTGAAATTGCTTGAAAATAAGAGCCCAATCCTTCTTCAAATGGGGTAAAACCTCTCATAGAAAGGGAGTTATGGAACTCGAATATAAAAATAAAAAGGGTAGCAATAATGTTGACGATTAGAGTAGAAGAGAGCATAAGTTTTGAATGTAGTGTAAGGTTTTTAAAGTTTTTCTTTCTTTTTATGTCTACGATTACTGTAAAACCAATTCCACCTAAAATGATGAGAGAGGAAATGACGAGATTGACAAGAATACTATGAGAATGGGACATTAAATTATCGCTCCACACAGAAAAGCCAGCATTGTTAAAGGCTGAGATTGAATGGAAAAAACTATAATAGATCCCTTTCGTAACCCCGTATTTTGGTACCCATTCAAAAGAAAGAATTATAGTAGCGATACATTCGACTGTAAAAGAGAATAAAAATAATGCTTTGGCAAGACGGATGACGCCGCCGATATTCGTTTGGTTTAATGCTTGTTGCAGTAAAATCCGATTTTGAAGACCAATTTTTCTTCCAAGCATAATCGCAATTAAGACAGCAAAGCTCATAATGCCCAGTCCGCCTACTTGTATAAGTGTTAAAATGACACATTGGCCAAATAAGGTAAATACTTTCCCAGTGTCTACCACACCAAGCCCTGTAACCGTACAAGCAGAAACGGTTGTAAATAAAGCATCTAGCCATGAGATAGACGTTGTTGTAGCAATTGGCAACTTTAATAAGCATGTACCGATAAGTGATAACATAATAAAAGCCAATGTAAGAACACGGGGAGGACTCATGCGAATATTAATCCGTTTCATGTTACGTATCGTTCCTTTCAATTTGCTTTTACTAGTATGTGAAAAAGTACGATTATGTATGTTAAAAATAGAAAGAGGCAGAGAATATCTGCCCCTAAGCCATATGTTATATTATTATCCACGTAGTTGTTGTTGAGCTAAAGCAACAAGACGTTTTGTTACTTCACCGCCAACTGAACCGTTAGAACGAGATGCTGTATTAGATCCTAAGCTTACACCAAATTCTTGTGCAATTTCATATTTAAATTGTTCAAGCGCTTGTTCTGCACCTGGAACTAATAATTTGTTTGTTTTTACCATGTTGATACACATCCTTATGAGTAGTCCAGTTCAGCTAAGTTCTTATCTAAACTGGTAACGTTATTTTATGTGGAAACGACGTACTCATACGCGGAAGTAATCGGTGCGATTAGAAGTTCTTGGATAGAAAAAAGAGTAGCAAATTTGTGAACTGCACCCCAATTGTTAGACACAGTCTAACAATTGGAGGTGCAGTTTTTCTATGGCTAAATTTACAGCTGATGAAAAAATACAAATCGTTCTACGTTATTTGAACGG
>NZ_JBQAEF010000008.1:0-234486 GCF_051915185.1 Bacillus cereus group sp. MYBKT14-1 | reverse complement strand
ATGATTGTCCTTTTCTTGCCATAAAAAAATCCCCTCCAGATAAAACAGTATTGAGTCCATCATATCAGATGGACTCTTTTTTTACTGTCTACCTATAGGGGATAATACCAATGGGCTCTTTTTTATTTTTCTTTCTTATGTTCCTTATATTCATGTACTTTTTCTTTCACATTACCAACTGTATCTTTAGCAGTGCCTTTCACCTTATCCCATTTTCCTTCAGCTTGTAATTTCTTATTGTCAGTTACTTTCCCAACAACTTCTTTTACTTCACCTTTTACCTTATCAATGGCACCTTCTACTTTTTCTTTTAAACCATGATCATGTTTAGTCATACATTTCTCCTCCTTGTAGTTTGATTAGAATTCTCTTTTCATATTGCAAGTTGAATGATGTATCTAGTAATAGCGTAACAAATCTAGTTTGAATATTCAAATGATTAATAGGATAGAAAAGGAATTGTCATAAAATGTTTAAAAATGTAACGGAAGGAGAAATAAAGTAAATTATAATATGTCTTTTGCGGTCCATATTGATTTTGTATAAGCGATTTTCATGTGAGCACGTTCCATGTTATTTTGACTGCCGCTACCGAACCTTGCTTGTCCAACTATTAAAGTACAATTGGATTCAATAGCTTTCTTAATTCGTTTTTGAATTAATGCAGTATGACAGCCTTTACGCTGAAATTCTGGCAAAGTAGCAGAAGCAGCTAATGATGCGACACCCTTATTTATATACAGGACACCAATACCAGCAGGGATATTTTGAACTTCAGCTATGAAAAAATGCCACCCTGGTTCATTGTAAAGAATTTCATTATTTTGGCGCACGCTATCTTTTGTAAAGGATGGCATATTAAATCCACGTACATAAATGTCTGCAAAAATATCAAACTCATTTTCTTTTAGTTTTCGTATTGTAATATTAGAAGGAAGAAGTGATGAACCCTCTCTCGGTATACTATACAAAGCAGTATGGAAGCTAGATTGATAAAACCCTTTTTGAGATAAGTATTGAAATAATTCAGTTGTACCTTGTGCTGGGGTAATTTCAAAACGACAAGGGATTTGTAGTGATTCATAATAAGAAATGATTGCATCAATCGCATCTGCATTTGTAATACCTTTTACCGTATTAAAAGCTGGACCAGCAATTATTTTTGATGAAAAGGCAGTGGCGCTACCGAATTTTTTTATTTGCACTTGCATTGGGTTTCCGCTTATTGTTTGTAGTCTCTCTAATCTAGAAGAGAGCATATCAATTTCTGCATTTTCAATTTCTGTTGCTATATCGAGTGTCATAACAGTAGTCATAAAATTCCTCCGTTAATAAATATATTTCATAGTACATATACGATTTTTGTTTTGAGATTCCTGTTGAAATGTGAGAGAATAAGAGGTTTTTTGGAAGGGAAATGGAAGTGAGCTGTCGAAGGGAGTAGAAACAGATTAAAGGTGGTGCTCTCATGAAACAAAAAACCGTGCAGACATGCTCTAATTGTGGTTCTCAAAACATAGGAGAAGGTGAGTTTGTCGGATATGCACAAATACGGAAAAAGGAAACGATGTTCACATCTTCACCGGTGGATGCTTATATTTGTACAGATTGCGGGAATATCCTTCTATTAAAAGTACGACATTATGAAAAGTTTAAGCAGAAGCCGTTATGATCATTGAGAAATGGTCATATCCAACGTTGTATACGAAACGACTTATGTTAAGGAAAATGAATATGAGTGATAGTTTACATATATATGAGTATGCTACAGATAAAGAGATGACAACTTTTACTGTATGGGATGCTCATCGATCGTTATGTGACACATATAACTATGTAGAAGAAATTGTGGGGCAATATAATGAAGGGCAAGTAGCACCTCTTGGAATTGTATTAAAAGAGGAGAAAAAACTTATAGGCACGTGTGGATTTATAAAATATGATTTGGTCACACATACAGCAGAAATTGCATACGCCTTATCTCGAAAATATTGGGGAAGAGGATTAGCCACGGAGGCTGCATTAGCTTTTTTCTACTATGGTTTTCATGAGTTGCATCTTAATAGTATTGAAGCGGGATGTGATTCAGAAAATGAAGCATCTGAAAAATTAATGAAACGTTTGAATATGGAGTACAAATATACAATTCAGAAGGATATGTTTATTAAAGGTAAGAATCGCGATACAAAAAGATATTGTATATCTAGAGAAGGATATATGAATCAATGAAATATCTTACATTGAAAAACTCCTTTAAATGAATCAAGGAGTTTTTTTATTTTGATAACAATAAATCGGAGTTTATCTTTTTGTTCGTGTGTTAGGAGTATGGAAGATATATCGAATTTTAGTAGAAAATAAGGAATACAGTAATCGTTTTATTTTTAAACTGAAAAAGAAAGTAAGAAAAAAGGTAGATAGTTTATCGTTCTGAATTATTTCCAAAGAAATAATTCAGAAAATACAGAAAAAATGTCGTAATCATTTGCGGAAGTCTGTTATAATAAACGAAAAAATGAAAACGCTTTAAAGGGGGATATAACCAATATGATGATGAATGTACCGCTAACAATTAGTTCTATGATGGAAAGAGCAGAAAAGTTATTTTCAAAGAAAGAAATTGTTTCTCGCACACATGATACCATTACGACATTAACGTATAAGCAGCTAGGAGAAAGGACGAGAAGACTTTCTAGTGCGTTAAAAAAGCTTGGGATTAAGGAAGGCGAACGTGTAGGAACGTTAGCGTGGAATCATCATCGACATGTGGAGGCGTATTTTGCTATTCCTGGTATTGCTTCCGTTTTACACACAATTAATATTCGTTTATCTCCTCAACATATTTCATACATTATTCAGCACGCAGAAGACCGAATTCTACTTATAGATGAAGATCTCGTACCGCTTGTTGAAAATATTCAATCACAATTATCAACTGTACAAGCTTACATTATTATGACTGATAAAGATGAACTCCCAAACACTACGCTGAAGCCTGTATATCATTATGAAAAGCTATTAGAAGAAGGCGATCCCAATTTCCAATTTGTAAAAGATATTGATGAAAATACACCAGCTGGTATGTGTTATACGTCAGCGACTACAGGAAATCCGAAAGGTGTTGTATATACGCATCGTAGTACTGTACTGCATTGCATGGCACTCGGTTTAGCGGATACAGCTGCTTTATCGGAAAGTGACGCGGCGATGGCAATTGTACCGATGTTCCATGTGAATGCTTGGGGACTTCCTTTCGCTGCTACTTGGTTTGGATCAAAACAAGTTCTTCCAGGACCGATGTTTACGCCGAAAATTTTATTAGAAATGATCCAATCTGAAAAAGTGACGTTAGCTGCCGGTGTGCCGACAATTTGGCTCGGTGTATTACAAGAGTTAGAAAATAATAGTTACGATTTATCTAGTATGACGAGAATACTATGCGGAGGTGCAGCGGCGCCGAAAAGTGTTATTAAAGCATTTGAACAGAAACATAATGTTCCGTTCATACATGCATATGGTATGACTGAAACGAGTCCACTCGTAACACTTGCACGTTTAAAAAGTTATGAAACGGAATTATCGTATGAAGAGCAACTAGAAATTCGCTCCAAACAAGGGTATCTTGTCCCTGGTGTAGAGATGAAAGTAGTCGGTACAAATGGTGAAGTGAAGTGGGACGGTACGGAGATGGGAGAACTATGTTTACGAGCACCTTGGATCGCTGAAAGCTATTATAACGATGATCGTACTGTCGAAGGTTTTCGCGATGGATGGTTATATACTGGTGATGTTGTCACAGTGGATGAGGAAGGTTGCGTGAAAATTGTTGACCGTACGAAGGATGTTATTAAAAGCGGGGGAGAATGGATTTCTTCGGTCGATCTTGAAAATGCTTTAATGGCACATGATGCTATATTTGAAGCGGCTGTCGTTGCAGTTCCTCACCCTCAGTGGCAAGAGCGACCAATTGCCTGCGTTGTTCAAAAGAAAAATAGTACGGTTACAAAAGAAGAAATATATGAGTTTTTAAAACCACAGTTTGCGAAGTGGTGGTTGCCAGACGATATTGTCTTTATGGAAGAAATACCGAAAACATCTGTTGGGAAGTTTTTAAAACAGGCGCTTCGGAAAGAACTGGAGCATTTGCATAGAGAGAAATAAGTGAACTTCTATTTGTAAACTCTAATACATTAATGGTTGACAAAAGAGGAGTGGAAAGATAATATAATTTTTGTAATATGTTACCTAAAATAAATTTTAAGTTTACAAATAGGAGAAGCAAATATGAATACAAAAAACTTAGTTTTTGTCGCTTTATTTAGTTCTATTATGGGAGTGTTAGGGTTAATACCTCCGATTGCTCTTTCTATTACACCAGTTCCAATTACATTGCAATCACTCGGTGTTATGCTTGCGGGTGGGTTGTTAGGATCACGTCTAGGTGCGTTAAGTCAGCTTATTTTCTTACTTATTGTAGGAGTTGGAGCACCATTGCTTGCTGGTGGACGCGGTGGCCTTGGTGTATTTGTTGGACCAAGTGCAGGATATTTACTTGGTTACATCATTGGGGCGTTTGTTATTGGTTATTTAATTGAGCGTTTACGTGAAGTTTCTATTATAAAAGTATTATGTATTAATATAATTGGTGGTATTTTCGTAGTTTATGTATTTGGTATTACTGTACAAGCGTTCTTAATGGATGTTTCTGTATGGGAGACAATGAAAGTGAGTGCTGTGTTTTTACCAGGGGATTGTATAAAAGCAATTATTGCGGCAGTTCTCGTAACAAAATTACATCGTTCATTGAAACATATTATTACGCCCGCTTTAAAGAATGGAAAATATACAAATGCGGGATGATAAAGGGAAGAAACACGTTAATTGCGTGTTTCTTTTTATTATTATTGTAAAGAAAGGACGTCTCATATGGGGATTACAAAAGAATATAAAAAGCATGCCTCTTTACAACCAAATAAAATAGCGATAAAGGAAAATGATAGAGTTTTAACATATAAAGAGTGGTTTGAATCAGTTTGTAAAGTAGCAAGCTGGTTAAATGAAAAAAAATCGAAGAATAAAACGATAGCAATCCTATTAGAAAATCGTATAGAGTTTTTACAACTATTTTCTGGTGCCGCTATGGCCGGGTGGGTTTGTGTTCCGTTAGATATAAAGTGGAAACAAGATGAGCTCAGAGAAAGAATTGAAATTAGTAATCCGGATATGATTGTGACAGAACGATATAAGGTGAATGATCTATTGGATGAAGAAGGAAGAGTAATTGAAATTGATGAGTGGAAAAGAATGATAGAGAAATATCTTCCTACATATTCCACTGTAGAAAGTGTACAACATGCTCCTTTTTATATGGGATTTACATCAGGATCAACAGGAACAGCAAAAGCATTTTTACGTGCACAGCAATCGTGGGTTCATAGTTTTGATTGTAATGTACATGACTTTCATATGAAAAGGGAGGATTCAATTTTAATAGCTGGGACGCTCGTTCATTCTCTTTTCTTATACGGGGCAATAAGTGCATTATATGTAGGACAAACAGTGCACATTATGAGAAAGTTCATTCCGAATCAAGTATTAGATAAGTTAGAAACTGAAAATATATCGGTTATGTATACAGTTCCGACAATGCTTGAATCTTTATATAAAGAAAATAGATTAATAGAAAATAAAATGAAAATTATTTCATCAGGAGCGAAATGGGAAGCTGAAGCGAAAGAAAAAATAAAGAATATATTTCCTTATGCGAAAAGATATGAATTTTATGGTGCATCAGAGTTAAGTTTTGTAACAGCACTAGTCGATGCAGAAAGCGAAAGAAGGCCAAATTCAGTAGGAAAACCTTGTCATAATGTGCAAGTTCGAATATGTAATGAAGCAGGCGAAGAAGTACAAAAAGGTGAAATAGGAACTGTTTATGTGAAAAGTGATCAGTTTTTTATGGGATACATAATAGATGGGGTTTTAACACGGGAGTTGAATGCAGAAGGTTGGATGACAGTGCGAGATGTAGGCTATGAAGATGAAGAAGGCTTTATATATATTGTTGGTAGAGAGAAGAATATGATTTTATTTGGAGGAATCAATATTTATCCAGAAGAAATAGAAAGTGTATTACATGAACACCCAGCTGTTGATGAAATAGTTGTAATTGGTGTGAAAGATAGTTACTGGGGTGAAAAGCCCGTCGCGATCGTAAAAGGAAGTGCTACGAAACAACAATTAAAGAGTTTTTGCTTACAGAGATTATCCTCTTTTAAAATACCGAAAGAATGGCATTTTGTAGATGGAATACCTTATACAAATAGTGGGAAAATCGCTCGTATGGAAGCAAAAAGTATGATTGAAAACCGGGAGAAAATATATGAATAGAGCAGTCATTGTAGAGGCGAAAAGAACACCTATTGGTAAGAAGAATGGGATGTTAAAAGAGTATGAAGTTCAGCAATTAACAACGCCGCTTCTTACGTTTTTAAGTAAAGGGATTGAGAGGGAAATAGATGATGTCATATTAGGTAATGTTGTTGGGCCAGGAGGGAATGTTGCGAGACTATCTGCTTTAGAGGCGGGACTTGGCTATCATATTCCTGGTGTAACGATTGATCGGCAATGTGGTGCTGGTTTAGAAGCAATTCGAACTGCGTGTCATCTCATTCAAGGCGGGGCAGGTAAGTGTTATATCGCCGGGGGAGTAGAGAGTACAAGTACGTCACCTTTTCAAAAAAGAGCACGATTTTCACCTGAAACAATTGGTGATCCTGACATGGGAGTAGCGGCTGAATATGTTGCGGAGCGTTATAATATAACGAGAGAAATGCAAGACGAGTATGCTTGTCTTAGTTATAAGCGGACACTGCAAGCGTTAGAAAAAGGATATATACATGATGAAATATTTTCTTTTAATGGATTATTAGATGAATCTATAAAGCCAGAAATGAATTATGGACGAATCATTAAAAGAACAAAGCCCGCATTTTTACAAAATGGAACAGTGACGGCAGGTAATTCATGTGGTGTAAATGATGGGGCATGTGCTGTTCTTGTAATGGAAGAGGGACAAGCTCGAAAGTTAGGTTATAAACCTGTCCTTCGTTTCGTTCGTAGTGCTGTAGTGGGAGTGAATCCCAAGCTTCCAGGGACTGGTCCGATATTTGCGGTGAACAAATTATTAAACGAAATGAATGTAAAAGTAGAGGACATCGATTATTTTGAAATAAATGAAGCATTCGCCTCAAAAGTTGTTGCTTGCGCAAAAGAGTTACAAATTCCGTACGAAAAAGTAAATGTAAATGGTGGAGCAATTGCGCTCGGTCATCCGTACGGTGCATCTGGTGCTATGCTTGTAACACGTTTGTTTTATCAGGCTCAAAGAGAGTCTATGAAATATGGAATTGCTACATTAGGAATTGGAGGCGGGATAGGGATGGCGCTATTATTTGAGAAAATAGAAGACTAGCGAGGTAACTAGTTTTCTACTTTTTGAGGAACATAAACATTACTACCAGGCTTCGCTTTCATTTCGTTCCAAGCAGCAATCGCATCAGCTTTTGCTTTCCCTTTATTATTTGGATCTTCGAAAAAGTCACGAGTAAAGCGATTGTATTCAAATTGTGCACCGATAGTTGTTTTGTATGTAGGGTCTTTTTTTCGTTCGTTTTCTTCATGCCAAAAAGCTATCGCGTCTTCATATGTTTTTCCAACATTCTCTTTGAAAAATTTTTGAAGAGCTACTGTAAAGCTGAAGTTTGTTCCGATTTTTTCTTTGAAAAAAGCACGAACATCTTCGCTACAGCGGTGATTGTTAGTAATAATCGTTTGAAGAGAAAGGTCTTTATAGGATAGGGAAGCTTTACTCACCTTTTGAACAGAGCTGTTTTTTAATATTTTACCAGTAGTTAAATAATGTGAGATACAATCGGTTATTTCGATCTTAGAGCCACTAGCTGGCAACCCATTCTCACGACAAAATGTTTGGAGTTCTGCTTTTAGCCAATAATAGTTTTGGAAATCTTCAATTGATATAGACTTTGTTAAAGGTGGACGCATGAATGTAACAACTACTTTCTTCCATAATTTTCTTCAATTATAAAACATATGTTCTTTTTATGGAAGGGTTAATTTGTAAATATAATGGGAAGAGGAGATTGCATATGGAAAATGTAATGCAAGTTCGTGTTACAGGAATTTTAATTGAAGATGAAAAGGTATTGCTAGTAAAGCAAAAAGTGGCTAATCGAAATTGGTCTTTACCTGGAGGAAGAGCAGAGAATGGCGAAACGTTAGAGGAAGCAATGATTCGAGAAATGAGAGAAGAGACAGGGTTAGAAGTTAACATTCAGAAGCTACTCTATGTTTGTGATAAACCAGATGCTCGCCCGTCTTTATTACATATAACGTTTTTGCTTAAAAGGATTGAAGGTGAAATTATGCTACCTTCTAACGAGTTTGATCATAATCCAATTCATGATGTGCAAATGGTGCCGATTAAAGATTTAAGTCATTATGGTTTTTCGGAAACTTTTATCAATCTTATAAGTGAAGGTTTTGTCAATGCAGGGAGTTATCAAGGTTTGAAACAAAATATAGGTCTGTAAATATAGGGGAAGGATAGCCGTTCGCTATCCTTCATAACATGTTTTAAACTGCTGACTGTAAAGAAGAAACAAGCTGATTTAAAAATTCATCTCCGCTCATAATTGCTTTCCCGCCACCGCGAGCACTCTTCTTATTTCCGCCACCTTTTCCTTCGATTGTAGGAAGAGCATCTTTTAAAAGAGCATTCATATCGAGCGATACTGATTTTCCGCAAGCGAGAATACATTGTAGTTTGTCATCATTTTCGATGACGAAATACGTAATTGCATGCTCTTGTTGTTCTGTAATAATAGCGGAAAGCTTTGCGATTTCTTGCATAGAACGATTTGTAAATACTTTAGAAATAAGTATGCCGGCATGAATTTTTATAGGTTGTAGAAGTAGTTCATTTGCCTCTGCAAATAATAATTTTTCATTCATTGTTTGTATTGCTTTTTCGTTTTCTTTTTGAGAAGTAAGCAGTTGCGCCACTTTTACTGGAATATCAGTTTCGCTACTGTTTAATTGTTTGGAGACATTTTTCATAATTTGTTGCTGTTGTCCCATTAATTTAAGTGTACGCCAACCAGCGATAAACGTTAAGCGTATACCACCTTTATTGCGCTCCCATCCTAGTACTTGAATAGGACCAACTTCACCAGTTCGTTTCGGATGCGTTCCACCACAGCCGTTGTAGTCAAAGTTTTCGATCATAACAACGCGTATATTTTCTGTCATAGTCGGTTCTTTACGAAGGGGCAACGTTTTCGCTTCTTCTAAGTTCATCCACTGGATGCGGATTGGATGGTTTTCAAAAACAATTTTGTTTGCAATTTTTATTGCTTTTTCAACCGTTTCTGCATGAAGATTTTCTGTTTCTAAATCAATTGTTACTGTTTCTTTACCAAGATGGAATCCAATTGTAGGCATGTTAAAATGGTCCCAAAAGGCAGCAGATAAAATGTGCTGAGCCGCATGTTGCTGCATATGATCAAAACGGCGCTCCCAATTGATTTTACCTTCTATGTCTTCTGTATGTAATTGTTCCGCAATGTAATGACGAATTTCTCCGTTTATCTCTTCTACATTGATTACATTGATATCATTTAATGTACCAGTATCATATGGTTGTCCGCCACCTGTCGGATAAAATGCTGTTTCACTCAAAACAACGTATAAGTTACCGTCTTTATCATAATCTTGCTTTATAATTTTAGTAGTAAAGTCTTGCTTATAAGCGTCAGTGTAATATAATTTGTGCTCCAATTTTCTTTCTCCTCTCGCATTAACTAGTTTCATTGTAAAGCAATTGAAATTAGTTTCCTAATATTTCAGAAGAAAGAAACTATTTTTAGAATTTTCTTGCTATAATAAGAAAAAGAAAATGCGGGGGTGGAATGAATATGTTATATGAAAACGGCGTAGATAAACTGCTTAGTTTAAGCAGAAATATTTCTGAATTATATCGAGAATTAAATGAAATGACCCGGATTTTAACGGATTGTAATCGAGAAAGTGTGAAGTTTGATCGGTTATATGTAAAAGAGGTAATGTGGAAGAAAGAAGATGTAATCGAGAAATATGACCAGTTACTTGTGCAACTTTGTATAAATGAATGCTTTGATCTAAAAAGTGTTATTACAGGGGAATATAAGTATACATATGAAGAAGTAGAAAATATCGTTTTACAATTTAATGAAAAGTATAATGTCGCAATTTTAATTAAAGATGTTTGTAAAGAATTACAGTTTACATATGGCATAGATATGGATATAACGAGAACAGCTCGAGTATCAACAGCTCAAGTATAAAAAGGGAAAAGAAAGCAGATCCTTTGCTTTCTTTTTTTATGTGATAACAGGGAGAGTAGGTTTTTAAGATGAAGGGGAAGTTACAAAATATTCATCCGTTAGGAATGACAATTATAATAGGGACTTTATTTGCGAGGTTCGCCACGTCAATGAGTATTCCTTTTTTAGCAATTTATTTAACGACTGTTAAAGGCGTATCAGCTGGAATGACGGGTGCTATTATTGGAACGAGTGCACTTGTTGGAGTGTTTGCTAGTTTTATCGGAGGGAATTTATCTGATCGATTCGGTCGAAATATGATTCTAATATGCTCCATGATCGTTTGGGTGTTTGTATTCATAGGATTTTCACTTGCAGATCATGTTTTAAGTTTCTTTTTATTAAATGCTTTAAATGGATTATGTAGGTCCTTTTTTGAACCGACGTCAAGAGCATTATTATCAGATTTAACGAAACCAGAGTATCGTTTACTCGTATATAATTTGCGTTACGGTGCAATCAATGTTGGAGTAGCGATTGGGCCACTTGTCGGATTACAGATTGGAAGCGCAAAATCAACAATTCCTTTTTTAGTAGCAGCTGGAGTATATATTCTATATACAGTTATACTAGCGTTCCAATTCAAGAAATATCCAGTGGAACAAAAGACAATCAATAAAGAAAAGCCTGTTACAATGCTAAATGCGCTGCGTATATTACGAAAGGATGTCGTATTTTTAGTTGCGTTAGTTGGTATTATTTTGAGTAATTGTGGTTTTTCTCACTTAACGACGACAGTATCACAATATTTTGCAAATGCACATATATTTGAGGATGGAGTGAAGCTATTCTCATATATGCTCGCTTTAAATGCAATTGTTGTAGTGATTATCCAATACCCTGTTATTCAAATGTGCAAAAAGTATACACCGTTAACATCAATTATGGTTGGGACTTTATTTGTGAGCGGGGGATTGTTTGGATTTGGAATAGTAGAATCTATGCTAGGTGCTGCCGTTTGTACAATTATTTTTACAATTGGAGAAGTCTTAATGTTTTCGATGACGGATGTATTTATTGATGATATTGCTGTTGCGCATCTAAAAGGAACATACTTCGGTGCGATGGGTTTTTCGGGAATTGGAGCAGTAATAGGTCCGTGGTTTGGAGGAGTACTTCTCGATTACTACGGGTACCAAAATGGGTTTGCAGTATTTTCAGCATTAGCTATATTTTCAACTGTGGCATTTCCTGTGCTTTTAGTTACAAAAGGTTTATCGAAAAAAAGATATGATAGAAATTCTAATATAGAAATACATGCGAAATAACATAAGCCCCAGTAACCAACTGGGGCTTAGTGTGTATTATATTAACTCTTAATTTGAAAAAAGAACTTTCTTTTCATGCTTATCAGCAACTTCATTTTTGGAAATATGAATGGCTAAATATCCATTTTCTAAGCAGGCTAGCATCTTCTTATAAATAATATTATCGGGTAAAGGAATGATCCGCTGTAAAGAAATATTTTTATGAAGTATGCAAATGTTTAGGCCTGTCTCCATCTTTTTAATGGCTACATTTTGTTCAGTTACATTTGGTACATCTGTTTCCAAAATGTATTCTTGTTCTGTTTCACAAAGGTCAATATGAATTTGATTTGGGAAACTAAAGTTGCTACAAGAATCAGAACAAAACTGATCCATCCATTCTTCGAAACCATCAACATGAAAAAGACAATCCTTCTTTTTCTTGCCCATGTAAGACACCCTCCGTAAAATCTCAATTCATACTATGTTATGCATGAATGAATTAGGGGTGAAGAATAAATGGAAAAATATAAACATTGTATGTGGAAAAGATAGCTAGTGTGCACTTTTTGTTTTACATGTCATGATGCGCATGATTTTTTTGGCGTGAATGGTTACGGTTTTTTACTTTATGAGATCCGCTTAATGGTTCAGGTTGTCCTTTTTTTTCTTTCGCTTCACGATTGTTTTTTCCCATTGTATGTGACACCTCCTCTTCCTCTTTAGAATGAGAGAAGTTTGCAAATTTATACGAGAATGTTTTTAGAAAAAAAGGTAAAGATAATTGGGACTAACTATTACAGAAAGGGGATTATATAATGCCATATCATAAAGATAAACAACAAGCGTTTCAAGCAGCTCAGCAAGGTGTTACACAAGCAGAAAATGCATTTAACAACATTGTAAAAAATGATCCAAACTACGGTCATGATTTAAAAGAATTACGCCAAGAGGTTCAGGAAGCGTATGAACAAATTCAAAATGCACTAGAAGTAGCTTCAGAAACACAACGCCCACAACTTGAGCAATACGAAAATAACCTTCAAAATATTATGCAGCATGTAGATCAATTAGAAAAGTAAATGAGGTTGTTGTGTATTCGACAACCTCATTACTTTAACGAACATTATGCTAAAACAGAAAATTTTTCTACTCGTTTTTTCTTTATTATGCGCATTACATATATTTCAAGTTGAAAAAGTGGAAGCGAAAATGTTGCTCAGAAAAGAGCTAGAACCAACTGGCTATGTAACATGGGAAGTACCTAATAATGAAAAGATTATTGCTATTACATTTGATGATGGACCGGATCCAACTTATACACCACAAATTTTAAATTTATTACGTCAATATAAAGCAGAAGCGACATTTTTTATGATTGGATTTCGGGTTCAGCGTAATCCATATTTAGTGAAACAAGTGTTAAAAGAGGGACATGAAATTGGAAATCATACGATGAATCATTTGTATGCGAGTAATTCATCAGATGAAAAATTAGAAAATGATATTTTAGATGGAAAGGAATTTTTCGAAAAATGGGTGAAAGAACCTTTGCTATTCCGTCCACCGGGTGGATATATTAACGATGCTGTATTTAAAACAGCGAAAGAAGCTGGTTATCAAACTGTTCTATGGTCGTGGCATCAAGATCCACGTGATTGGGCAAATCCAGGGGTTGAATCCATTGTAAATCATGTAGTGAAAAATGCAAAAAGTGGTGATATTGTATTGTTACATGATGGGGGAAATGATCGTAGTCAAACAGTAGCAGCGCTAGCAAAAATTTTACCTGAACTGAAAAAGCAGGGCTATCGATTTGTAACGGTTTCGGAATTGTTACGTTATAAACATTAGAAAAAATCCCAAAAGGTGAACGCTCCTTTTGGGATTTTTCGTTACTGGTTCTTTTTGCGTTTCTTATTATTTTGTCGTTCTGCAGCAGTTAAGTTTTCATTTGCAAACTCTTCGTTATAACCAGCACCTTGTCCTTGTGCAGATGCCGCATTCATTCCTGAAATAGTATGATTTGCTTTTCTTTTACCCATTTTATTTCACCTCTATAACTTTTTTTGTAAGTTGCATGATGAGCAGTTCATAGTATGTATGAACTGTAAAGAAAGCGCTAATAGAGCACTTTACTTTATGGTAATAGTATTCATAAGGAACATGAACACTATTCAAATTTAGAAACATAAAGAAAACTTATGATAATCTATAAGTTTCTTATTATTTACTTATTTAGAAAGTTGTAATAAGATATTATCGTAAGGTATTGAAAAGTTTGTCTACATTTTATATTCAGACAACTTAGTCACGTTTAACAGGGGGGAAACATAATGGTCAAACATAATCCATTTCAATCACGCGCAACTTTTGAAGTAGATGGAAAAACGTATCATTATTATGATTTGAAAGCGCTTGAAAACGCAGGGGTTGGCAACGTATCTCAATTACCATATTCCGTGAAAGTTTTACTTGAATCAGTACTTCGTCAAGTAGACGGACGTGTAATCACAGAAGAGCATGTTACAAATTTAGCGAAATGGGGAACGAAAGATGTGCAAGATATCGATGTTCCATTTAAACCATCTCGTGTAATTTTACAAGATTTCACTGGTGTTCCAGCTGTTGTTGATTTGGCTTCGCTTCGTAAAGCAATGGCAGACATGGGTGGGGATCCTGATAAAATTAATCCGGAAATTACTGTAGACCTTGTAATCGATCACTCTGTACAGGTTGATAGAGCGGGTACGGCAGACGCGCTTGCATTCAACATGGACTTAGAGTTTAAACGTAATGAAGAACGTTATAAATTTTTAAGCTGGGCACAAAAATCATTTGATAACTACCGCGCAGTTCCACCAGCTACAGGTATTGTACACCAAGTAAACCTTGAATATTTAGCACCAGTTGTTCACGCGGTGAAAAATGCTGAAGGTGACTTAGTTGCATACCCAGATTCATTAGTTGGAACAGACTCACATACAACAATGATTAACGGTATCGGCGTTCTTGGTTGGGGCGTTGGTGGTATTGAAGCAGAAGCAGGAATGCTTGGACAGCCTTCATACTTCCCAGTACCTGAAGTAATCGGTGTAAAATTAACTGGTACACTTCCAAGTGGTACTACAGCAACTGACGTTGCATTAAAAGTAACACAAGTATTACGTCAAAAAGGTGTAGTTGGTAAATTCGTTGAGTTCTTCGGTAATGGACTAAAGAGCATGCCTTTAGCTGACCGTGCAACAATTTCAAACATGGCACCAGAATATGGCGCAACTTGTGGATTCTTCCCAATCGATGATATTTCATTAGAATACTTACGTTTAACAGGTAGAGATGAAGAACAAATTCGCGTTGTTGAAGAATACTGTAAAGCGAACGGCTTATTCTATACAGCAGACAGCAAAGATCCAATTTACACTGATCTTGTTGAAATTGATTTAAATACAATTGAATCTAACCTTTCTGGACCGAAACGCCCACAAGATTTAATTCCACTTTCAGATATGAAAGATGCGTTCCACAAAGCTGTTGTAGCACCAGTTGGAACACAAGGACTTGGATTTAATGAGCAAGAGTTCGATAAAGAAGTGAAGGTTACATTAGAAGATAAAGAAGTAACGATGAAAACAGGTGCAATTGCAATCGCAGCAATTACAAGCTGTACAAATACATCAAACCCATACGTATTAATTGGAGCAGGTCTAGTTGCGAAGAAAGCAATTGAAAAAGGACTTGTAGTACCTGAGTACGTAAAAACATCATTAGCACCAGGATCTAAAGTTGTTACTGAGTACTTAGATAAATCAGGTTTAACAACATATTTAGACCAATTAGGTTTCCAAACAGTTGGTTACGGCTGTACGACTTGTATCGGTAACTCTGGTCCATTAGCGCCAGAATTAGAAGAAGCAATCGCAGCAAACGACTTATTAGTAACATCTGTTTTATCTGGTAACCGTAACTTTGAAGGTCGTATTCATCCACTTGTAAAAGCGAACTACTTAGCATCACCACCACTTGTTGTGGCATATGCACTTGCAGGTACTGTTGATATTGACCTGAAAAATGATGAAATCGGTAAAGATGCAAATGGTAATGCTGTTTACTTCAACGATATTTGGCCATCAGCTAAAGAAATTGAAGATGTAGTTCAAAGCGTTGTTACATCTGAGCTGTTCAAGAAAGAATATGCACAAGTATTTAATAGCAATGAGCGTTGGAATGAAATCCAAACTTCAAACGAAGCTTTATATACTTGGGATAATGATTCAACATACATTCAAAACCCACCATTCTTTGAAGGTTTATCTAAAGAACCAGGTGAAGTTGAAACGTTATCAGGCTTACGCGTAGTTGGTAAATTTGGTGACTCTGTAACGACAGACCACATTTCACCAGCAGGTTCAATCGGTAAGCACACACCAGCTGGACGCTACTTATTAGAAAACGGGGTACAACCAGTTGACTTTAACTCTTACGGTTCTCGTCGTGGTAACCATGAAGTTATGATGCGTGGTACATTCGCGAACATCCGTATTAAAAACCAAATTGCACCAGGAACAGAAGGCGGATATACAACATACTGGCCGACTGGTGAAGTAACATCAATCTATGATGCTGCTATGAAATATAAAGAAGATGGCACAGGTCTTCTAGTTGTTGCTGGTAAAGATTATGGTATGGGAAGTTCTCGTGACTGGGCTGCGAAAGGTACTAACTTATTAGGTATTAAAGCAGTAATCGCAGAAAGCTTCGAACGTATTCACCGCAGTAACTTAGTGTTAATGGGTGTATTACCACTTCAATTTAAAGATGGCGAAAGTGCTGAAACGTTAGGTCTTGTTGGTAACGAGTCATTTGAAATTCAAATCGACAAATCAGTTAGACCACGTGATCTTGTAAAAGTAGTTGCAACTGATTTAGATGGCAACGAAAAACAATTTGAAGTAGTAGCTCGTTTCGATAGTGAAGTTGAAATTGATTACTACCGTCACGGTGGTATTCTGCAAATGGTTCTTCGTGAGAAAATTGAAGAGTCAAAAGTGTCAAACTAAATAATTGAAATGAACGAGAAGGAAGCTAACAACTGTTAGCTTCCTTATTTTATGGAAAGGGATGAAACCATTTGGTTTCATCCCTTTCTTTTTACTATAAAAATGGAGGAAACGTCATGACAGAGTATAAAAGAATATTGTTGCCGTTACGACAAGAGAAAATATTAGTAATAGCAGCTGTATGTAGTGGGATAATTGCTGCCATTTTAAATTTATCACGCCCAATTTTCATGGGATTAATTGTAGACAATCTTATTCAAAGAGAGCTAAAAGGTGCGTATTTATATATAGCTTTGTTTGCGGGTAGTCGCTTTTTAATGTGGGCGAACAATCTTTTATTTGATTATATAAGTTCAAAAGCGAGTCAACGTATATTACAAACGAAACGTATAGAATTATTGCGTCACTATTTCTCATTACCGTTTGAAGAGAGTGAGAAGATTAAGCAAGGAGAGTTAGAAACTTTGGTCGTGTCTGATATTCCGAACTGGGTCAGGTTATATGGCTCTATATTAATAGAATATATACATGCCATTGCGCAATTTATAGGTGCGTTCATAGCACTACAACATATAGATATACAGTTCATATTGTGGATAACTCCGTTTTTATTTTTAAGTGCAACGGTTCCGATGTTGTTTGGGGAAAAGGTAAGAAATATCGCAAGCGTTGCTCAAAAAAATCACTCAAGTGTTGTAGAGATGGTGTCACAGTTTGTAAAGGGAATACAAGATTTGCGGAGTTTACAAAAAGAAAAATGGGCAATTCGCTTATTTAAAAGAGTAACGGCACAATCGTATAAAACAGAAGTAAAGAAGACGATGATGCAACATTGTATTGGAGTAGTTGGAACGGTGATTGAAACAGGAGCATATATCCTTGTTCTCATTATAGGTGCACAAAAAATAATGAGGGGAGAAATAGAAGTTGGTTCACTCATTGCAGTGTTAGCGACAATTGAGATGCTCTTTTTCCCTGTCCGTTATGTAGGCGATTTATTAATAATGACACAAGTTGCAGTCGCTTCGGCAAATAGAGTTTTTTCCTTTTTAGATAAAAGAGTGGCAGATAGTAATGTAGAAAGAGCGATGGGGATGATAATAACAAATGTTTCATTTCAGGAGAGTGAAGAAGAGAAATGTAGAATTAATAATATTGATTTGCAAATTAATCCTGGTGAATTCGTTATCATTGTGGGAGAAAGTGGTGCAGGAAAAACAACGCTTTTAAAGTTAATAACAGGCTTGTATACACCATCTAACGGTAGCATTGCTTATTATGGTAATGAAGCTCGTATGACTACAGTGTGGCAAGAACCACGTTTTTTCCGAACGACGGTAACAGAGAATATGTATTTCGGGGAAGAGGGTTTAGAAAATCAGTTAGAAAAAAATAGTGAACTTATAAATGCAACGCCGATTATTAGAGGGTTGCCTGTGCTACATAAAAGCGGTGAAGAGTTTTCAGGAGGCGAAAAAAAACGTCTTGCATTATTACGAGCAATTGGTTCAAATCCGAATCTTATTATTTTAGATGAACCGACTGCGGGGTTAGATCCGAGTAATCAAGAAACTGTTTGGAATATGATTGAAGGACTAGGAAGAGATGTAACGAGAATTGTGGCAACACATGATGTAGAGAAAGTGATACTAGCGGATCGTGTTGTCATAATGAGAGAAGGAAGTATTGTTGCATGTGGAAGTCCTGAAAAATTAATAAATAGTCATTCATTTTGAAAGAGATGTGAATAAAGATAAGAGCAGTGACCTTATCTTTATTCAACATCATTTATTTGATATTGGATAGATTCTGAATGATTTAGATCTACGTTAAAAGTAGCAGTCATAAGGAAAGTTGCAATTCCAAGGATTAAGAAAAGGACGAATGAGACTAGAGAGATGTAAAGACAAATACGCCCTACTTTCTTTTTTTCAAGATCGTTACTAAAGAGTGAAATGATCCATGTAATAATACCGATTGGGTATAAAAGAAAACTAAGAATATATAATGTTATTTTTTCGAATGAATTCATAAAAAATCCCCCTTTTGTTGAAGTTTATATAACTACGAAAGTAAAAAGGTGAATGGGCCCATAAGAAGATAAACAACACTTCATCTGTTTTTCTAATCATATGATAAAAAGGAAAAGATTACACTTCAAATGAGAATATTCTAATTATTTCGACTCTGAATATTTCCAAGCTTGTCCGTATAAGCTAAAATAAGGTATATAGTATTTTGATGAATGTGTTAAAAGAAGATAATACGTTAGGGTGATATAAAATGTGGCGGAAGCTTACGATTATTGTAGTGTTACTTTGTTTAGCGGGATATGCAGCTTATGAACAGTTTGGTAATAAAGAGCAGGCGGTAAAAGTGAAGCAAGAAAAAAGTGAAGCTGCGATGAAAGAGATTATCGCAAGGAATGGTATTGAAATAGGGAAGAGTGCGCCAGACTTCGAATTAACGAAGTTAGATGGAACGAATGTAAAGCTATCAGATTTAAAAGGAAAGAAAGTGATTTTAAACTTTTGGGCAACGTGGTGTGGACCTTGCCAACAAGAAATGCCGGATATGGAGGCTTTCTATAAAGAACATAAAGAAAACGTAGAAATTTTAGCAATCAACTATACGCCTTCAGAAAAAGGTGGGGGGGCAGAAAAGGTAAGCAATTTTGCTAAAGAAAAAGGAATTACTTTTCCTATTTTATTGGACAAGAACATTGATGTGACAACAGCGTATAAAGTAATTACGATTCCAACTTCGTATTTTATAGATACAAAAGGTATCATTCAAGATAAGTTTATTGGGCCGATGACGCAAAAAGAGATGGAGAAAAGGGTTGCTAAATTAAAATAATGGTGAAAAGGTAGAGGTGGAGAGTTCCCATTTCTGCCTTTTCTTTTTCAAGTAGTAATAACTTCATGATATGATGTAAGAAATATAATCGTTTAGAGATAAAGGAGTGTATGGAGTGGGGAATGTATCCTTACCGTTAGATTATGTTGTAATTGATTTTGAAACAACAGGATTTAACCCTTATAATGATAAAATTATTCAAGTTGCAGCGGTGAAATATCGTAATCATGAACTCGTAGATCAATTTGTTTCATACGTGAATCCAGAGCGGCCAATTCCGGACCGAATAACGAGTTTAACCGGTATTACCAATTATCGTGTTTCAGATGCACCGACGATTGAAGAGGTATTACCTTTATTTTTAGCATTTTTACATACAAATGTTATTGTGGCCCATAATGCTTCTTTTGATATGCGCTTTTTGAAAAGTAATGTAAATATGCTTGGGTTGCCTGAACCTAAAAATAAAGTAATTGATACTGTATTTTTAGCGAAGAAATACATGAAGCATGCGCCTAATCATAAACTTGAAACGTTAAAGCGAATGCTTGGAATTCGTTTAAGCTCTCATAATGCATTTGACGATTGCATTACGTGTGCTGCTGTTTATCAAAAGTGTGCAGCTATTGAAGAAGAAGGGAAACGAAAAGTAAATAAGGTTATGCTTGATGAAACTGCGGTATATGAAGCGGTGAAAGAAATACTTGCATGTAATAAACGTAATGTAGAATGGCTACGTTGTATGAACGTAGGAAGTTATTTAGATATAAAAGCTTTTTATCCAGTTATGAGAGTAAAGGTAAAAGGGCGAAAGAAATATGTATTAACAGAGATATTAGAAGAAGATGTGAAAGAAATATGTACAAGCTTAAAATGTGAACCAGCGTTAAAAAGTGAAGTTGGTAATACGAGAATTATGCTTAATAGCTTAGAGGATGTTATGAGATTAGAAAGTTATATTTTAGAGCAGTATGATTTTGTATTACAGGCGCTTCATGATTATAAAGAAAATGAAATGAATGCAGATGAAAAGTTGAAAGAGTATTTAAATATTATGGTATAAAAAACTCCGTGTGCAATATATTGTACACGGAGTTTTTTTAGGAGTACTAAAACATAAAATTTTCTTACAAATCTGATTAAAGAGTTTTTCGTTTGCTCATACTATGTAATAAGAAAGCGAAGGAGAGAGGGTGAACAACATGAGAAGAAGTCGCCGTAAATCGTTTGAAGAACTTGTAAATGAAAATAAACAACAATTATTAAGCGATCGTGATGCAATTGATCGCATTGAAGAGCGCATTGAAAAACGTTATGAAATGAAACTTTTTAAGCAAGCTGAATAATTCTTAACACTAGTACGATACTAGTGTTAAGGAGGCGATAGTAATGGGTAATCCGAAAAAAAATTCAAAAGACTTTGCACCAAATCATATTGGAACACAATCGAAAAAAGCTGGTGGAAATAAAGGAAAGCAAATGCAAGATCAAACAGGTAAACAACCGATTGTTGATAATGGTTAAAGAAAAGGAGAATATTACATTCTCCTTTTTTATGTATAAATTTGAGGAAAGATAGGTAATTTAAGATGGTGTGTATATACAATATTAGGAGGGAAGTACATGCCAAATCCAGATAATCGAAGTGACAACGCTGAAAAGTTACAAGAAATGGTGCAAAATACAGTTGATAACTTTAATGAAGCAAAAGAAACAGCGGAACTTTCTAATGAAAAAGATCGTGCTGCTATTGAAGCAAAAAATCAAAGACGTTTAGAAAGTATTGACTCATTAAAAAGTGAAATCAAAGATGAATCTTAACAAAATGTACAAAAAGGGCTGACTTTTGTCAGCCCTTTTTCGTAATCGTAAAATTTTCAACGAGTAAACGCCAATTTTGTGGGAATGGTAAACCGATTTTCCAGTAACTAATACCACCTATACCTTGTTCTTTCATTAAATTGAATTTACTTTGAACAGACCGTGAATCTTCAAACCAAACTTCGTGTTGCACGCCGTTTTCATCAAAATAATTAAAATGAGGAGCTTGGGCTGTGAAATCATAACGAATAGGGACATTATATTTACGAGCTAGTGCAACAGCTGCGACAGAGCTAATTGCTTTTGCGAGTGGATTTCCTTGTTTAAATGGAAGCTTCCAATCAAACCCGTATAAATTTTGCCCCATCATAATTTTTTGGGGAGGCATTTGAGATTTTGCATATTGAAGTACTTCTTTCACCGGACCGATAGGAGAAATTGCCATCGGTGGCCCGCCCTGCCATCCCCAGTCATATGTCATAATGACGACGAAATCAACAATTTGCCCTTGCGCTTTATAATCGTGAGCTTCGAAAAATTTTCCCTTTTGATTTGAACTTGTTTTCGGTACGAGAGTTGTGCTCAATGTGTACCCGCTAGGTAAGCGTGTTTTTACATTTCGTAAAAAACGATTATACGCTTCGCGGTCTTCAGGTGCTACACTCTCGAAATCGAAATGAATGTCTCGCATGCCATATTTCTCAGCTGTTTGCAAAATGTTTGTAATAAATTTGTTTTGAATCGTTGCGTCGCGTAAAATAACCGATGTTAGATCGGCACTGAAATTACCATTTTCAATATTTGTAATAACGAGCATAGGGATTGTTTTACCCTGCGTTGCAATATTAGCGATTTTAGCTGTTTCAGTAGGTTCTTTTAATGTGCCATCTCTTTTTGCCTCAAAACTAAAATAAGCTAAGTATGTTAAAAATGGATTGATGGCACGTGTAGCATTAACTAAACTCTCTTTAATCGGTATAGTGGAAGGTTGTAAATAAGCGATGGATTCTACAGCTCGTTTTGTACCTTTTGGTACGTATAATTGTTGTCCGACATGGAGAATAGATTTTAAAGATAAATTATTCACTTTAGCTAAACTAGCGAGGGGGACATTATATGTTTGAGAAATTCGATATAGGCTGTCACCAGGCTGTACATAATAATTATTCCCTTTCGTATTAACGATAAGTGCCTGACCAACCACGAGCGTTTCAGCTGGATTTAATCCATTGTCTTTTACTATTTCGTCAGGTGTTGATCCATATTTTGATGCCAAGCTATATACGCTATCACCACTACGAACAGTTACAATTTGAATCATATGCTGGCTCCTTTCAGTAAAAGATTCACTGTTTTTATTTTATTTTTGATTCCGCTGTATTATGATTAAATGTATGCAAGGTAGCAGAAGTGAAAGAAGGGAAGAAACAGTTAGTGTATATCTACAAAAATATATAATTAGTGATAAAATATTTGTAGATGAAAAATTGTCGCCGGAGTAAAGTAGTTTCATGGGATGAAAAATATGAAAGTATATTCAATTGGTGATTTTGCAAAAAAAGGCAGGTAGGATAGAACAAACTAGTTGCCATCTTCAAGGGAAAATAAGCTAAGAAGAGGGTTAAGGGGTTGCTGGAAAATGATGCTTGCGAAGAAAGTGAGAATCAAGCCGAATAAAGAACAAGAATTGCAACTTTGGAAATCTGTTGGTACGGCAAGATGGGCTTATAATTGGACACTGGCGAAGCAAGAAGAGAATTACAAGAATGGCGGGAAGTTCATATCAGACGTTTTTTTACGGAAAGAATTAACTGTATTAAAGCAGACTGAAGAATATGCTTGGTTGTACGATGTTTCAAATAATATAGCCAAACAAGCGATTAAAGATGCTTGTGAAGCATATAAGCGATTTTTCAAGGGACTGGCTGATAAACCACGATTCAAAAGCAGAAGGAAAGCAAAACTCTCTTTTTACAATGATAATGTCAAGTTAAAAGTAAAAGAAAAACAAGTTTTGATTGAGAAAGTTGGTTGGGTAAAAACATCCGAAAAGTTACCTGTAGGGGTTAAGTACTCTAATCCACGCGTTAGCTTTGACGGTAAGTATTGGTATTTGTCTGTCGGTATTGAACAGGAGTTTACAAAAGAGAAGTTAACGGCTGTTTCGTTAGGAATAGATATTGGAATCAAAGAATTAGCATATTGTTCTGATGGGCAGAGGAAGAACAATATCAACAAAACAAAAATGGTAAGACAGGTAGAGAAACGCCTTCGTAGGTTGCAACGTCAAGTTTCTCGTAAATATGAAATGAATAAGGAGGGAAACCGTTTTGTCAAAACAAGCAACATTATAAAAATCGAGAAAGAGATACGACAACTACATAGAAGGTTATCAAATATCAGAAAGAATCATCTTCATCAATCCACGAGCGAAATTGTGAAAACCAAGCCATTTCGCATTGTGATGGAGACGTTGCATATGAAAGGTCTGATGAAGAATAGATACCTAGCTAAAGCGATTGCGAAGCAGTGTTTATATGAGTTCAAAAGACAAATTCAATACAAGTGTGAAAAATATGGTATTGAATTTGTAGAAGCTGATACATGGTATCCTTCTTCAAAAATGTGTTCCAGTTGTGGAAGCATTAACAAAGAACTAAAACTTTCTGATCGTGTATACAAATGCGCTTGTGGTCACGAAATGGATAGGGATTTAAATGCGGCTATCAATTTGTCACGGTATGAATTAGCCAGTTAACATCTAAAAAAGTTACGGCTAATATGTAGGATTCGTTGTATCCGAATTTACGCCCTCGGAGTGTTACATCAAACGAAAGTAGCTTCTGTGAAATCGGACACGTAGAACAGGGAAATAAACAAAATTTATAGATTTTTATAAGTTTATGGCAACGGCGAATATACATATGTTTGTAGCAGAACATGAAGTTGAAATCCGTTATGCGGAAACAGATCAAATGGGTGTTGTTTACCATTCAAACTACTTAGTGTGGCTTGAGTTAGGTCGCACGAAACTTATACAAGATTTAGGTTTTTCATATGTTGAAATGGAGAAAGAAGGAATTATTTCTCCTGTGTTAGATTTACAAATTTCATACCGTAAAGCGATGCGTTACGGAGAAAAAGCAATCGTAAAAACATGGGTAGATACTGTGAGCCCACTTCGCGTTGTATATGGATATGAAATATATAATGGTGATGGTGAACTTTGTATTACTGCAAGTACGACGAATATTTGTGCGAAAAAAGAAGGGTTCCGCCCTGTATCATTTAAAAAGTTATATCCTGAGTGGTATGCGAAATATGAGGAAATTAAGAAAAAATAAAAAAGCGTGGCAGAAGCCACGTTTTTTTATTTTTCATAATTAAATTGTGGGAAGTCGTCACCTTCGTTAAGTGTAACAGATAAATTATGTCCATCGAAGAACCATTCATCATCGCCTTCAATAAAGAAGTTAATACCTTCTTCTTGAATTTGAACAGCAGGATGTGCAGGGTCATCTTTACGAATACCTAAAGAAAGTCCTTTTTGCACAGTACTGCAACCACCGTATTGTACGAAAAAGCGTAGTGTTTCATTTGATTGTAAGTTTAATTCATTTTTATACCATTGTGCTGCTTCTTTTGTTACGGAAAGATTCATGTATAGTTCCTCCAAATTATGTTGCTTTTTCTTTAGTATAAAAAATAACGCAAAAAGACGCTATTAATATGCTTCACGTTTTCTTTTTGCGTTATGTGGGTTACGATCTTATTTTTGCTTTTTTGAAAAGTTTGCTTTTGGTTCAGTTTTATTTATAATTCGTCCGATATTTGCACGGTGTTTATAAATAACCATACCTGCTAATAAACACATCGCAATAATGAAGATTTTATCCCCGCTAACAATGGATGCAATAACAGCAACAACTGCTGTTACCATAGAAGAAAGTGATACGTATCTTGTTGTAAATAAAAGGGTGAAAAATACAACAGCCAATATTGCAAAAACAACTGGTGAATAGCATAATAGCACCCCAGCAGAAGTTGCAACTGCTTTACCACCGCGGAATTTCGCGAAGATTGGATAGACATGTCCAAGAACAGCCGCTAACCCGAACCATAGTGGATGAATATCTAATCCGAAAATCATTGGTAGACTTGTTGCTAATGTCCCTTTTAAAATGTCAGCAATTGTAACGGTAAAACCTGCTTTTTTCCCTAATGTGCGGAATGTGTTTGTTCCGCCTAGATTACCGCTCCCGTGCTCACGAATATCGATTCCGTAGCCGATTTTTCCAACAACTAGTGCAAATGGAATCGAGCCAAGTAAGTAGGCAACGATAAATAAAAGATATGTAGTAACCATAAGTTCAGTCTCCTTTATTCAAATGTGTTGATAAAGGGTAAAAAGAGTTTTTCCCGTATATTGTACCATATATTTGTAAAGAGCACATTTCTTTTTTGTAAATGAAAAATTCATTATTTCGTGAAAAAAATTTCACAGTAATGTTACATTTCTCACAGAAACAGTAAGACTATATGTAGTAACATTTTAATCAAAAGATAACAACATATTGGTGGAGGGTTATAAATGTTACAAAATAATACACGTGGAGAAGAAGAATTAATGAAAGTGTTTGAGACAATAGTCCACGGCAATGAACAAGATTTGATGCAAGAAAATGCAAATGTAGACGGCCGCTCTCCAATGGGCGTAATGGGAACGTTCGCATCTGAGAGTGCAAAATATTATGCTGTTGAGAATTTATTGTCAGATCAAGTGAAAAAAGCGATAAATGAAAATATATTATATCCACATGATTTAGATTTTTATGCAACAGGAACGACGACTTGTTCACAAATTCCGTTAGCGCAAATGCTTGCTAACGGTTTTCATACTGGACATGGACATATGAGACAACCGCAAGACATTAAAAGTGCATTGGCTCTTTCGTCTATTATTTTTCAAGCGAATCAAAATATGCAGCATGGTGGTCAATCGTTTGCACTCTTTGATATTGATTTAGCACCTTATGTACGAAAAACAATTGAGAGACATAAAAAACGATTACAATCATATCCGCTTACGAAAGAACAAATAGAAGAATTTGCATGGAAAGAAACGGAAAATGATACGTATCAAGCGTGTGAGGCTTTCGTTCATAATTCGAATAGTATGCATAGTAGGGGCGGAGGACAAGTACCGTTTATTTCTATTAATTATGGAACAGATACATCAAAAGAAGGAAGAATGTTAATTAAACAACTTTTAAAAGCGACACAAGCTGGACTTGGTAAAGGAGAGACACCGATTTTTCCGATTCAAATTTTCAAGATGAAAAAAGGTGTGAATTTTGAAGAAAGTGATCCGAACTACGATTTATTTGAATTAGCATTAGAGACAACCGCAGAGCGATTATTCCCTAACTTTTCATTTTTAGATGCTCCGTTTAATGCAGTGCATTATGATGGAAGACCAGAAAGTGAAGTATGTTACATGGGATGTCGTACCCGTGTTATGTCTAATATACATGGAGAAGAAACAGCGATTGGTAGAGGGAATTTATCATTTACGTCTATTAATTTAGTGAAATTAGCGTTAATTAGTGGTTCAAAAGAAGCGTTTTTTGAAGCGCTAAACTATTATTTAGATTTAGGAATTAAGCAGCTATTAGAAAGATATGCGTATCAATGTACGAAGCGAGCAAGAGATTTTCAGTTTTTATATTCACAAGGTGTATGGCGTGGTGGAGAAACGTTGCAGCCTGAAGACTCCGTAGCCTCGATTTTAAAACAAGGGACGTTAAGTATTGGTTTTATCGGTCTTGCGGAATGTTTAGTAGCTTTAACAGGAAAGCATCATGGGGAAGATGAAGAATCATGGAAACTTGGGTATGAAATTATTTCCTTTATGAGAGATAGAATGGATAAAGCGACAGAAGAACATCAACTGAATTTCTCAGTAATTGCAACTCCAGCAGAAGGATTATCAGGGAAGTTTGTGAAAAAAGATAGAGAAGAATTTGGCGTGATTGGCGGCATAACGAACCATAATTACTATACGAATTCATTCCATATTCCAGTTTATTATAACATTCAAGCGATAAATAAAATCCGTTTAGAAGGCCCGTTCCATGCTCTCTGTAATGGAGGACACATTACTTATATTGAACTAGACGGAGCAGCAATGCATAACAAAAAGGCATTAAAACAAATTGTACAAGCCATGGCAGAACATGGCGTTGGATACGGTTCAATTAATCATCCTGTTGACCGTTGTAAGTGCTGTAGTTATCACGGGGTTATTGGGAATGAATGTCCAAGTTGCGGGAATGAAGATGAGGCTAATATAGAAAGAATTCGCCGTATAACAGGCTATCTTGTAGGAGATATGTCAAAGTGGAATAGTGCGAAACGTAGTGAAGAGATAGATCGGGTGAAACATAAATGAAAGTGATGAATATTATTCATGATAGTGTAGTAGATGGAGAAGGATTGCGGACAGTCGTGTTTTTTGCGGGCTGTCCGCATCGTTGCGTTGGTTGCCATAATCCGAAATCGTGGAATATTTGCAACGGAACGGAAATGACAGTAGAAGAAATTGTGAAAGAGATTGCAAGTAATCCATTAACTGATGTAACATTTTCAGGTGGAGATCCATTTTTTCAAGCTGCTGAAGTGAAAAAGGTAGCAAAAATCGTGAAAGATTTGAAAAAAAACCTATGGATGTATACAGGTTATACGTTAGAAGAGATACAGAGTTCTCAAAATAATGATATGATAGAGTTGTTACATTATGGGGATGTTTTAGTCGATGGAAGGTTTGAAATTGAGGAAAAAGATTTAACACTTCCATTTCGCGGAAGCTCCAATCAACGTATTATTCGATTGAAAGAGTAAAAAGGCGGGATAGATTATATGAACAAAACGGTATTGCTTGTTGAAGATGAAAGAAGATTACGTGAAATTGTTAGTGATTATTTTCGTAATGAAGGCTTTGAAGTAATCGAAGCAGAAGATGGAAAAAAAGCGCTAGAGTTATTTGCAGAGCATGAAATTGATTTAATTATGTTAGATATTATGTTACCGGAAATAGATGGATGGTCTGTTTGTAGAAGAATTAGAAAAGAATCAGCAGTACCAATTATTATGTTGACAGCACGTTCGGATGAGGATGATACATTGCTAGGTTTCGAATTAGGTGCAGACGAGTATGTAACGAAACCATTTAGCCCGAAAGTATTAGTAGCTCGTGCAAAGACGTTATTGAAACGTGCGGATGGTGCGGTAGGAGTAGCGGAAGAAAATGCTATGTCTTTAGCTGGAATAGAAGTGAATCGTCTATCTAGAACTGTTTTAGTAGATGGAGAAGAAATTATATTGACACATAAAGAATTTGAACTTCTTGTGTATTTAATGGAGAACAAAGGAATTGTGTTATCACGTCAACATTTATTAGACCAGTTATGGGGATATGACTATTACGGTGATGACCGAACGGTTGATACCCATATTAAAAAACTTCGAAATAAGCTAGGAGATAAAGCGAAGCATATCGGTACTGTTATTCGAGTTGGTTATAAATTTGAAGAATAATCTAGAACGATTTGTGTAATTTAGCCTAGGGAAATGGTAATTTTATACTCTCTTTTGAAGGTAAAATGTACAAAAAATACTTTTTTTGTCTACAATGTTAGATAAGTGTATTTTTTTAATTGGATTTCACGATGAGTTCACAAGAAGGACACAAAACGTGACTATACTGAAAATACGAATTCACCAGAGAGGGGAAATAAAACATGGGATATTACGACGGACCAAATTTAAATGAAGAGCATAGTGAAACGAGAGAAGTGAGAAAATCAGGTAGTAAAAAAGGCTATTTCTTCACAGGTTTAGTGGGAGCTGTAGTCGGAGCGGTTTCGATTAGTTTTGCAGCACCATATATGCCATGGGCTCAAAATAATGGAGCGCCAGTATCATCATTTAGTTCGGATTCAAAAGTAGAAGGTACTGTAGTTCCTGTTGTAAATAAAGCGAAAAATGAAACTGATTTACCTGGTATGATTGAAGGGGCGAAAGATGTTGTTGTAGGTGTTATTAATATGCAACAAAGTGTTGATCCATTTGCAATGCAACCGACAGGTCAAGAACAACAAGCCGGTTCAGGATCAGGTGTTATTTATAAAAAAGCAGGAAATAAAGCATATATTGTAACAAACAACCACGTAGTAGATGGAGCAAATAAACTTGCTGTGAAGCTGAGCGACGGAAAGCAAGTTGATGCGAAATTAGTTGGTAAGGACCCTTGGTTAGACTTAGCGGTTGTTGAAATTGATGGATCTAATGTAAATAAAGTTGCCACTTTAGGTGATTCAAGTAAACTTCGTGCGGGTGAAAAAGCCATTGCAATCGGTAATCCACTTGGATTTGATGGAAGTGTAACGGAAGGTATAATCAGTAGTAAAGAACGTGAAATTCCGGTTGATATTGATGGGGATAAACGACCAGATTGGCAAGCACAAGTTATTCAAACGGATGCAGCGATTAATCCAGGTAATAGTGGTGGTGCATTATTTAACCAAAATGGTGAAATAATTGGGATTAATTCAAGTAAAATTGCACAACAAGAAGTTGAAGGAATTGGATTTGCTATTCCAATTAACATCGCAAAACCAGTTATTGAATCTCTTGAAAAAGATGGAGTAGTAAAACGTCCAGCTCTTGGAGTAGGTGTTGTTTCACTAGAAGATGTGCAAGCTTATGCAGTCAATCAATTGAAAGTACCGAAAGAAGTAACAAACGGCGTTGTATTAGGTAAAATTTACCCAATATCACCAGCTGAAAAAGCTGGTTTAGAGCAATATGATATTGTAGTAGCATTAGATAATCAAAAAGTAGAGAATGCTCTTCAATTCCGTAAATATTTATATGAAAAGAAAAAAGTAGGCGAGAAAGTAGAAGTTACATTCTACCGTAACGGTCAAAAAATGACGAAATCGGCTACTTTAGCAGATAATTCAGCTACAAAGAATCAATAATCGAAATAAAAGAAAGTCTCTTTCATATTGAAAGAGACTTTCTTTATCGGCTATACTAAAGGAATAGGAGGGATTAATTATGACAATTGAAAACCCAACTCGTACGGAAATTGGTGAAGTGTTAAAGAAAAGCAAAACAATTGCGGTTGTTGGATTATCAGATAAGCCAGAACGTACATCGTATATGGTTTCAAAAGCAATGCAAGATGCTGGATACCGCATTATTCCAGTTAATCCAACAGTAGATGAGGTGCTCGGAGAAAAGGCAGTTTCTTCACTAAAGGATATTAAGGAACACGTTGACATTGTAAATGTATTTCGTCGCTCAGAGTTTTTAATGGATGTTGCAAAAGAATGTGTAGAGATTGATGCAGATGTTTTTTGGGCACAATTAGGAGTACAAGATGAGGATACATATAAACTTTTAAAAGAAAAAGACTATACTGTAATAATGGATCGTTGTATTAAAGTAGAACATGCGATGACAAAATAGTATAGATTTAAAGGTAGAAAGATTGATTCAGCCCTCATTATAGATAAGTAGGGCCGATGAACGAGGTGTTCATCATGAGATTTTTTAAAGGCTGTTTTTGGGGATTGTTACTTGTAATCCCGTTTTGGATCTTGATCATTTGGATCATAATAAAGGTTTGGAATGTGTAATCTTGGAATACATATCCATTTCTCGTTGACAAACGATTATTTTTCTGAAATAGTAGCCTAGAGGAATCCTTGTGAGAAAACAAGGATTTTTCTATTGAAAATGGTATATAAAAGAGATAAGATAACTTGCCAAAACGATAGTCGAGGCGTTATTCTATAATAGAAACATATGTTCTGATTTTGGATTAGGAAAGGGGCAAGGAGTTTGGCGAAGCATCAGTTCCAATATAATGAAGATGCGATTCAAGTGTTAGAAGGACTTGAAGCCGTTCGAAAACGCCCGGGTATGTATATCGGGAGCACGGACAGCCGTGGATTGCATCATTTAGTATATGAAATAGTAGATAACTCCGTTGACGAAGCGTTAGCGGGATTTGGCGACGAAATTTCAGTCGTAATACATAAAGATAATAGTATTAGCGTTATAGATAAAGGGCGAGGAATGCCTACGGGAATGCATAAACTTGGGAAACCTACACCTGAAGTTATTTTAACTGTACTTCATGCCGGTGGTAAGTTTGGTCAAGGTGGTTACAAAACGAGTGGTGGTTTACACGGTGTTGGGGCATCAGTTGTAAACGCCTTGTCTGAATGGTTAGTCGTAACGATTAAGCGTGACGGAAATATTTATGAACAACGCTTTGAAAATGGTGGTATTCCTGTAACGACGCTTGAGAAAATCGGAAAGACGAAAGAATCTGGTACAACAATGCATTTCAAACCAGATACAACGATCTTCAGCACTACAAATTATAACTATGAAACATTATGTGAGAGATTACGCGAATCTGCATTCTTATTAAAAGGGATGAAAATCTCAATAAAAGATGAACGAAATGATTTAGAAGATGTCTTTCATTATGAAACAGGAATTGAAGCTTTCGTTTCCTATTTAAACGAAGAAAAAGATTCAATTCACCCAGTTGTATATTTCACTGGTGAACAAAATGGGATTGAAGCAGAACTAGCATTTCAATTTAACGATGGCTACTCAGAAAATATTCTTTCGTTTGTAAATAATGTACGTACAAAAGATGGTGGAACACATGAAGCTGGATTTAAAACAGCGATGACGCGTGTGTTTAACGAGTATGCTCGTAAAGTAGCACTATTAAAAGAAAAAGATAAAAACTTAGAAGGTACAGATATTCGTGAAGGTGTAGCGGCTATCGTTTCGGTACGTGTACCAGAAGAAGTGCTTCAGTTTGAAGGGCAAACGAAGGGGAAACTAGGTACAAGTGAAGCGCGTTCTTCAATTGATGCCATTGTATCTGAGCATTTAGCATACTTTTTAGAAGAAAATCCTGATGTAGCTACACTTCTTGTGAGAAAAGCAATTAAAGCAGCACAAGCCCGTGAAGCAGCCCGTAAAGCAAGAGAGGAAGCGCGTAGTGGTAAGAAAAAGAAAAAATCAGAAGGTACGTTAAGCGGGAAATTAACACCTGCACAATCACGTAACCCGCAAAAAAATGAACTATACCTAGTAGAGGGTGACTCTGCCGGTGGTTCTGCGAAACAAGGACGAGACAGACGTTTCCAGGCCGTATTACCGTTACGTGGTAAAGTAATTAATACAGAAAAAGCAAAGCTTGCTGATATCTTTAAAAATGAAGAGATTAATACAATCATTTATGCGATTGGCGGCGGTGTAGGAAATGAATTTGATGTTGAAGATATTAACTACGATAAAGTTGTAATTATGACCGATGCCGATACCGATGGGGCTCATATTCAAGTATTGTTATTAACGTTCTTCTACAGATATATGAAGCCACTTATCGAAGCTGGTAAAGTATTTATCGCACTTCCTCCTTTATACAAAGTAAGTAAAGGAAAAGGTAAGAGTGAGGTAATTGAATACGCTTGGTCAGATGAGGAATTAGACGGTGTAACGAAAAAAGTTGGAAAAGGCTATATGTTACAACGTTATAAAGGACTTGGTGAAATGAATGCGGATCAATTATGGGAAACAACAATGAATCCTGAAACGCGTACATTAATTCGCGTAAAAATTGATGATGCAGCTAGGGCAGAGCGCCGCGTTACAACGTTAATGGGCGATAAAGTAGAACCGCGCCGTAAATGGATTGAACGTAATGTACAGTTTGGTATGCAAGAAGAAGGAAATATTTTAGAAAATGAAATGATTATGGAGACGGAGGTGGAATAACATGCAAGCAGAGAAGTTTCATGACCTCCCGCTTGAAGACGTGTTAGGTGATCGCTTTGCACGTTATAGTAAATATATTATTCAAGATCGTGCACTTCCAGATGCACGTGATGGCTTAAAGCCAGTACAAAGACGTATTTTATATTCTATGTATGTAGAAGGTAATGTACATGATAAAGCGTTTCGTAAATCAGCTAAAACAGTAGGTAATGTTATCGGTAATTATCATCCACATGGAGATTCCTCTGTATATGAAGCAATGGTACGCTTAAGCCAAACTTGGAAAGTACGTAATGTTTTAGTTGAAATGCATGGTAATAACGGTAGTGTTGATGGGGACCCAGCGGCAGCGATGCGTTATACGGAAGCTCGTTTATCACCAATCGCCTCTGAATTATTACGTGATCTTGATAAAGAAACAGTTGAATTCGTGTCAAACTTTGATGATACGAGTGAAGAACCGGTTGTATTACCAGCAGCGTTCCCGAATTTATTAGTGAACGGATCTACAGGGATTTCCGCTGGTTATGCAACAGAAATTCCTCCGCATCATCTTGGAGAAGTTATTGATGCTACAATGATGCGTATTGATAAGCCAAATAGTACTGTTGATGATTTATTAACAGTTATGAAAGGACCAGATTTCCCAACAGGCGGTATTATTCAGGGGATTGATGGTATTAAAAAGGCGTATGAAACAGGCAAAGGTAAAATTATTATTCGCGGAAAAGCAGAAGTTGAAACAGTGCGCGGTGGGAAACAACAAATTGTAATCACTGAAATTCCTTACGAAGTGAATAAGGCAAACCTTGTAAAGAAAATGGATGAATTACGTCTAGATAAAAAGTTAGATGGTATTGCTGAAGTGCGTGATGAGACAGATCGTACTGGTTTACGAATTGTTGTTGAATTAAAGAAAGAAGCAAACGCCGAAGGTATTTTAAATTATTTATATAAAAATACAGATTTGCAAATTCCATATAACTTTAATATGGTAGCGATCAATAATCGTCGTCCAACACTTATGACATTACCGAAAATTTTAGATGCTTATATTGGACATCAAAAAGAGGTTATTACGAGACGTTCGCAATATGAATTAAGAAAAGCAGAAAATCGTCAACATATTGTAGAAGGTTTAAAGAAAGCATTATCGATTTTAGACCAAGTAATTGAGACAATTCGAGCTTCAAAAGATAAACGTAACGCGAAAGATAATTTAAGTGCAAAATTTGGCTTTACAGAAGCACAGGCAGAAGCAATTGTTTCCTTGCAATTATATCGCTTAACGAATACAGACATTACGGCGTTACAAGAAGAAGCAGATGAGCTTAATAAGAAAATTATTGAGCTACAGGCAATTTTACAAAGTGAAAAAAGATTGCTTCAAGTAATTAAAACTGATTTAAAGAGAGTTAAGAAAACGTATAGTGATGATCGACGCGCTATTATTGAAGATCAAATCGAGGAAATTAAAATCGATGTAGAAGTGATGATCCCACAAGAAGATGTCATCGTTACTGTAACGAAAGAAGGATATGTGAAACGTACTGGATGGCGCTCACATAATGCCTCAAACGGCAAAGACTTCGGTATGAAAGAGGGTGACATCTTACTTGAACGATTCGATACGAATACGACAGAGACAGTCCTCTTATTTACGAATAAAGGAAACTATATATATCTGCCAGTATACGAAATGCCAGATATTCGTTGGAAAGATTTAGGTCAGCACGTTGCTAATATCGTTTCACTCGACCGGGATGAAACAATCATTTGGGCAACGGTTGTACCGAACTTTGAGGAAGAAAAACGATTTATCGTATTTGTAACAAGAAATGGTATGATAAAGAAAACAGAATTAAATCAATATAAAGTTCAGCGTTATTCAAGAGCATTCGTTGCTGTAAACTTGAAAAAAGATGATGAAGTTGTCGATATATTTGCGACAGATGGAACGAGTGATATCGTTCTTGCTACACACGGTGCATATGCACTTATTTTCCATGAAGAGGAAGTAAGTCCAGTCGGTGTAAGAGCTGCTGGAGTGAAAGCAATTAATTTAAAAGAAGATGACTATGTCGCTTCTGGTAAACCGTTAAATGGTGACAAAGATCAACTTATTCTTGTAACACAGCGCGGTGCTGTAAAACGCCTAAAAGCATCAGAAATTGAGAAATCAACGAGGGCGAAGCGAGGTCTTGTTATTTTCAAAGAATTAAAACGTAATCCGTACCGCATTGTCGGTATTGAAATCGTTCGGGACGATGAATTAGTTTACATGAAGACAGAGAAAAACATTGTAGAAGAAATTGATCCGAAAGCGTATCGAAATAAAGACCGGTATAGTAATGGTAGCCTTGTGCTAGATGTTAATGATACTGGTGAAGTAGTAGAAACGTGGACGAAGAAAAGACCAGAATAAAGAGGGCATCTTGCTATGAATAGTAGCAAGATGCTTTTTTCTAGGCAATTTATTATGTAAATAATAATAATCTTGTTATAATAACTAAATGAAATCGTTCTCATAAAGTGAAACTTTAATCAATGGGGAGTTTCTTCATCCTCACTGATTATTAGTTGAACCAATCGGGCTTTAACAAGCAGTTGATTCCTCACCTAATGCCTTAGCTTTCACTGAATTTTGAGTTAGGAATCTTACTGCCCGTTAAAGCGGGACAAATGGAGGGGCAACATGAAAAAAATAGGTGTAGGGATTGTAGGATTTGGTTTTTCTAGTACGACATTTCATATCCCACTATTACAAACAATAGAAGAATATGATATTCGTGCTGTATTATCCTCAAAAGAAGAGGTAGTAAAAGAAACATTACCAAACGCTAATGTTGTTAGTACAATTGATGAATTGGTGAAGCGAGCTGATGTTGACTTAGTTGTTATTACATCACCTAATACAACTCATTTTCCATATGTAAAAGAAGCAATTTTAAAAGGTAAGCATGTTGTTGTAGAAAAACCATTTGTTGTCTCAATTGAAGAAGGGGAAGAGCTTATTTCATTAGCAGAGCAGCATAATGTAATGTTAAGCGTATATCATAATCGTCGTTTTGATAATGATTTCTTAACAATTAAGAAATTGTTAGGAGAAAACAGAGTAGGGAATGTATACGCATATGAATCGAATTTTGATCGTTTCCGTCCACATGTACGTGATCGATGGAGAGAAAAAAATCTACCAGGCTCCGGTATATTATACGATTTAGGATCGCATTTAATTGACCAAGCGTTATCAATATTCGGGAAACCAGATGCGATAAGTGCAGATGTAATAAAACAACGACCAGGTGCAGAGGTGGATGATTATTTCCACATAGTACTTCATTACGGAGTTAAACGTGTCATTTTACGTAGTAGCAGTTATGTGAAAAAAGCTGGACCACATTTTATAGTGCATGGAGAGAAAGGTTCTATCGTGAAGTACGGTATGGATTCGCAGGAAGAGCAATTAAAAAATGGAATGAAGCCAGGTGATAACGGTTATGGAGTAGACGATGAAGAGAATTTTGCTACTTTAGAAACAGAAGAAAGCTTAGAGCGTATTCCAACAGAAGTCGGTTGTTATGACAATTATTATAAAGGTGTACGAGATAGTATATTAAATGGTGAGGAACTACCTGTAACAGCAAAAGAAGGTTTAGATGTTATTAAACTGATTCAATTAGCGATTGAAAGCAGTGAAAAGGGTAGAGTCATTTCTATAAAATAAAAAGACACGAATTTCGTGTCTTTTTTATTAGGAATATGTGAATATGATTAATTAATTAGTTTAGTCGTTTATCATACATTAATTGGATTTGTATGCCATAAGGATCTTCAATAATACTATATGCTTCACTAAATATATTTTTTTCTAGCGGAGAGATTATTTTCACATGCTTATCGGAAATTAAATTATTATAAAACCGTTGTATTTCCTCTAAATTAGCGCTTTGAATGCAAAGTGACATGTTATTTCCAACGTTATAACGTTCATTATGCTTCATTGTATCTTCTGCTATCATTAGCTTTGTATTCCCAATTTGTAAAACAGAGTGAGCAATATGATCTTTATTTTCACTTGTAATTTTAAAAGAACTATCTCTTTTCGCCAGTTCTTCATACGTAACAATCATTAATTTTTTGGCTTCTAAATTACGTGTATAAAAGTTAATCGCCTCCTTTGCTTGCCCGTTCATTGAAAGAAAAATAGCTATCTCTAATGTCATAAATATATAACTCCTTTATTAGTTGATAATTATAATATAGATTAAAAAGGTTTCAATACATGATACCTTTTTGGGAGGGAAATATGAAAAAAACTGAACGAATAAATGACATGCTTATTTTCTTAAATAATAAAGGATATTTTAATTTAAAAGATTTAATGGCTAGATATGATATTTCTAAAAGTACTGCGTTGCGAGATATTCAATCATTGGAAGAAATAGGTGTACCCATATATTCTGAATTAGGTAGAAATGGAAGTTATAAAATTATAGAAAATAGTGTGTTATCGCCAATTTATTTTAGTGTGGATGAAATGTATGCGTTATACTTTTCAATTCTTACGCTAAATGGATACAAGACAAAACCATTTAATGTAGAAAGTATTGCGCTTGAAAATAAATTTAAACATGTATTACCTGATAATGTGAGTAAAAATATTTCAATTATGGAACGAACGCTTTCCTTTGAAGTAACAAATCATAGTAATTTTAGTCCGTTCTTAAAAGAAATTTTACAGGGAATTTTTGCTGAGCGAGTTTATCATTTAACATATTTAAAAAAAGATGAGGAGCAAGCATTGGTTGCCCAATTTATTCGAGTAGAATCTAAATTTGGCCAGTGGTATGCTAAAATCTTTGATTTTGAGACAAATCATGTTCAAATAATTAGATGTGATAAAATTCTTTCTATTGTGGAAACGAGCAATATTAATCCGAAAAATCTTGAAGAATTATTAAGTTATCTTACTACCTTTCACAGAAAGTCTGATGCAATTGATTTTAGCGTCATTGTTAATCAAAAAGGAAAGGACATTTTTGATAAAGAGAATTATCCTTCCATGAGGATGCAAAAGGAAAATGAAAATTACATTATAACAGGCTATTTTAACAAGCAAGAATTTGATTTTATTTCAAGTTATTTTATGAATTTCGGTGAAACGATTATTTCAATTCAGCCTGTTATGCTAAAAGAGTTAATCTATAATAAGGTGTTATCTATAAAGCGGCATTTAACTTCTTTAAGATAAAGTTAGTTTTAGCTATTTATTTGATATGAAAAAGCCCTTGAGATTTAAATATCCAAAGGGCTTTTTGGTGATTGTATTTGTTTTTTAGAAACAATTATTTTTCTGGGACGGACAGTCCATAAAAGAACATCGTGACGATATCTTGTATATGTTTTTCCCGATTTCCTTCAAGAAGTTGTGCCCCAAAATCATCACCTAATTTAGTAAACATTTGAATGTAAAGTAACATCATTTCTTTAGTAAGGTGTGGATTAATTTCGTTTTTGCGCTGAGCTCGTTCTAATATTTCTAAATACCAGGGTAGGATTTTTTCATTTTGATAACTATAAATAAACTTACGGAGTTCTTCGTCCCTTTGCATCATTTGTAGTAACATATCAGGTTGAAATAATCCGCCAGTATTCATTTTTCTTACAATCATTTTTTGCATCATATCATGAAAAGGTAATTTTTCTTCTGCAAGCTCTTTATAATATTGAAATTCAGATATGATAAATTCTTGTATAAGCTCCCTAAATAACGCATCTTTACTTCCGAAATGATTATAAATTGTAACTTGAGAAACGTTTGCTTCTTTTGCGATATGTTCTATTTTCACTTCATTAAATCCACGTTCTGAAAATAATACGAATGCTGCTTCTTTAATGGCACGCTTTTTCTTTTCTTTTACTCTTTCAAAGCCGTTCAATGCAATCACCTCACTTAAAATATACAAGAAAAAATAATGGAAAACAATAATTTTGAAATATGGACTAATAAATATTTCAAAAAATTGTTGCGAATATGGAAGATGAGGAGTACAATAATTTTGAAATATCACATATTCAATATTTCAAAAAATGAGGTGGAATTATGATTTCAGTTCAAGATGTCACAAAACAGTTTTCGAATGGAAAAGGTTTGTTTCATATTACATTTGATGTAAAAGAGGGAGAAGTATTTGGTTATTTAGGACCGAATGGTGCCGGAAAATCAACGACGATTCGTAATTTAATGGGATTTATAAAACCGACAGCTGGTAAAGCGACAATTTTTGGATTAGATTGTTGGAATGAAGCAGCGAAAATTCAAAGGGAAGTTGGTTACTTGCCAGGTGAAATTTCTTTTATTGAAGGAATGAATGGATTAGAGTTTTTAAAATTAATGCAGGGAATGCGTGGATTAAAGGATACGAAAAGACGAGATGAACTGATAGAGCGTCTGCAATTTGATGTGAAAACACCGATTCGCAAAATGTCTAAAGGAATGAAGCAAAAAGTAGGGATAGTCGCTGCATTTATGCATGATCCAGAGGTGTTAATTTTAGATGAACCAACATCTGGACTTGATCCACTTATGCAACAAGTGTTTATAGATTTAATATTAGAGGAAAAGCAAAGAGGAAAAACAATCCTAATGTCATCACATATTTTTACTGAAATTGAGAGAACTTGTGATAGAGTAGCTATTATTAAAGATGGTCGACTCGTAACGGTTGAAAATATTCACGATTTACAAAGTATGAGAAGACAGGTGATAGATGTAACAGTATCATCACAAGAAGAGATTGAGTCCCTTACAAAGTGTAATTTGCAATTTGAAGCGGTAAAAGGTAGAGAGGCATCTATCATTGTACAAGGAAACTATCAAACTGTTTTACAAACACTTTCAAACTATAATGTAACGGCACTTCAAACGAGAGCGATGGATTTAGAACATTTATTTATGCATTATTACGATAAGAAAGAAGGGGTAACGCATGAATAAGCAATTATTTTTAGCTAGTTTGAAAGAAACACAAAAAAGTATTTTGAGTTATGCGTCTGGTGCAGCTTTATATCTGTGGTTATTAATTTGGATATTCCCGTCAATGGTATCAGCGAAAGGGCTAAATGAATTAATAGCTGCCATGCCTGATAGTGTGAAAAAAATCGTTGGTATGGAAAGTCCGATTCAAAACGTAATGGATTTTCTAGCGGGCGAATACTATAGTCTATTGTTTATTATCATTTTAACAATTTTTTGCGTAACAGTTGCGACACATTTAATTGCTCGTCATGTAGATAAAGGAGCAATGGCATACTTGCTAGCAACACCTGTATCTAGAGTGCAAATTGCGATTACACAAGCTGCTGTTCTCATATTGGGACTTCTAATTATTGTATCTGTTACGTATGTAGCTGGGTTAGTAGGTGCAGAATGGTTTTTACAAGATAACAACTTAAATAAAGAATTATTTTTGAAGATAAATGTAGTCGGAGGGCTCATATTTTTAGTCGTTAGTGCGTATTCATTTTTCTTTTCTTGTATATGTAATGACGAAAGAAAAGCACTAAGTTATTCAGCGAGTTTAACTATTTTATTTTTCGTATTGGATATGGTGGGGAAGTTAAGTGATAAGTTAGAATGGATGAAAAACCTATCATTATTTACGCTGTTTCGTCCGAAAGAAATTGCTGAAGGATCATATAATATATGGCCGATAAGTATAGGTTTAACTACTGTAGCGCTTTGTATTTTTATCGTAACGATTGTAGTATTTAGGAAGAGGGATTTACCGTTATAGAGTAGAAAGTCCACTGAGAAAGTGGGCTTTTTTTATTTGTAAATTTAAACTAGTATGTTTATCACATAACACTTATAAAGGATATTTATCTTTTTAATTACAGGAATATTCAAAAAAATGAACCTTTTTCTAGGTTCATACGTCTAATACATGTAAAGTTAAATTGGAAGTGATGAAGTGAGGATGAAACAGGAGGAGCAATTGTGAAAGTAATCCCTTTATATAAAATGATTGTAAAAGAAGAAACGGATGTTTCTTTAGCGAAAAAAGGTGATCATGAAGCCTTTATAGCGCTTATACATACAGAAAAAGCGAAGATGTATCGAATAGCAAAGGCGATGTTACGTGATGAGACAAATATAGAGGATGCGATACAGACAACAATTTTAAAAGCCTATGAAAATATAAAAAAATTAAAAAAAGAAGAATTTTTTCAAACTTGGTTAATTCGAATACTAATAAATGAGTGTAACAATATTATTAGAGCGTATAAAAATGTAATTGTGACAGAAGAGAATGATTACAATATGAGTGTTTGTGATCAGTATGAAGATATAGATTTGTGTAATGCGATTCAATCGTTACATGAAGAATTAAGAGCTGTTACGGTGCTTTATTACTATGAAGACATGCATCAAGAGAGTATAGCAAAGCTGTTAGAAATACCGGAAGGAACAGTGAAATCAAGATTATCACGTGCGAGGGAACAACTACAAAAACGATTAAAGATGGAATAGGGGGTGTAAAGGATGGATAATGAAAAATTATTTGATGAGAAATTAAAAAAGAGAATAAAAGATGAAAATGTTATAGTACCTCCAGAGTTAAATGAAAAGATTAATAGCAAGCTACATAATCTTAAGGTAAAAAAGAAGAGTTACAAAATTCATATGATGATAATTAGTACAGCGGTTTGTATACTTTCAGTGGTATCTATGTCTGAGTTTTCTATACAAAGTTTTGCGCAAAATGGTGGAGTATTTGAATATGTAAAGAAAAAAGCGTTTTCTGATTATGAAAATGAAGAAGAAATAAAATCGAATGTACATTATCCAGATAAAGAAAAGATTCATCAAAAAATGCTAGATTCTATTGATTATTTTAAAAATATTTCAGGACAATTTGAGGAATATTCTAGCTCATCAAGAATTGCTACAACATATAAGTATGCGATTGATACGGAGAAACAAAGAGGTATCTCTTCGAAAGAAGATAAACTAGCCAAAAAACGAACAATTATATATAACGAGGGGAAGAAAAAAGAATTTGATGATGAGAAGTATACTTATAAAGAGAAAAAATGGAACCCGAAAGAAAGAAACAATGAACTATTAAAATTAAATCCTACGGAAAGGTTAGTGAGAAAATCAGATGAGAAAAAGAGATATGATGATGAATATGTAGGGCTAGCTAAATATAGTATTCAATCAGAATTCGCAGATTTATTAATTCGATATAAAGATTGGAATTATAAAGAAACGAAATATCTTGGATTAGATTGTTACAAAATTGAAGGAGTTATAAACATAGAGATGCCTGTTAGCACCTCTGAAGATTTAAGAGGGAAATTCGAAATGGTTGTGGAGAAAAATACAGGGGTTATGTTGAAATTTCTTAGTTTTCAAGAAGGCTTGATTCAATATTCAGTTACGACTGAATGGATACAAATAGATAAGGGATTGAAAGAAAGTATGTTTCAAAAGGATAGTGCTAAATATGAAAAAATGAAAAACATATTGGATGAATAGAAACAGGAGGAGAGTAAATGGGTAATCATTCATCTTTAAGAGAAGAGAAAAATAAGCAAAAATATAAAAAGAAAACGATAATAAGTTTACTACTGGCGGTATTACTATTTGGTGGAATTGGCTATGGAGCCTATGTATATATGAAAACTTCTAGTCTTGTACAAAAATCTAATTTGAATTTAGCACGAGGTGAAAAATCCAATTTACGTGAGAAATCTGTAAAGCCAATTGCAAATCATGTTTCACTTTTAATTATGGGAATTGATGAAAATCAAGAACGACAAAAGGAATATAATGGTGCATTTCATACAGATGCATTATTGTTAGCGACTTTTAATAAAGACGATAAAACAGTGAAATTAACGAGCATACCGCGTGATACATATACATATGTTCCAGTTGAAAAGAAAAAAGATAAAATAACCCATGCATATGGAAGTGGTTTCGTTAAAAATGGTAAAGATGGAGGACCGCAAGCTTCTGTGGAAGCAGTAGAAAAATTGTTACAGGTGCCTGTTGATTATTTTGTGAAATTTAATTTTGGTTCCTTTACTAAAATTGTTGATGGGTTAGATGGTATTGAAGTGGATGTCCCAGTTGAATTTACGGAGCAAAATAGTAAAGATGAACCTGATGCGATTCATTTGAAAAAAGGATTACAAAAATTAAATGGGGAAGAAGCACTTGCACTAGCAAGAACGCGCCATATTGATAGTGATGCAATGAGAGGACAGCGCCAACAACTTGTTATTGAAGCGATTTTAAGTAAATTAAAAAGTGTAGGATCGATTACGAAGCTAGAAAAAATAGTTGAGGCGGTTGATGGTGATTTTAAAACAAATTTAGTAATGGATGATATTTTATCTTTTTATAAATACGGTTTAAACGGTTCATTTGAAAAAATACAATTAGCTGGTGATGATTTATACTTACCTAATGGCCCAAACGGGCAACGTGTATATTATTATAATCCTAATAAAAAAGATCTACAGAGTTTGAGTAATACTCTTAGAACACATCTAGGATTAAGTGAAAAAAAGATTGAGGAGAATTAAAGCAGATGTAATGTCTGCTTTTTTATTATGTTAAATAGTATGTCTTTTATTCGTAAATATTATATACTATTTTCAATTTTAAGATAATAGTGTAACATAAAATTATAGTTTAAGTTAAATAACAGGGGGGCTATTACATAGAATATATCATTAGCAATTATTGAAATAGTATGGGAGAAATGAAAATACAGGGGAGTATCAAAAATGAGAATCGTAAAGAATTTAACATTCCAAGTTATTGTGGCCATTATTTGTGGTATTGCAGTAGGGGCAATTTGGCCGAGTGTTGGACAACAAATGAAGCCAATTGGTGAAACATTCATCAATATGATTAAAATGGTTATTGCACCGATTATCTTTTTAACAATTGTGCTCGGTATTGCAAGTATGGGAAGTATGAAAAAGGTAGGCCGTGTTGGTGGGAAGGCACTATTATATTTTGAAATTGTTACAACAGCGGCTTTAATTATTGGTATCATCGTAGCGAATGTTGTACGTCCAGGAGATGGATTAGATCCCTCAAAACTAAAGGGCGGAGATGTTTCACAATATGTACAAAGCGGACAAGAAATGAAATGGATGGATTTCTTTTTACATATCGTGCCGTCTAACATGTTTGAAGCATTTGCCAAAGGTGATATTTTACAAGTTCTGTTCTTCTCCATTTTATTCGGCGCAGGGTTAACGATGTTAGGGAAAAATGGACAACCGGTTATTGACTTTTTTGAAAGATTATCGAAAGTATTTTTTAACATTTTATCAATTGTAATGAAATTAGCACCGGCTGGAGCATTCGGTGGGATGGCATTTACAATTGGGAAGTATGGTTTAAGCACGCTCATACCACTTGGTAAATTAATGATTTGTGTATATGCGACAATGGTATTATTTGTTTTTATTGTTTTAAATTTTATTTGTAAACTGTACAAATTTAGTTTGTGGAAATATTTAGCGCATATTAAAGAAGAATTACTTATTGTTCTCGGGACATCATCGTCAGAATCAGTACTGCCGCGGATGATGACAAAGATGGAAGACTTCGGGTGTTCGAAACCGGTAGTAGGTTTAGTCATTCCAACAGGCTATTCTTTTAACTTAGATGGAACAACGATTTATTTATCAATGGCAACTATATTTTTAGCACAAGTTTTTCACGTTGATCTTTCACTAGGTCAACAATTAACTATAATAGCTATTTTGTTAGTTACATCTAAAGGAGCAGCGGCAGTAACCGGTGGGGGATTCATTGTACTAGCATCTACTCTATCTGCAATGAATGTTATCCCATTAGAAGGTTTAGCGTTATTACTTGGTGTAGATCGTTTCATGTCAGAAGCACGTGCTATCGTTAATTTAATTGGTAACGGTATTGCAACTGTAGTTGTTGCGAAAAGTGAAAATGAATTTGATGATGAGAAGTATACGAGAGTAGTAGAGGAAATGAAAAGAGAAAAAATGGTCGGGTAAAAAGTCAGCTTTGCTGACTTTTTTATTTTTGTAGAAAAGATGTTTTTAGATATATGCATTATTTATTAGCAATAATTAACAAGTATTCAAGTGGTAAATGAGATGAAAGTGATTAAAACAACGGATGTGTATGAATGCGAAATAAGGTTTGAACAAAATATGGCATTTTTATGAATATTACTGTAAAAAAATAATTTTTTAAAAATTTTCAATAATAATACTTTACAAAAATTAAAAAATTAGTAGAATAAGAATTAGTAAGAATCGTCTGATAAATATATAGAGAAAAACAGAATTATCAGAAAATTCTTTAATAGCTATCGTTAAGAATTAGGGAGGGTACAAAATGAAAAAGAAACAAATGAAAAAACTAACAGCAGTTGTAGCACCGGTTTTAGCAATGAGCATGGCGTTAACAGCATGTTCTACATCAGGTGGAGATAAGAAGACAAGCACAAACTCAAGTGGAGATAGCAAGTCAGAGGGAAAATTAGCGGCAAAACAAGTGTTGAATCGAACAGTAAACCAAGAGATTCCAACGATGGATTCTTCTAAATCAACAGATACAGTATCTTCACAAATGCTAGGGAATACGATGGAAGGATTATATCGTCTTGATAAAGATAATAAGCCTATTCCAGCTGCAGCAGAATCTAGCACGAAAAGTGAAGATGGTAAAAAATATACATTTAAACTACGTAAAGATGCAAAATGGTCAAATGGAGATCCAGTAACGGCGAAAGATTTCGTATATGCTTGGCAACGTCTATTAGATCCAAAAACAGCTGCTGAGTATGCATTTATCGCATTCCCAATTAAAAATGCAGAAGTGGTTAATAAAGGTGAAAAACCTGTAGCTGAATTAGGAGTGAAAGCGGTAGATGATCTTACGCTTGAAGTTGAATTAGAGCAAGCGGTACCGTACTTCTTAAACTTAGTAGCATTCCCATCGTACTACCCATTAAATGAAAAATTCGTAAAAGAAAAAGGGGAGAAGTTCGGTATAGAGTCTGATACAACAGTTTATAATGGACCGTTCGTTCTTAAAGATTGGAAGCATGAACAAGGATGGCAATTAAAGAAAAATGATCAATATTGGGATAAAAAGACTGTAAAACTTGAAGAAGTTAACTTCAGTGTTGTTAAAGAACCAGCAACTCTTATCAATTTATATGATAGCGGTCAAGTTGACTTTGCTTTATTAACTGGAGAGTTCGTAGATAAATATAGAAGCAAGAAAGATGAATTTGGCACATATTCACAAGTGAGTACGTATTTCATTCGTATGAACCAAAAACGTGATGGACAAGACACGCCATTAAAGAGCAAAAAATTACGTGAAGCAATTGCGCTATCAATTGATAAAAAGAATTTAGCAAATGTAATTTTAAATGATGGATCAAAAGAAGCTGACTTCTTAGTACCAAAAGGATTAGCAACTGGACCGGACGGTAAAGATTTCCAAGAAACATTTAAAAATGGTTTGAAACCAAATCCTAAAAAAGCTGCTGCAGCTTGGGAAGAAGCGAAAAAAGAACTTGGAAAAGATCAAGTTACGATTGAATTCTTAAACTACGATACTGGTAATGCGAAAAAAGTTGGCGAATATATTAAAGATCAGATTGAGAAAAACTTAAAAGGTGTAACAGTTAATATTAAACTTCAACCATTTAAGCAAAAACTAAAATTAGAGACTGAACAACAATATGATATTTCGTATGGCGGATGGAATCCGGATTATGCAGATCCAATGACGTTCTTAGATATGTTTGAGACTGGACATTCTCATAACCAAATGAGCTTCTCTGACCCTAAATATGACGGCATGGTGAAAAAAGCTGGAACGGAATTAATGAGCGATGCGAAAAAACGTTGGGAAGAGTTAGGAAAAGCTGAAAAAACATTACTTGAAGAAGATGTAGCGATCGTACCTTTATATCAACGTGGAGATTCTTATGTTTTACAACCAAATGTAAAGGGAGTAGTAAAACATAATATCAGTCCAGAATTTAGCTTTAAGTGGGCATATGTAACTGAAAAATAATAGAGTTAAAAAAGCATTTCAAAGTAGCTAAGCTACTTTGAAATGCTTTTTTTGAGCTTAAAATACTAATTTTTAGTATGGTTAAATAGAGGAGAATAAGGTGTATAGTATGTACATATAGTAGATGGGGGATAAATCCTACTAAAATTAAAGAGTCGGAATATTTAAAATTAAACTATTTACAAATGCGAAAAAAAGAGTAGAATAACATTAGTTGTAATTTTCTGAAAAATTAATCTTTAGTAAGGGGTCTCTCAAGGGTTGGTAATGTACATATAATTAGGGAGGGTACAAAAATGAAGAGAAAAAAGATGAAAAAGTTAACGGCAGTTGTGGTACCAGTTTTAGCGATGAGTGTTGCATTGACAGCATGTTCTGGGTCAGGTGGGGAAAAGAAAACGACTACTACATCAAATAGTGGGGAAGAAAAAAAATCAGATATTAAATATGCAGCGAAACAAGTATTAAATCGTACGGAAAACCAAGAAATTCCGACGATGGATACTTCTAAATCTACTGATACATTAGGTGCGCAAATTTTAGGGAACACGATGGAAGGCCTATATCGCCTTGATAAAGACAATAAGCCAATTCCTGCTGCGGCAGAGTCTAGTACGAAAAGTGAAGATGGTAAAAAGTATACGTTTAAACTGCGAAAAGATGCAAAATGGTCAAATGGTGATCCTGTAACAGCGAAAGATTTCGTTTTCGCATGGCAGCGCTTACTTGATAAGAATACTGCGGCAGAATATGCATTTATTGCTTACTATATTAAAAATGCAGAAGCGATTAATAAAGGGGAAAAACCTGTAACTGAATTAGGAGCGAAGGCGGTAGATGATTACACGCTAGAAGTAGAATTAGAAAAACCGGTACCGTATTTCTTAAATTTATTAGCATTCCCATCATACTATCCATTAAATGAAAAATTCGTAAAAGAAAAAGGTGATAAGTACGGTTTAGAAGCAGATACAACTGTGTATAACGGTCCATTCGTTATGTCTTCATGGAAACATGAACAAGGTTGGCAGCTGAAGAAAAATGATAAGTACTGGGATAAAAAGACTGTGAAATTAGAAGAAATTAACTATAGTGTAGTAAAAGAGGTTGCAACGAAAGTAAACTTATATGATACAGGATCAATTGATTTTACATTACTATCAGGAGAGTTTGTAGATAAATATAAATCGAACAAAGAAGAATATGGTGAGTATGCGGAATCAAGTACATTCTTCTTACGTTTAAATCAAAAACGTAACGGACAAGACACGCCTTTAAAGAGCAAAAAACTTCGTGAAGCAATTGCATTATCAGTTGATAAAAAAGGATTGGCAAATGTAATTTTAAATAATGGATCAAAAGCAACAGATCAATTGGTTCCAAAAGGACTTGCGACAGGGCCAGATGGTAAAGATTATCAAGATACATTTAAAAATGGTCTGAAATATAATCCGAAAAAAGGAGCAGCAGCTTGGGAAGCGGCGAAAAAAGAACTTGGAAAAGATCAAGTGACAATTGAATTGCTAAGTTATGATGATGGAACTGCGAAAAAGATTGCTGACTATGTAAAAGATCAAATTGAGAAAAATTTAAAAGGTGTAACGATTAATACAAAAATTCAGCCGTTCAAACAAAAATTAAAATTAGAAACTGCGCAAGATTATGAAATTTCTTATGCAGGTTGGAGTCCAGACTATGCGGATCCAATGACATTTATTGATATGTTTGAATCGAAGAGCCCGTACAACCAAATGAGTTATTCAAATCCAAAATACGATGAAATGGTAGGAAAAGCAGGTAATGAATTAATGAGTGATGCGAAAAAACGTTGGGAAACGTTAGGGAAAGCTGAAAAATTATTCCTTGAAGAAGATGCAGGGTTAGTTCCTTTATATCAAACAGGAAGATCGTACGTAATGAAACCGAATGTAAAAGGAATTGTGAAACATAACATCAGTCCAGAATATAGCTTTAAGTGGGCGTATGTAACTGAGGATGGCGGAAAAAAATAAAGTGAAAGCATTTCAAAAGTGGCTGAGCTGCTTTTGAAATGCTTTTTAGTATGCATAAGGGAATAAATCTCGTTAGCCTATCGAGAATCGGGTAGGTAATTAGGAAGGTTCTATCGGAGGAAAATAGAGAGGTCAGTAAGTAGTAAGACAGATGAATGATAGTAAGAGACCTCATGCTAATAAGAAAAATATAGAACGTAGTAATAGATTGGAATAAGGGAAGGGATGTTTACATATAGTAGACGGGGGATAATTCATATAGTAGTTAAAACAGCAAGTTACTATAATAAAAAAATAAATATTTAGAAAATTTACAAAAATACTTTACAAAATCTAAAAAAACAGTAGAATATTAATTAATAAGAATTTTCTGATAACGAAAGTTAGTAGAGAATTTCTAAATGTTAATATCGTACATATAATTGGGGAGGGTACAAAAAAATGAAGAGAAAAAAGATGAAAAAATTGACAGCGGTCGTAGCACCAGTTTTAGTAATGAGTATGGCATTAACAGCTTGCTCTGGATCAGGAGATAAAGAGAAGGCAAGCACAACACCGAAAAGTGGTGAAAAAGAAGGCGGAAAATTAGCAGCGAAGCAAGTCTTGAATTTAACAGAAGCCCAGGAAATTCCATCTATGGATTCTTCGAAAGCGACAGACCAAGTATCGTTTCTTGCTTTAAATAACGTAATGGAAGGTTTATATCGACTTGATAAAGATAATAAAGCAGCTCCAGGGGTTGCTGAATCATATAAAAAGAGTGATGATGGTAAAAAGTATACATTTACATTAAATAAAAATGCAAAATGGTCAAATGGAGACCCTGTAACAGCGAAGGATTTCGTGTTTGCTTGGAAACGTGCAGTAGATAAAAATACAGCAGCAGAATATGCATACATTATGTTTGATTTAAAGAACGCAAAAGCAATTAATGATGGGAAAGCACCACTTGATACGTTAGGTGTAAAAGCTGTAGATGACTACACATTAGAGGTAGAATTAGAAAATCCAGTTCCTTACTTTGTAGAATTAACTTCATTTGGAACATTCTATCCGTTAAATGAAAAATTCGTAAAAGAAAAAGGCGAAAAATTTGGTTTAGAAGCAGATACAACGTTATATAACGGACCATTTACATTAACGGACTGGAAACATGAAGAAGGATGGAAATTAAAGAAAAATGCACAATATTGGGATAATAAAACAGTTAAGTTAGATGAAATCAACTTTAACGTAGTAAAAGATAGCGGTACACGTGTAAACTTATATGAAAGCGGACAAATCGATCGTGCGGGACTTACATCTGAAATGGTTGACAAATATAAATCAAATCCGGACTTCTATACACAAAAAACACCATCAACGTTCTTCTTACGTTTAAACCAAAAACGTGGTGGGCAAGATACAGTATTAAAGAATAAAGATTTACGTTTAGCGATTGCGAAGGCATATGATAAAAAAGGCTTAACAAACGTTATTTTAAATGACGGATCTACACCGGCAGATTACTTAGTACCAAAAGAATTTGCGAAGAGTCCAGATGGAAAAGACTTCCGTAAAGATAACGGAGATATTTTAAAAACAGATGTAAAAAAAGCAAAAGAACATTGGGAAAAAGCGAAAAAAGATCTTGGAAAAGAGCAAGTAACGATTGAGCTATTAAACTACGATAGCGATAATGCGAAAAAAGTAGGAGAGTTCTTAAAAGGAGAACTTGAGAAAAACTTACCAGGGTTAACAGTGAACTTGAAAAATCAACCGTTTAAGCAAAAGTTAAAATTAGAATCAGATTTAGATTATGATTTATCTTACGCTGGTTGGGGACCTGACTACTTAGATCCAATGACATTCATTGATATGTTCGTTACAGATGGTCCTCATAACCAAACTGGATATTCAAATCCAAAATATGATGAAATTGTACAAAAAGGTAAAGGCGAGCTATTAACGAAAACGAAAGAACGTTGGGATAGCTTACTAAAAGCTGAGAAAATGTTACTTGATGATGCTGTAATTGCACCATTATATCAACGTGGTGATGCTATCGTTCAAAGACAGAAAGTAAAAGGTATTGTTCATCACCCAGTTGGTGGAGACTACAGCTATAAATGGGCATATATTACAGAGGATAAGTAAGATGAGGGGCGTACAATACGCCCCTTTTTCTATGCATTTTTCTTCCGTCTTCGAATATATAAAATAAAAAAGGGAGAATCCCATGAAGCGAAACACATACATCGATTTCCTAGCTTATTACGGAATAGGAAGTGCTCATCCTGGTGGTTTTACGTTAACAAAACAATTGTTAGCACAACTGCCTTTTAAATATGGGGCGAATGTCCTTGAGATAGGTTGCGGTACGGGGAAAACAGCGGCATATATGACAAGGGAATTTGGTTATAAAGTAACAACGGTTGAAAAGAATGAAATTATGATTCAAAAGGCAAAAGATAGATGGTTGTTTGAAGGGTTAGATATAAAATTAATTGAAGGAAATGTAGAGCATTTACCGTGTTTGAATAACTCATTTGAGTTCGTACTTGGAGAATCAATCATCGCTTTTACAGACAAAGAAAGGGTTATCTCGGAGTGTTATCGTGTATTACAGCAGGATGGTAAGCTTGTTGTCATTGAAATGATTATTGATAGGCACATTGATAAGAGTGAGGAAGAAAAAATCGCCCAATTATATGGCATGAAAGAACTATTAACTGAGAATGAGTGGGTACAATTATTTCAGAAAGCAAATTTTAAAAGAATTACAATTGCTGGCGGTGGCACGATTGCAGAAACGATCTCTGGCTATGTAGAAGAGCCAGAATGGAATGTATCCTCACATATTCCGAATGAGTTATATGAGGCGTGGGTACAGCATGAAAATGTACGGCTTATGTACCAACACATTTTAGGGCATCGTATTTTTATATGTGAAAAATAAAGAAAAAGAGTTGGCTAAAGGTAGTCAACTCTTTACTATGTTAAATGAAAAATAATGCAGCTAATGTAATTCCGAAGATGAAACCAAATCCGAGTTCAACACCCCAGCCACAACCGCCGCCTCCCCAGCCGCCGCAACCACAACTACTACAACCACGACCACCACATCCGCAGCTGCTGAATCCACCACCGCCACCGCCACCGCATCCAAATCCGCAACTATCACATCTGCTAAGGCCGCCGCAAAGATCGCAACCACCGTTTGCATAAGCGTCATAGTATCCGAATCCGGAATCAAAAGATGAGCGCTGTTGCACCGGTTCAATCCATACAGAGCTTTGTGTCACATCAATTATTTTTCCTAAATGTATACGGCCATCACGGTCTTCAATCCGAACAACTTTTCCGAAGTAACGTCGGCATGTATCATAACATTTTTGTCTATGCATGTTCTTTCCTCCTTCCGCATTACAGTAATACGATATGTAAGGGGGACAAGTGCGGCTTGTACGAATGCCCTATCTATCATAATTGTTGTAGGAAAGGGGAAATATAAAAAGAGGATATATAAGGAGGAAAAGGCATGAAATCTACAGATCAGTTTCAGACATACGAAGTACCGTGGGAAGAATTTATTGAAGCGTTGCGAGAGGAAATGAAGAAGCAAGTAGGGGCAGATATTATTGATACAGTAGTTTGCAATTTAGAAGATGGTTTTGAAGTGTATACATATGTGCAGGGGGATTTAGATTTTGAATATAAGGAAGCACTTGAGAGAAAATACGGAAGTGATGCGAAGACATCTAATGTGTTAACGATAATGTTATTAGCTAGTATTTATAATACAAGTGAAGAGAATATACGCTTGCATGCGGATAATAAAGAGAATCCGATTGTTGAAGTGTATGTAAAGCAAGGAAACACGCTGTGAAAGGCGTGTTTTTTAATTGTATGATAAAATGTTAGAAAATTAAGAAAGAAGGTGATGAATTGGGAATTAAACATCTTAATTTAACAGTTACAGATGTAACAGTATCTAGAGAGTTTTTAGAGAGGTATTTTGGTTTAATTTGTAGTGGAACAAGGGGGAATGCCTTTGCAGTTATGCGTGATAATGATGGATTTATACTAACGTTAATGAAAGGAAAAGAAGTTCAGTATCCAAAAACATTTCATGTAGGATTTCCACAAGAAAGTGAAGAACAAGTAGATAAGATAAATCAAAGATTGAAGGAAGATGGATTTTTGGTCGAGCCTCCTAAGCATGCCCATGCGTATACGTTTTACGTTGAAGCACCTGGTGGATTTACAATAGAAGTGATGTGTTAAGTTAAAAATCAAACTTTTTGTTATGTGTTTTTAAAATAAAAAGTAGGAAAAGTCTGTTTTAAGCGTGGAGCTTAAACAGGCTTTTTTACTTATATAATTGGATAGAGAATGCTAGAAGGAATATTACCAAGTGTATGATCTGTTTACATAATAAAGTTATGGTGGGTTAGTTGTCCTAAAATACAAGTCATATATCTTGTTTCCTCTCATAAATTTAAACATAGGAATTTGTCTACAAAGGTGGCGAAGCCTCATCATGAAAATCCGAATTTGTGCCACGTTCATGTTGTTTCTATTTATATGTTTACCTTTATCAGCTTTTGCAAAAGGAGAGGAGGCAAAGGAAAGGGTCGTTTCACTTGTATATGACGATTCGGGCAGCATGAGAAATAACGATCGCTGGAAATATGCCAATTATGCTTTGCAAAGTTTAGTTGCGCTATTGGATGAAAAAGATAAATTTTCTTACGTTCCAATGAGTAAGCCGAATGATCCATTAAACATTTCGTTAACGAAGGATAAAAGGCAAACAGAAATTGAGGGAATTGGAGCATGGAAAACGTATTTAAATACTCCATTTAGCGCAGTAGAAACGGCGATGCAATCTATAAAAAAGGAAGCCGATATAGATGGGAAACGTGAATTTTGGCTTATTGTGTTAACTGACGGGGCATTTAATGATTTAGAGAAAGATAAGGTTGGCGGAAAAGAACAAATTTTGCGGAAATTAGCCCAGTTTAAGAAAGAAATGGATGCAAAAAAGATATCGTTACATCCAGTCTTAATTACGATGGAAGAAGATTTAGGACAACAAGAAAAAGAACAACTAAATACGTTCAAGGAAATATGGAAGAAAGAGATAAATGGTGTTACGATGCCGTCAAGCGGAGAAGATGGCATTGTAAAAAGCGTCAATCAAGTGGCAGCATTAGTTGCAAATCGTGATCCGTTCTCTTCCGTTGAATCGATTGTAAAAACGAAAGTAGTAGGGAAGAAAGTAGAGATTACAACACCATTTCCGTTAAAACGTATGACACTGGTACGACAATCGCCTTCTTTGCCCGATTATCAGGTCACACAAATTTCTAAACCATTACAATTACAATCTTCTTTTTCCATACATGCACCAGGTGAAGCGAAATTGTTCGGAAATATAGTTCATATCAGTACGGAAAATGAAGAAGTTATTAAACCAGGAACGTATACGATAGAAGTGGACCGAGATATTGAGAAAGAAGGATTACAAGTACTAGTCGAACCGGCACTTAATTATACTGTTTCTACTTATGACAAAGAGGATAAGGATAGAAAAAATGTTGAGGAAATGTATGAAGATGTGACAGCTGTTATTGAAGCAAAACCTACTGAGTTGCCAGTTCAGTCTTCTTACTTTCAGGCAGAAGTAGAAATAGACGGGAAGCAATATGCGATGAAGTGGGACGATAAAAGACATGTATTTTATTACGAAACGAAGCTTACTAAAGGATTAGTACGCGGGAAAGTTCATATGAACATAAAGGGGTTTTACAGACAGACGAAAGAATTTAAAATCGAAACAACGAAAAAGCCTAAATTATCACTTCAAACTGTCACGAAAGATTATGAAGAAAAAGTAACAAATTTAGAGAATAGTAAACCATTTATTATACAACCACAGTTAGATGATAAGCCGATGACAGAAGAGGCTGTAAAAAAACTATTAAAATCTACTGGTGTCACATCTAAACAATCAATCAACTATGAAATAAAACAGCATGGTAATCAAATTTACATTTATCCTCGACCGCATTACTCCGACACATTCAATTTTACAGATACCGGCACCGTAGAAGCTACCATCGTAGTGCAGGATTCAAAGTTACAAGAAGTAAAGAAAAACATAACATTCCATATTCAAGATGCTCCGTTTTATGAAAAATATGCGCTTATTTTTAAGTTTGTCATTCCTATCACTTTATTACTGCTAGTAGTAGGAATCATTGTTTTAGGATGGATTATTCGGCCAAGATTTCACCGGAAAGCACTACTGTATTATGAATGGGATCAAGAGGTAGCGAAAGATTGGCTATATCAATCTGAACCAGAATTACTTCGGAATAAATGGTGGAACCATTATTTTGGTATCCCATTTAGAGCAGAAAGAAAAACCGTGCAATCCGTTACGTTTATAGCGAAGAAAGGTTCGAAATCTGTCTTTGTAGCGAAAGAATCACAAGTAGTTGGAATGATTATTGATGGAATGTTTATAGCAGAGGATGAAGTAGGAATGGAACATAAGACACTATATCCAAATGAACTTTTACTAATTGATAGAGGATATGGTAAGGAGATTTACAAATACGAGTGTGAATAGTAGGTAGGGATAAGAAGGGGATGGAGTATTGATCCTCTTTCCTTTTTTCCAACAAGCAAGAATAGGAAGGTGGTTCACATGACATTACAAGTTCCAACAATATTAATTGGTTTAGGTGGAATCGGTAGTACTGTGACGCATCAAATATATGAAAAACTGCCTGAAGAGCGCCGGAAAAAGGTAGCAATGCACGTATTTGATACAGATGTGAATACATTAAGTAAATTCGATCATATTCGAAAGTTTAAGACACAAACAAGTTCTAGTAAAACGCCTAGGGAGTATATTGCGGGAGATCCAACGATCCCAGAGTGGTTTCCGATGGATCCGACTATACTTGATAAACCATTAACAGAAGGAGCAGGACAGTTACGCGTCATTTCACGTTTAGCGTTACGTGCTGCGATGAAAGAAGATAAATTGACGTCTTTTTGGCAAGAAATCGAGAAAATCTTTCCGGTTACAAGTGATCAAACGGAATATGGTGTGCGTGTCATTATAGTAACATCACTAGCAGGCGGAACAGGTTCAGGGATGTTTCTGCAAATTGCTTTATATTTACGTGAAATGCTTCGGAAGAAATTGCAGCATCATAACATTTTAATACGCGGTGCGTTTTTAATGCCGGATGTTTTAGTAAAGACGAGAACGGTTAGCGCGAAAGAATTTGAAACGGTGCAAGCAAATGGCTATGCATCTTTAAAAGAATTACATGCTATTACGCTCGGGTCTACTGGAGAATTATCAAAACGCGGCGGTGTAACAATTGAATTAGAGTATCGCCCTGATCAAGTAGATGAAGACGGAAGAACGAATCATACAATTAAACAACATCATTTACCGTACAATTATTGTTTCTTATACGATTACGAAAACCTACATGGACACCATTTACACAATTTATCAGACTATATGGAACAGATGGCAAATACAATTTATTTACAGTTATTTAGCCCGATGTCCACAAGTCATTTTGCACAGGAAGACAATCAAATTCAGCAATTAGCAGAATCAAGCGGAAAAGGACGATATTGCGGGGCAGGAACGGCAAAACTCATTTATCCATATGAACATGTGTTAAAATATTGTGCTTTAAAATGGGCCGTGCAAGGTTTAGATGAATCGTGGCTTCATTTAGATCAACTGTTTCAAGAGAAGAAGCAAAGATACGATCAAGATGTAAAACGTGGGATGCAACGTGAAAAGCCGGAGAGAGGTAAAAGTTATTTAGAGGACTTGGAGCATCTTGCTACCCGTCCAGAGCAAGCTCATATTTTCTATAGACAAATGTACAATGAAACACGTGAAGGAGCAGAGGGTGGTAAGCTCGGAGTTGCGAAATCAAAACTGTTTTTAGAAGCTGTAGAAAGTTATGTACAACGAACGGTGCAAAAAGATGAGGAATTAAATCGTCTGCAACATGAGTGTAAAATTTCAGCTACGAAACTGAAAATGATGGAACAGATGAAGGGTGAAGTGGCAAGAGTGGATCATGCGGTGCGTTTATATGCGTATGCGATTCCGAGCCGGGTACATGAACATGTAACGACACTTTTATATGACATGATTGAATCAGACCGCTTTTCACCAAGTGGTTCTGAAGGGCAGTCCTATCAATTAAATACATGGTTTTTAAAGAAAACAGATCCCGTTCACCCAGTAGCAGCGCGTTTTATGTTATATGAAATTCGAAAGCAGTTAGTAGAAAAAATGAATCGACTACATGAAAATAATGAACAAAAGCGTAATGTAATTCAAAATTACGATAAAAAATTTAATGTGGGTAATATTGATGGAACGGTAACGGCTGTACGCCGAGTAGAAATTGCTCAACAACAAGGCTGGTTCGGAAAAATGATTAATAATCAGCAACGTTTATTCAAAAGAGAATTTGAAGACATCGTAACGCAATATGTACACAAATTAAATGAATATCGAAAAGAAATGCTATTAGAACTTGTATATCAATCGCTATATCAAGCAGTTAATAAAATGATTCAATATTGGGAAAGATTTTTTGATAATTTACATGAAACACGTGAAAATTTACTGTTTGAAATCCAAAAGCGCAGTAAGGAATTTGAAGGGAAAACAAACCCGACGAATGTATATGTATTAGCTGAGGAACAGCTGCAAGAAAAGATATGGCAAGATATGCAGCAACATTTAAATTTAGGTGTACTACCGAAAGATATATCAGCGGAAATTTACATGAGTTTGTACGGGGAATATTGTCGTGATGCGAAAACAGAAGAGATTCAGTCGAAAAAGGTAGAGGATTTCTACCGAGAACATATACTGAGCTATTGTTATGACGAACTGCAAGTACGCTATCGTGATAAATTAGAACTGAATATTATTGAAGCGTTGCGAAAAGAAGCAGATTATAAGAAACGTGATCGCGATGAATACGTTCGTGAAAAAATTGAAGACCTGTTCCATTTAGCGAGTCCATTCGTTCCGAAAGTTGCTCATCATAGGGAATTACAATATTGGGGTATACATCCTTCTTTAAAGAAAGAGTTGCAAGAGGAATTAATTCAAGAAATGTTTAAAGAAAAAGATACAGTACATGAAGCCTTTTCGCCATTTGAAGTGATCTGTTATCGAGCGCATTACGGCTTATCGCTGCAAGACTTTCCTAAATTATCATCAGGACATATTTCAAATGGATTTATGAATGATAAAGGTGACTATTTCCAATCGTATTATCGCCGTGTAAACAAATTAAATAGTAAAAAATCTAGTTTAACGCCGCATTTAGATAAGTATTGGCACTTACCAGCCTTTATGCCAGATTTAAATGCGACTCAAACAAAATTAGATTATGATAAATGTAATCGTGCATTACTATACGCATATATGTATCGCTGGATTAGTTTAGTTGCTGTTGATGGACAGTTTGTGTATCAATATAACGGTGTAGGACGTAGCTTTTTAATTCAGTCAATGGGGAAAAATATTTCAAGCGAAAGTTATAAATTACACAGAGCGTTGCTTCATAATCCGTTTATTTATGAAAACATCTTGTCACGATTTGAAGAAGAGCAAGAAAAGGCGATGATACAAGGTGGACATTTATATACACATCCGTTCGTATTAGGAGCCCAAGATGTAAGATGGCTTAGAAAAGAACATGTCCACAATCTTTTAGATATGATTTTAATGTATGATCGTGAAGCGAAGTATGATCCGACGTTAGAAGAAACATCAGATGAATTATTAAGACTATTCCTTGATGAAATCGAGTTGTATTTCCAGAACTATTACGGTACAGGTGCCGATATGGTGGCAAAGAAAGAGAAAGAAATGTTTATTAAACAATTGTGGGATCGCTCGCATGCGAAAGGATATGTAGATCCAAATAGCGCTCCGTATAAAAAATGGCAAAATTTATTAGGTGTTCAAGATGAAGAAGAAACGTCAAAAACGAATGTATAATGAATGAAAAGGGAATCCTTAAAAGTGGCAATACAACTTTAGAAAAGAGGGATTCTGATGCCGTTTTTAGGAAGTGTATATCAAATATTTGGGTTATATCCGGAACTTTATTATGGGATGATTTCAGCGGAGCTGCAAGAGGAAGCTCAGAAGGAGCATCTTGGAAATAGTAGTGCAGAAGCTGAAGCGGAAGAATAAAAAAAGTGCAGATGAAAATCTGCACTTTTTTGTTAGTATTAAAATGGTAAAATAACCTCAAATGAATTATTATTTTTAAATAATAATTCATTTGAGGTTATTATAATTTTTATTGCATTGTATGTAATGAAAATTGTATGAAAATCAATGTAATAAAATGTGTATGAATATTAAGGTGGAAAACAACAATGTTTTTGAGAAAATAATTATGTATAAAAATAACATTTGATACATAATCAACCGATTGTTTTTGATTGATTTATTATTGACAATATAATTAATTGTATGATAAATTCAATCAGCATTCTTAATGGTTTTTTGGTACGATTAATATTTTGAAAATTCAATACAGCATAAAGAGATTGATTTTTCTGTTTTTTTGAGGCGGGTTACTAAGTCTATAGGGGAAGTGAACTATGTATATTTTTATTTTTAAAATAGAACAGTAATAAAGAATGTAACAAGTAAGAGATAAACTTGAAAAAGAGGTTTCAAAGAATGAGTCTTTTCATAAAGAAAGCAATGGATGAAGAAAAGAAAAAAGTATTGAATCAAACTTTAGGAGCGATTGATCTAACTCTTTTAGGGATTGGAGCAATTATTGGTACAGGTATTTTCGTATTAACTGGTATTGTAGCAGCGAAACATGCTGGTCCGGCGATTGTATTATCTTTTGTATTAGCGGCAATTATATGTGCATGTGTAGCTTTCTGTTATGCTGAATTTGCATCTACAGTTCCAGTTTCGGGAAGTGTATATTCATATACATATATGACACTAGGTGAGATTTTTGCATTTATAGTTGGCTGGTGTGTTATGCTGGAGTATTTATTAGCGACTTCTGCGGTTGCAGCAGGCTGGTCAGCATATTTTCAGTCATTGCTACTAGGTTTTAATATTCACATTCCTACGATTTTTGCTTCGGCACCAGGAATGGGGAAGGGTGGAATCATTGATTTACCAGCAGTTCTTATTATTTTAGTTGTTACATTTTTATTAAGCCGTGGTGCAAAAGAAAGTGCACGAATGAATAATATAATGGTTATTATTAAACTGGCTGTTATTGTAGGGTTTATTGTTGTAGGGACACAATATGTAAGACCAGAGAATTGGCAACCATTTCTACCGTTTGGTTTTCACGGTGTGGTAGGAGGCGCTGCTACTGTATTTTTTGCTTTTTTAGGATTTGATGCAGTTGCAACAGCCGCAGAAGAAGTGAAGCGTCCACAACGTAACGTGCCAATTGGGCTACTTGTTTCCTTGTTCATTTGTACGGTTCTATATGTAGGTGTTTCATTCGTGTTAACTGGAATGGTTCCGTTTACGGAATTAAATGTTGCTGATCCTGTTGCATATGCGTTGCGCACTGTAGGAGAAGATAGAATTGCTGGGTTGTTATCGGTGGGAGCGATAGCAGGGCTAACAACAGTTCTGTTAGTAGCTATGTTTGCATTTGTTCGTGTATCTTACTCGATGAGTCGAGATGGATTGTTACCAAAAAGACTTTCAAGTGTCCATAAACGTTTACAAACTCCATTTTTTAATACATGGGTTACAGGTATACTAGCAGCTTTATTAGCGGGATTAGTGGATTTGAATTTATTAGCTAATTTAGTGAATATGGGAACGATAACAGCATTTGTGTTTGTATCTATAGCTGTCATTGTATTAAGAAAGACACATCCTAATATGAAGAGGCCATTCCGTGCTCCTCTAGTACCTTTTTTACCTATCGTTTCGATAGTAAGTTGTATATATTTAGCTTTGAACCTTTCTAAGCTTACTTTAATTAGTTTTGTGGCATGGATTATAATAGGTGTTTTCATATATTTTGTATATGCTAAAAAACATAGTAATGTTAGAAATAGAAATAGAAATAGAAATAGAAATAGAAATAAAGTATAGTCCATTGAAATAATACTTGTAATGGAAATGAAAACACGCTACTTATTCATATAAGAACAAGTAGCGTGTTTTTTCTATTTAATAATCCCATTTTCTAAAATTTTAATAGTTGGTGCCACTTTCACATTAGCTTTTGAAAAGGCACTCGGCCAATCATCTTCGACTTGTTTCCATTCTTTATATTGAAACGCTCTCGCATAATCACCAAATCCGAATGGATCAAGTTGCTGTTTTTGAATGTTGTGGATTAAATCGTTCAAATCTTTGTTTAGTTGTTTTGTAATAAGAGAAGTTAATTTCTTTCTATCTTTGTCTATATCCATATTGAATGTAAGTTCAGAGACAGCAATTTTCAAATCCATTTTAACATGAAATTTGAAGTGGTTATCGCTATAATCTGTATGGATATCACGATTCATGCTAAGAACATTTATTGTTACGAAATCGCCGCCATCGGTATCTTTTAAATCACTATTACTTTCAACTGAAGTAGAAGGGATTTTCAATGTAAGCGAAACCGGTGTATTCGCTTTCTTTTGTAACAAAAGAAGAAGGGCGCTTTCATAACGATTTAATGACATTTTATAAATTCCGCGAGAAGTTAATAGCGCGGAACCAGTAACGATAACATCCTTTTTACCTTTTTTTATTTCTGAAATAGCAGGTGTTATACCTTTATTAAACGTTTGCCTATGAAATTCATGAAATGGTGTGAAAACTGTCCGATTGTATAATTTATTTGTATTAATTAAATCTGTTAAATACTCGGGAAGGGCAGGTTTATCTTTAAAGTTATTATATATAACTGAAGAAACTGGACCGTCTACTGCAACCATGCGCATGTTTCCAGTGTTTTTAGGATCACGATACCAAACATCAAGGTAAGGCATAGCCCCTTCTTGTTTTAAAAAATTTGTGCTAAATAAAATGAGCTGTAACTTTTCTGTAGATACTAAACCGCCACTTGAGCTATTAAACGTTGCTTTTGCTTCTCGAGGTGTACGTACTTTCGCTTCATGTGTTTCGTACTTTTTTTCTACGTCTTCATTAAAAATAGGATTCACGTGGTACACAATTAATTTTCCTTTTGCTTTTGCGTCAAAGCCGTAAATTAATGAAATCGATTGTTTTTCTAAGTCTAGCCGGTCTCCACAGCCTGTTAATAAGGTTATGAGAAAGCAAAGTATAGTGAAATGAATAAAGCGCCTCATTTAAATTTTGCTCCTTTTCCAATGCTGATAAAGTGTCATGTATAAGAGAAATACGACTGGGAATAGAAAAACGATAAAATAACTGGCAGTTCCCCAAAATTCTCGCAACGCACTTATTTGGTAAGAGGAAGGGATATAAAAGAATAGAACGAAAATGCACCCGAATAATAAAATCCAAACAGGTAATGGACTCCCTTTTTTGTTAAGTAATTGATTGATTCCATCTGAAGCAGTGAAAATATAAGGAATACAAGAATCGAAAATAATGAAGAGATAAAATGATAAAAAGATAATTTCAAATCGTTCCAGAAATGAAAAGTGAAATGGTGTAACAAGAGAAAGAGTCGGCCATAAAAATTTCGTTATACCATCCGGGCTAAAATAAACGAAAGAAACGAACGTAACTTGTAGGTAAACAAATAAAGTAATCATATTTGCAATAACGATTCCTTTTTTTGCAGCTGATTTGTTAGTTAGATAGGGATAAAGGACGAATGCAAACTCGAATCCGAGAAACGCAATGATAGTTGATTTCACTGTGGTTACAACTGGTATCCATCCTTCCTTTAGAAAGGGAAGAAGATATATCCAATGACCATCTTTAAGAGGAATAAACAATAGTAATGGCATCCAAAGGGTAAAAATCACAGTGAAAACGGCAAAGCGACTAATAATAAGTACACCTTTACTTGCAAGCATAAGCATTGGAATAGAGAGCAAAATCATAATTAAAAACATAGGAGATCTAGGTAAAATCCAAATGTGAATAACATAAAGGAGGGAAAAAACTAAGGAGACTGCTGCAAGTACAGCATATAAAATCCAAAAAATCATTCCTATTCTTCCTAGCCACTTCCCAAGATAACGAGTCAGCACATGAAGTAAAGTATATCCAGGATGCTTTTCCATAATTTTTACAATACATAAACTGACTAAAGTAGTGATAGCGCATCCGATAATAATAGACATCCAGCCATCTGTATTCGCACCTTGTGCAACTTCACGCGGAAGTGTAAGGACACCGAATCCTACTTGAACACCACTAATCGTTAAAATGTATTGAAATAAACTAATCTCCCTCTTTGCACGCTTTGTCACTTATCTTCCTCCATTTCTTCCATATCACTTTGTCGATTTTCTTGTTTTAAGTTAAGAGATAGTGGGCGTTTCTTCATTATTTTCCATGGTAAACGTACAAGAATATCTTTTAAATCCGAAGCAAATAACGGAGAAAAAGGACTACCATAAGGAACACCGAGAGATTCCATAGAAAGTATATGAATAATAATGATCGCCATCCCAACCATAATTCCAATGACGCCAAATAAAGAGGCAATTATCATCATCGGAAAGCGAAGAATTCGAATTCCTGCTGACATTTCCAGGTTAGGAATGATAAAAGAAGCGACTGCAGTAATTGATACGACGATAACCATAACGTTACTAACAATACCAGCTTGAACGGCAGCTTGTCCAATTACAATTCCTCCTACGACGCCGATTGTTTGTCCAACAGGCCCAGGAAGCCGAATCGCTGCTTCTCGGAGCATTTCGAGAACTAATTCCATTAATAAAGCTTCTAATATGGGAGGAAAAGGAATTTTGGCTCGAGATTCTCCAATCGTTAACAACAATTTGAGCGGAATCACTTCATAATGGAAGGAAATCATAGCAATATAAAGAGCAGGAGCAAATATTGCAATAAATAGCCCAGTGAAACGAAGAAGTCGTATAAAAGATGGAATCATAGGTCTGAAGCTGTAATCATCTATCGTCTGAAAAAAGGATGAAAAGGTCATAGGTCCTATTAATACGCCTGGTGAGCGATCTACAACAACGGCAATTCGCCCATCAAGAATATGATGTGCTGTTGTGTCAGGGCGTTCAGTTATTGATAATTGCGGAAAGAGAGTAAAGGAATTATCTTCAACAAACCCCTCTAATTCACCAGTAGTAAGAATCGCATCAACTTTTACTGACTCGATACGGGATGCCATTTCTTTTACGACATTTTCGTTCGCAACATCTGCTAGATAAAGCAAAAAAACCTTTGAAGTAGCTCGTTCACCAACAGTGAATTCCTTTACTTTCAATTCGCGATTTGGAATATATCGACGAATAAGTGCAAGGCTGTCGCTCGCTACTTCATTAAATCCTTCGTGTGAGCTTTTTATGGAGCTCTCTGTTGTAGGTTCTTCAATGCTCCTTTTTGGTGCCGCTTGCGTATCAAGCTCTAAAGCGGATAGTTGTCCGTTTATAAATAAAATACTTTTGCCGTGTAAAAGAGATTGTTCAATGTCTGTCCACTGTTGAACTTTTTTAATATTTCCGATAGAAACAGAGGCTTCCCAAAAATCGTCTTCATTCCACTCTTTAAATAAGAGAGGACGAAGAATGTTTACGTTAATAACAGTTTTGTCTACAAGTCCTTCCATATATATAAGTGCAGCTTCCTGTCCGTTTTTTAATGGAAAAGTGCGTGTTATTAATTCTGGAATACCGCTAAACATTTTGGACAAGTGCTTTAAATTAAGGGAAAGGGAAGAAGAGATAGATTTATTTAATGCGTAATCAGCTTGCTCTTGGGTAGAAAAAGATTTTTCACCACGAATCCATTTATTAAAAGACCCCATTTGTTCGCTTACTCCTTGTTATGTTTTATCCCGATTGGTGAGGGCTGATAATCAGTGGGGGATGAAGAAAACCCCCCACTGATTAAAGTTTCACTTTATATGGGTTATTATGGATAGTTACAAGCTGACATATGCGTAGTTTAAATTTTATATTGTATATTTTTAACTTTAACGCTATAATTATAGTGTTAAAGATGGAATCGTGATATGACCTGTTATGACTCTATCGTTTTATTTATGAATAAATGGATTGGTATTTTAGCAAGATGTGCTAATAAACTACTCCACCATGATAATAACGTGCCGAAATGTGGTGCGTATATTTTCGTGGTGGAGTTTTTTTATTCTCAAAAAGGGGGAAAGACCATGAATAACAACATGGTTCATATTACAATTGACGGAAAAAAGTATACAGCGGAGCCCGGTTCAACGATATTGGGTGTTATTAATGAGAACGGGATTGAACATCCGCAAATTTGTTACGTGCCAGAAGTAGATCCTATTCAAACATGTGACACTTGTATTGTAGAAGTTGACGGAAAGTTAATGCGTTCTTGTTCGACGATAGCAACGGAAGGTATGAACATTGAACGTGCTTCTGTTCGCGCAAAAGAAGCACAAACAGAGGCGATGGATCGGTTACTAGAAAATCATTTATTATACTGTACAGTATGTGACAACAACAATGGGAACTGTAAACTGCATAATACAGCAGAATTAATGGAAATTGAACATCAAAAATATCCGTATGAACCGAAAGTAGATGTAAGTGAAGTTGATATGACGCATCCGTTTTATCGCTATGATCCTAATCAATGTATTGCATGCGGTCAATGCGTTGAGGTGTGTCAAAACTTACAAGTAAATGAAACGTTATCGATAGACTGGGAAGCGGAACGCCCACGAGTTATTTGGGATGAAGGAGTAAATATTAATGATTCTTCATGCGTTAGCTGTGGTCAATGTGTAACGATTTGTCCTTGTAACGCTTTAATGGAGAAAACGATGCTCGGTGAAGCTGGATTTATGACGGGATTAAAACCAGATATTCTTGAACCGATGGTAGATTTAATTAAAGAAGTTGAGCCTGGATATAGCGGTATTTTTGCGGTATCAGAAGTGGAAGCGGCCATGCGTGATACTCGTACGAAGAAAACGAAAACAGTATGTACATTTTGTGGTGTAGGTTGTTCGTTTGAAGTGTGGACGAAGGGGCGTAAAATTCTTAAAGTACAGCCATCTTCAGATGCACCAGTTAACGCAATTTCCACTTGTGTAAAAGGGAAATTTGGTTGGGATTTCGTAAATTCTAAAGAACGAATAACAAAACCTTTAATTCGTAAAAATGGAACGTTTGTTGAATCTACATGGGAAGAAGCACTGAATGTAGTTGCAAATAAATTAGGCGCTATTAAAGTAGAGTACGGTAAAGGTTCTATCGGATTTATTTCTTCCTCTAAAATTACAAATGAAGACAATTATGTAATTCAAAAATTAGCTCGACAAGTATTTGGAACGAATAATATTGATAACTGCTCACGTTATTGCCAATCACCAGCAACGGATGGTTTGTTCCGTACAATTGGTATGGGTGGTGATGCCGGAACGATTAAAGATATTGCACAATCTGGTCTTGTTATTATTGTAGGATGTAATCCGACAGAAGGTCATCCTGTTCTAGCTACACGTATTAAACGTGCACATAAATTACACGGACAAAAGTTAATTGTAGCTGATCTTCGTAAAACCGAAATGGCAGAGCGATCAGATGTCTTTATTAGTCCAAAACAAGGAACAGATCAAGTTTGGTTAATGGCTGTTACGAAATATATGATTGATCAAGGTTGGCATGATCAGGAATTCATTAATGAGAATGTAAACTTCTTTGAAGATTTCAAAGAAAGCCTAGAGGAATATACACTTGAATATGCAGAAGAAGTAACAGGCATTTCAAAAGAAACGCTTATTCAAATGGCTGAAATGATTCGTGATGCAGATGGTACATGTATCCTTTGGGGTATGGGGGTAACGCAAAATACAGGTGGTTCTGATACTTCCGCTGCAATTTCAAACTTACTTCTTGCAACAGGGAACTACCGTCGTCCAGGAGCAGGCGCATACCCACTTCGAGGCCACAATAACGTACAAGGTGCTTGTGATATGGGTACTTTACCAGGATGGCTTCCAGGATATCAGCACGTTACTAACGAAATGGAACGTGCGAAATTTGAAACTGCTTACGGAGTAAAAATTGATAGTGAACCAGGTCTTAATAATATCGAAATGCTTCACGCAATTGACGAAGGAAAAATGAAAGCAATGTATCTTGTCGGAGAAGATATGGCTCTTGTAGATTCTAATGCAAATCATGTACATGAAGTGTTATCGAGCCTTGATTTCTTCGTTGTGCAAGATGTTTTCCTTTCTAAAACTGCTCAATATGCAGATGTTGTATTACCAGCAGCGCCATCTCTTGAGAAAGAAGGTACTTTCACAAATACAGAGCGCCGTGTCCAAAGATTATATCAAGTTCTTCCTACGCTAGGAGATGCGAAACCAGACTGGTGGATCGTCCAGGAAGTTGCGAATAAACTAGGTGCAAACTGGAATTATAGCCACCCAAGTGAAATCTTTGCTGAGATGGCAAGTTTATCACCATTGTTCTCGCAAGCGAACTATGAAGTGCTTGAAGGATGGAACAGTTTCCATTGGGGAAGTTTTGATGGAACGAATACACCACTTCTGTTCCAAGACGGATTTAACTTCCCAGATAAAAAGGCTCGTTTTGCGATTGCTGACTGGGTACGTCCAGCTGAATTTCCAGCTGAGTTTGACCTTCACATTAACAACGGTCGTATGCTTGAGCATTTCCATGAAGGGAATATGACAAATAAATCAACAGGTATTCAAACGAAAGTACCTGGTGTTTTCGTTGAAATCTCTCCAGACCTTGCAAAAGAACGTGGCGTAAAAACAGGTTCGTTAGTTCGTCTTGTCTCTCCTTTTGGAGCATTAAAATTACGTGCACTCGTTACAGATCGTGTAAAAGCGAATGAGTTATATTTACCGATGAACTCTACAGATAACGAAACGGCAATTAATTTCTTAACAGGTCCTGCTGTGGATGTACGTACGAATACACCTGCGTATAAACAAACAAAAGTACGTATGGAAGTATTAGAAGTTGATGGCGAAAATCCGATGCCAAAAGCGAACCCACGCAATAAAAAACGTCACCCTCAAGCTGGAATTGAGGTACATCGTAAGTGGGCACGTCCAGGGTATGTGCATTTAACGGATAAGTAGGAGGAGAAAACTATGGCTGCACCTATAAAAATGATTCAAAAACAAGAATTAACTGAGGAAGAAATAAAACAGCAAAAGTTAGATGATTTAAAAGAGCTTCTAACTAATAATGAAGAAGCTCTAAATCAGATGTTTAATATAGTAGGGGAATTAAATGACATTGGAATGCTAGAAGCTGCAAATTCAATGCTAAAAGCGAAAGAACCAATTGCGAAAATTGTTCTAGGTCAAGTAACTCGTGAGCCTGTTACAAATTTAATTAATAATATGATGGGCGCTGCAGGTGCGTTAACTGAACTTGACCCAGAACTTACGAAAAAGCTTATAGGTAGTTTATTAGTCGGGCTAGAAGAAGGTAATGAACATCTAGAAAGTAATAAAAAAGTAGGGGTATTCGATCTTATGAAAGTATTGAAAGACCCAGATATTAACCGTGCTATCGGGTTTGGGCTTCATTTCTTAAAAGGTATGGGGAAAGGGTTAAAAGACGAATAAACTTCATGAAGTGAACCTTTCCGCCCAAATATTTGTAGGAAATAGTTTGGGCGGAAGGCTCATTTTGGTAAAATATATAATAGAGTAAAATGAGGCTTTTGGGAGGTATAATTGTATGTCAAAAAAAGTACATGAATTTAATGATATGATACGAAAACTTCGAAAGGAACTTTTCGGAAAAGGACCAGAACGAATTCATACTGTTTTTGCGGAAAATATGGCTATAGCGACTCTTTATGGAAACTTAACACCTACTGAAAAATTTATTTCAAGTACGATGGACGGTGCGGAAATGGTTCATATGGCTAGAACGAAAATGATTCAAGAAGTGTATGCTGCGAATTCACGTGAACATTTGGAGGAACTTGTTGGAGCGAAATTAGTGAATTTGTTTTCAGATATGAAAGTAGAAGAAGATATTGCAGTTTCTGTATTTGTTTTTGATAAAAATATAACGTGAGAGAAGGATACTGATCGTGAAACCGATACAGGTAGAAAGAGAAATCTTTCGTTATGAACAAGGAGCATTTAAACATATAGAGGACAGCATTGTAACAGAGTTTCCTGTCACCATTAAAATGAACGGACAGGAGTTTGTTACAATGGTTAGTACTCCAGAATATATAGAAGATATGGTAATAGGCTTCTTAGCGTCTGAAGGAATCATTCGGAAGTATGAAGACATTGATAGTGTATGGGTGCAGGAGAAAGAAGGATTTGTGCATGTAACAACGACAAAAGTAAATCCGTATTATGAACAAATGCAAAATAAACGCTATATTACGTCTTGTTGTGGTATGAGTAGGCAAGGGTTTGTTTTTGCAAATGATGCACTAAGTGCAAAAAAAATGAAGGGTGTCCATGTACAGGTTGCTGCCGATGATTGTTTTCGGTTAATGAAAGAAATGCAGCAATCTGCGGATACGTTTCATCATACTGGTGGGGTTCATAATGCAGCTTTATGTGATGTTAATGGTATTATTTTAAGCCGAATGGATATTGGTAGGCATAATGCACTAGACAAAATTTACGGTTATTGTTTAAGAAACGATATTTCTATAAAAGATAAAATCATTGTTTTTAGTGGTCGTATTTCTTCGGAAATATTATTGAAAGTTGCAAAAATCGGTTGTGAAATTATACTATCAAAATCAGCTCCAACTGAGTTAGCTTTGCAACTAGCGGAAGATTTAGGTATTACGACAATAGGATTTATTCGTAATCACTCCTTAAATGTATATACCCATCCAGAACGTGTTTTAAATATAAAATAAAAGTGAGGCAATGAAGATGAAATCAGTTACATTAGACAAGTTGCAACGTCCGTTAAAGGATTTACGTATTTCAGTTACTGATCGCTGTAATTTTCGCTGCCGATATTGTATGCCAGAAGAAATATTTGGTCCTGATTACTCGTTTTTGTCTAATGATAAAATTTTATCTTTTGATGAAATTGAAAGGATAACACGTATTTTCGTTTCTTTAGGTGTGAGAAAATTACGGATTACAGGCGGAGAACCGTTACTTCGAAGAGGGCTTCCAAAGCTTATTGAGCGCCTTAATAAAATTGATGGTGTAGAAGATATCGGTTTAACAACCAATGGATCGTTACTTAAAAAGTTTGCTCCTGATTTATATAAGGCGGGACTATCACGTGTAACAGTTAGCTTAGATTCCTTAGAAGAAGAGCGGTTTTTCTATTTAAATGGTAATAGGAGCAAAGTGCAAAGGGTTCTGGAAGGAATACAGGCTGCAGCTGAAGTTGGAATGAAAATTAAAATAAACATGGTCGTTCAAAAGGGAAAAAACGAACAGGACATTTTGCAGATGGCGCAATATTTTAAGGAAAATAAGCATATTCTTCGTTTTATTGAGTATATGGATGTTGGAAATTATAATGGTTGGGATTTAAAAGAGGTCGTCTCTAAACAAGAAATAGTAGATACGATTCATCAAGTTATGCCGTTAGAACGGATAGAAGCAAATTATTCTGGTGAAGTGGCTACTAGGTATCGTTATATAGGAAGCGATGAGGAAATAGGTATTATTTCATCAGTAACAGATTCTTTTTGCTCATCATGTACGAGAGCTCGTATTTCTGCAGAAGGAAAATTATATACTTGCTTATTTGCTTCTAAAGGAAATGATTTAAGAGAATTGCTTCGTTCTGAACATACAGATGAGGACATTACAGATGTAGTACGCGATATATGGAATAATAGGGAAGATCGTTATTCAGATGAACGCTTAAATCATACAAATAAGAAAACAATACCTAAAATTGAAATGTCACATATCGGTGGTTAATATATAAAGCTAGCGTCATAGTGAAAAATGGAAAATTTACAAGAGTTGTGGATTTTCTATTTTATAGTAAAAGTGATGATTGATATCTCTGTAAAAGATGTGCAGAGAAATTAAGCAGCATTCAAAAACCTTTATTTTGAGGAGGTTTTTTGAAGCTGCTTTTTTATTTGGAGAAAATGGAGGAATGGGTAATGGCATTTCATAAGCCGGAACAAATTGCTGAGCTTGTCATTGAGGCCGGTGTTCAAAAAGTAAGACAGACATTGCCAGCGATGCTTATTCTCGGTTTTTTAGGAGGAGCGTTTATTGCGATAGGTTTTTTACTTAACATTCGAGTTTTAGGGAATTTACCTGAGCGCTGGGGAAGTCTAGTGAATGTTTTAGGAGGAGCAGTATTTCCTGTTGGACTCATGCTCGTAGTATTAGCAGGAGGAGAATTAATTACGGGAAATATGATGTCACTGTCTATGGCGCTTTATGCAAAGAAAATTACATTGATAAGTGTACTGAATAACTGGGTTTGGATTACTCTCATGAACTTTATTGGGGCAATTTTCGTTGCGTATTGCTTTGGACATCTTGGCGGATTAACAGAGGGAGAGTATTTAAATAAAACGGTAGCGATAGCGGAAGGGAAGTTACATGAATCATTTGGGAGAACTTTGATTTTAGCAATTGGTTGTAATTGGCTCGTTTGTCTTGCTCTTTGGCTCGCTTACGGGACGAGTGATTTTGTCGGGAAAATCATCGGAATTTGGATTCCAATTATGGCATTTGTAGTGATTGGATTTCAGCAAGTAGTAGCAAATATGTTTGTCATTTCCGCTGTTATTTTTGCTGGTCATCTAACGTGGATGGATCTGGCTAAAAATTTTGTTCCTGTTTTTATCGGAAATGTAATTGGAGGAGCTGGGTTTGTTGGTTTTGCTTACTTTGCTTGTTATCAGAAACAACATTCTAATATGAAATAGAGTTCTTGAGAGGAAGGGGTATGTAATGGCTGATCGGTATTCACGACAACAGTTGTTCAAACCAATTGGGAATAAAGGACAAGAAAAAATTCGAAATAAACATGTGTTAATTGTAGGGGCAGGCGCATTAGGAAGTGCAAGTGCCGAAAGTTTCGTACGTGCAGGTGTTGGCAAGTTGACGATTATTGATCGTGACTACGTTGAATGGAGTAATTTACAAAGGCAACAATTGTACTCTGAACAAGATGCGAGAGAGAAAATACCGAAAGCAATTGCTGCAAAAAATCGGCTAGAACAGATTAATTCGGAAGTGCAAATACATGCTTTCGTAATGGATGCAACTTCAGAAAATATGGAAGGTCTATTAAAAAATGTAGATGTAATCATTGATGCAACAGATAATTTTGATATTCGATTTGTAATAAATGATTTATCACAAAAACATAATATTCCGTGGGTATATGGTTCTTGCGTTGGATCGTATGGTATGAGTTATATAATTATTCCGCAAGAGACACCGTGTTTACATTGTATGCTGAAAAATATCCCTGTTACAGGTGTGACGTGTGATACTGCTGGGATTATTAGCCCGACTGTTCAAATCGTCGCAGCATATCAAGTGGCAGAAGCGCTCAAAATTTTAGTGGAAAATTTCTCAGCAATTAGAAAAACATTTTTCATGTTTGATATATGGAGTAATCAAAATCATTTTATAAAATTAGGGAAAATAAAAACAGACGCTTGTCTCTCATGCGGTTTGAATCGAACTTATCCTTATTTATCATACGAAAATCAAACGAAGGTAGCTGTTTTGTGCGGAAGAAATACAGTTCAAATTAGACCAGTAGAAAATAGACAGTACAACTTTGATGATATAGAAAAAGTATTAAATAAACTAGGGAAAGTAGATCGGAATCCGTATTTACTATCTTGCCAACTAGATGAGTACCGCGTCGTTATTTTTCAAGATGGTCGTGTTTTCATTCATGGTACAAATGATATTTCGAAAGCGAAACAACTATATTATCGCGTATTCGGTTAATAGAGAGGGTGTCAACAATGGAAAGAAGAGTGCCAATTACGGTTGAAGAAGCTGTTCGTAAAGTGATGGGATTTGCTGATAAAGGCTTAAAGGAGCTATTACCAATTGAATTAGCTTATGGACGTATATTAGCAGAGGATTTAGTAGCTGACCATGATGTACCGTCATTTAATCGTTCGCCGTATGACGGATTTGCTATTCGAGCAGAAGATACTAATTTAGCAAGTTATGAAACGCCAATTGTATTTGAAGTAGTGGGTGAAATTGGTGCAGGATCGCTATTCCATGAGAAAGTAGGTCCATTTCAAGCAGTTCGAATTATGACAGGAGCACAAATTCCGAATGGGTGTGATGCGGTTGTTATGTTAGAGCTGACTCGTCAATATGAGAAGAATGGCAACAATTATATGGAAGTGAAGCGATCATTCAAAACGGGCGACAATATTTCTTTTCAAGGTGAAGATGCTCGTAAAGGAACAGTTCTTGCAAAGAAGGGATTGTACATTAATCCAGGTATTTCAGCTCTTCTTGCTACATTCGGTTATAGTGAAGTACCAGTTGCGAGAAAGCCTGTAATTGGACTGTTAGCGACTGGGAGTGAATTACTGGATGTCAATGATTCATTACAGCCAGGGAAAATTCGAAACAGTAATACGTACATGATATTGTCTCAAATTCGAAGAGCGGGCGGAAGAGTAAAATATTTTGGGAAGTTTAGTGATGATTTTAATACGTGTTTTACAGCTGTGAAAGAAGCGCTTGGCCAAGTAGATATGTTAATTACAACGGGCGGTGTATCAGTAGGAGATTATGATTATTTACCAGCTATTTACGAAAAGTTAGGTGCATCTGTTCTTTTTAATAAAGTTGCAATGCGACCAGGAAGTGTTACGACTGTAGCACAATTAAATGGCAAGTTATTATTTGGTTTATCAGGGAATCCATCAGCTTGTTACGTAGGGTTTGAATTATTCGTAAGACCGTGTATTCGGACGTATATGTTTAGTGAAAAAGTACATTTAAAAAGAGAAAAAGCGTTATTAGGAGAAGATTTTCTAAAACCGAATCCATTTACAAGATTTGTACGAGCAAAATTGCAATATGATGAGGGGAAATTAATCGCTTATCCATCAGGGTTTGATAAATCTAGCTCAGTTTCTTCATTGGCAGAATCCAACGCGTTTATCGTATTGCCGGGCGGGACAAGAGGATATAAAAAAGATATGTTTGTCGATGTTCTTTTATTAGAAGATAACGAAGGTAGTGAATGGCCTTGGACATTTCATAAAGTGAGAGGTGGTTTTAATGGGACAAGTGCTATTTGAGATTGTAGATAAACCGATTTTAGTTGAAGAAGTAACGAATAAAGTCGCAAGAAGGGAAGCAGGTGCGATTACAACATTTATTGGTACGGTGAGAGAATTAACAAAAGGAAAACGAACGCTACATTTAGAGTATGAAGCATATAAACCGATGGCAGTAAAACAACTTATGAGAATTGGTGAAGAAATTAGTGAAAGATGGCTGGATGCAAAAGTAGCAATTACGCACCGTGTAGGGCGGCTAGAAATAATGGATATTGCGGTAGTCATTGCAGTTTCATCACCGCATCGTAAAGTAGCTTATGAAGCGAATGAGTACGCGATTGAACGTATAAAACGAATCGTTCCAATTTGGAAAAAAGAATTTTGGGAAGATGGAACGATGTGGGTTGGAGATCAACTTGAAAACACACCTTATCCAGAAGGAAAACCAAAGAAGGAAGAATGAGAAAATGATTACAATTTTACTGTTTGCAAATTTGCGTGAGGAAGTTGGATTGGATCGATTAGTAATTTCAGAAAAGCAAGAAATGACAGTGCAGCAATTAAAAGAATGGCTCAAAGCCAGCTATTGTTTACAATCGCTGGATAAAGTGATGGTGGCTGTTAATGAAGAGTTTGTAATGAATGAAGAGATGATAAAAGCCGGAGATATAGTCGCATTAATCCCACCCGTTAGCGGGGGATAATAAGCTTTTTCACCAGATGAAGTGCCAAGAAAATGTTGTATATAAATTAGAATAAGAGAAGGGATGAGTTCTATGCTTACTCAAGAACAAATAATGAATGCATTAAAACATGTAGAGGATCCAGAGTTACACAAAAGTGTTGTAGAATTAAATATGGTTAGAAATATACAAATGAACAGAACAGAGGTTAAACTTGAAGTAGTACTAACAATCCAAGGTTGTCCGTTAAAAGCAAAAATTCAACAAGATATTGAAGAATCGCTTCACGCAATTGGTGCCTCTAAAGTGGAGGTAACATTTGGTTCTATGACACAAGAAGAACGTGCAGCTTTAACAGAGAAGTTAAAGCGAAATACTAGAACAGAAACTGGTATGCCGAGCATACTTCGCCCGGATTCAGGAGTACGTTTTATTACGGTAACGAGCGGAAAAGGCGGAGTTGGAAAATCAACGGTGACAATTAATCTTGCAACTGCACTAGCTCGTATGGGCAAAAAAGTGGGGATATTAGATGCAGATATATATGGTTTTAGTATTCCAGCTATGATGGAAACGAATAAGAAACCAACGATGATTGATCAAACGGCAATTCCAGTCATTAGTCACGGTGTTAAAATCATGTCGATGGGATTCTTTACAGAAGGAAATAACCCAGTGATGTGGCGCGGACCGATGCTAAATAAATGGATTCAAAATTTCCTTGCGAATACGCACTGGGGAGAATTAGATTATTTATTACTTGATTTACCACCAGGTACAGGAGATGTTGCGATTGATGTTGCAGCGATGATTCCGCAAGCGAAAGAAATAATTGTTACAACTCCGCACAATATAGCTTCATTCGTTGCTTCAAGAGTTGGTGTAATGGCAAAACATACGAAGCATGAGATTTTAGGTATTGTGGAAAATATGGCTTATTATGAAGAACAAGATGGATCGAAAAATTATCTCTTCGGAAAAGGTGGCGGCGAAATGCTTGCAGAACAATTGCAAACAGAAGTAATTGCCAAAATACCTTTTGCGAAACGTGAAGAAAATAATGGTTCATCTGTATATGATGAAGATTCTCTTGTTGGAGAAGTGTTTACATCGTTAGCTGAGGATATTATTTATAGAGGATAGAGGGGGAAGTTTAGTATGGCATGTAACATTGATCATTCTATTGAAGATGTGATGAATAAGCTTGAAAGTCAAAAGAATTTTTTACCTGAAGGGATCTTTAAAGAGTTAAAGAGTTTTTTGCAAGGTATTCATTCACAGAAATTATTAAATGATGTTTTTCACCTCCTAAAAAAGTATGATTTAGTCAGTGAGGAAGAACGAGAGACGAGAAATGCACAATTGTTGTACATTTTGAATTAAGTACTCTTTGGCTTTAGAATTTTTTCAGAAGGGGTGAATGTGATGGATATGAAAAAGATGATTGAAACGATAGAAGTAACTAGAGTGACTGAAGAGGAATTATCGATTTCGAATTTACATCCAAAGCTTGTGAAGTTGTATAGTCAAAAAGATAGTGCAGAGTATACGAAGCTATTAAAATATATTTTATCATTATCCGTACAGCTGAAGCTGAATCTTGTATTGAAATATTTTGGTGTACGTCCCATTGTTGCTGCAGACGAGCGGGTGCAATTTCAAGAGATATTTAAATGCTTAGCTAAGAAAGATGAGAATGGGGAATGGTTTCTAAATTTTGTTTCTTTATATGTAGGGCTAATTGTAGTTCTTCGTTTTGATGAGAAAGTGATTGAGAGCAATTTTTTTGATGATATGGTAGTGGATGAATGTAATGAAATATAAGATTCTACTCATAACATTTTTCTATATTAAATGCTTTAACTGCGATTTTAGTTGGTTATGTAAATATGAAGGTAACTAATTAAGAAAAAGGAATGAAACTAGTTGGATAAAAAGAGTTCTTCAGTTGTTTCCGTCGTTTTTTCGTGTTACTATTAATCGAATTTTTCATAAGGAGAGAAAGCGATGAAATGGATTTATTTTCTTATTATTAACGTTATAGCTTTTAGCCTTATGGGGCTTGATAAACGAAAAGCAAAGAAGAAACAGTGGAGAACGCCAGAAAGTACGTTGTTTTTATCGGCGGCAGCTGGAGGAGCAGTTGGAGCTTGGATCGGCATGTATATGTTTCATCATAAAACTCATAAAAAGAAATTTGTTTTCGGCATACCGTTACTTGTTGTAATAACGGTATGTTTATTATTCGTTGTATGAGAAATGTCGAAAGAAATGCAGATTGATTATTGGTAAAGTGAGCATGTGAGACCGTATAATGGAGAAAAAATGAGAAGAGGAGAAAAAGGAAGATGGGGAGTCAATCAGCAGAGCAAAAAAAAGGGATACTATACGCGGCTGGTGCTTACACGATGTGGGGAATCCTACCGATTTATTGGAAATGGGTTGAGGAAGTTCCAGCAGATGAAATATTAGCACACCGCATCGTTTGGGCATTTGTTTTTATGTTACTCGTATTAGGTGTTACGAAGAGGTTTCGTCAGTTTATTGGGGAATTTGTGAATCTTTTTAAACGACCTAAATTATTAATGTCATTAACAATAGCTTCAGTCTTGATTAGCGGAAACTGGTTTGTTTACATATGGGCCGTTAATCATAATCATGTTATTGAAGCGAGTCTTGGCTATTATATTAATCCGCTTATTAGTATTTTACTTGGTACAGTCGTTTTAAAGGAAAAGTTAAACTTCTGGCAATATGTTGCAGTTGGTTTAGCTGGAGTGGGGGTTATCATTTTAACAGTGCGTTTCGGATCTATTCCGTGGGTTTCTCTTTCACTTGCCTTTTCATTTGGATTATACGGATTAACGAAAAAACTGTTAAACTATGATGCTACAATTGGACTTACGATGGAAACGATGTTAGTGACACCGCTTGCAATCATTTACCTTGTTATGACAGGCGCCCATGGTTTCGGCTCATTTGGATCTATTTCAATGTTATCGACATTACTATTAATAGGAGCAGGTATTGTTACAGCTCTACCACTTTTTTATTTTGCAAAAGGAGCCCAACTTATTCCGCTTTATATGGTAGGTTTTTTACAATATATTGCACCAACAATTAGCTTAATTTTAGGTGTATTCGTATTTGGTGAACATTTCACATCTACTCATATGATTGCATTTTTCTGTATATGGGTTGCATTATTTGTATTCTCGGTAGCGAAGACTAAGTTTTTAGTGCAGAAACAACCGAAATTTATAAAAAATAAATCAGCAAAAGTATCATAATGCGTAGTATTTTCTACGCATTTTTCTTTATACTTATATTATATAGAATTTCCATTATAGTCAGTAAGGAGCTGAGAACATGGAAACAATTTTACATAATGATCCGCTTATGGCAGCTGTAATTTCATGGTTTTTAGCACAATTAACGAAAGTAGTCTTCAAATTAGTTAAAACAGGTGAATTTGATTTTGCAAAGTTTTTTGCTTCAGGTGGGATGCCAAGTTCTCATGCTTCAACAGTTACAGCGCTTGCTACAGGAGTTGGAGTAGTGGAAGGTGTGGAAAGCTCGATGTTTGCGGTTGCTACAATTTTTGCCATTATTGTTATGTATGATGCTTCAGGAGTAAGGCTTGCAGTAAGTAAACAAGCAAAAATATTGAATGACTTTTTTCACGGTAGAGAAACAGAATATAAGAAGTTAAATGAACTTGTTGGGCATACACCGTATGAAGTAGTAGTCGGTGCTTTATTAGGGATTATTGTCGGAGTAGGGTATTGTTTATGAGCAGAACATTTTATATGTTCTGCTTTTCTTTGTTTTTATACATATTCAGCTACCTTTTTGAATATCGTTATACGGATTTCGAAAGGGTGGGTGAGCAACTTGTTATTATATGAAAAAGTGCATGAAGAAATAGCGAGAAGAACAACTGCACTTCAAACAATGCAACGGCAAGATGGTACGTGGCGGTTTTGTTTTGAAGGAGCGCCACTAACAGATTGTCATATGATTTTTTTATTAAAATTATTAGGTAAAGATAAAGAGATAGAACCGTTTGTAAAAAGATTAGCATCACTCCAAACAAATGAAGGAACATGGAAATTGTATGAAGATGAAGTGGGTGGTAATTTATCTGCTACAATTCAATCTTATGCTGCCTTACTTGCATCGGAAAAATATACAAAAGAAGATGTGAATATGAAGCGAGCGGAAATGTTTATAAATGAGCGCGGTGGGGTAGCGCGTGCTCATTTTATGACGAAGTTTTTATTAGCTATTCATGGAGAATATGAATATCCTTCTCTCTTTCATTTGCCAACACCAATTATGTTTCTGCAGAATGATTCCCCTCTCAGTATTTTTGAACTGAGTAGCTCAGCACGTATTCATTTAATTCCGATGATGTTGTGTTTAAATAAAAGATTTCGAGTAGGGAAAAAGTTATTGCCAAATTTAAATCACATTGCAGGCGGGGGCGGAGAATGGTTTCGGGAGGATCGGTCTCCAGTTTTTCAAACGTTAGTAAGTGACGTGAAGAAAATTATAACGTATCCACTTTCTTTGCATCATAAAGGATATGAGGAAGTAGAACGTTTTATGAAAGAGCGTATTGATGAAAATGGAACATTATATAGCTACGCAACTGCCTCGTTTTATATGATTTATGCTTTACTTGCATTAGGACATTCTATTCAATCACCAATTATTCAAAAAGCTATAACGGGAATCACATCTTATATATGGAAGATGGAGAGAGGGAGCCATTTGCAAAACTCTCCATCAACTGTATGGGATACAGCTTTACTCAGTTATGCTTTGCAAGAAGCTCAAGTTCCGAAAGCAAGTAAAGTGATTCACAATGCATCAGCATATTTACTAAGAAAACAGCAAACGAAGAAAGTAGATTGGAGTGTACATGCACCGGATCTCTTCCCGGGTGGTTGGGGCTTTTCGGATGTGAATACGACGATTCCAGATATTGATGATACAACTGCTGCGTTAAGAGCATTGGCGCGAAGTAGAGGGAACGAAAATGTAGACACTGCTTGGAAGCGAGCGGTTAATTGGGTTAAAGGATTGCAAAATAATGATGGTGGTTGGGGGGCTTTTGAAAAAGGGGTAACGAGCCGTATATTAGCAAATTTACCAATCGAAAATGCAAGTGATATGATTACAGATCCTTCTACACCAGATATTACAGGAAGAGTATTAGAATTTTTCGGAACGTATACGCAAAATGAATTGCCCGAGAAACAAAAACAAAGTGCGATAAATTGGTTAATGAATGTACAAGAGGAAAATGGATCGTGGTATGGGAAATGGGGAATTTGTTATATATATGGTACGTGGGCAGTGTTGACTGGTTTACGGTCACTAGGAATACCATCTAGCGATCCATCAGTGAAACGAGCAGCTTTATGGCTTGAACATATACAGCATGAAGATGGTGGCTGGGGAGAATCTTGCCAAAGTAGTATGGAAAAAAGATTTGTTACTTTGCCATTTAGTACACCATCCCAAACAGCATGGGCGTTAGATGCCCTCATTTCTTACTATGATAAAGAAACGCCAGTCATTCGAAAAGGTATTTCATATTTGCTCTCCAACTCTTATATAAATGAAAAATATCCTACTGGAACAGGTTTACCAGGTGGGTTTTATATTCGTTATCATAGTTATGCTCATATATATCCATTGCTTACTTTGGCTCATTATGCAAAAAAATATAGAAAATAAACCGAGAGATGTCTCTCGGTTTATTTTGTTGGGTAGTAGGTCCCTTTTGAAAAGAATAAGGTTGTGATGTACCTTATTTTTCGGTTGATTGGCGCTTTTGACGTGCATCAGAGGCATTTGCACGTGCGTTTGCTTCTAAGTCATTGTGGTCAGCGAGTTCGCGAGAGAACTCAACATCAATGCCATCAGCTGCTTTGCTTTGTTTGAAATTCTTTTTGTTCATTCGACACAATCTCCTTGCGTTTATGCGACGTTGCAAAGTTAGTTTGACACAAATAGACTTTTTTATACAAAGAGGAATTGGAAAGTAAAAAGCCGAAATATACAGTATAAGTAATAGAAATGGGGGATAGGGATGGAGTTTTTAAACGGGAAAACAGCTGTTGTAACAGGAGCTGCACAGGGAATTGGAAAAGAGATTGCAAGGGTTTATGCAAAACTAGGGGCGAAAGTATTAATTAGCGATGTAAATGAAGAGAATCTACAAAAAACGACACGTGAGTTATCAGATGAAGGATATGAAGTGTGCTCATATCGATGTGATGTGAGTAATCCAAATGAAGCAAAGTCGTTAATTGAATATGCGGTTCAAAAATTTGGTACATTACATATTTTGGTGAATAATGCTGGAATTACAAGAGACGCAATGTTACATAAAATGGAGAAATCTGCTTGGGAACAAGTATTACAAGTGAATTTAACTGGAGTTTTTTATTGTATGCAACCCGCGCTTCTTTACATGAGACAACAAGGGTATGGACGCATTATTAATATATCTTCAATTAGTAGAGAAGGAAACATAGGTCAAGCAAATTATGCGGCTACAAAGGCAGGAGTTGTAGGATTAACGAAAACAGCAGCGAAAGAAGTTGGAAGTTTCGGTATTACTTGTAATGCGATTTGTCCGGGGTTTATGGATACAGATATGACCAAAACGATACCAGATAAAGTGAAAGAAAAGATGGTTGGCGCTATTCCAGTTGGTAGAATTGGAACACCAGAAGATATTGCGAACGCAGCAGCCTTTTTAGCATCAGAATACGCATCTTATATTACAGGTGAAGTATTAAATGTGAGCGGAGGACTGCAAGTTTAAAGGAATACATAATGAAAAGAACCTGACCAGGTAGGTCAGGTTCTTTTCATTAATTTAAGTTAAGCCAAACGCTCTTTACTTCTGTATAGTTATTTAATGCGTAAGATCCCATTTCACGGCCAAGACCAGATTGTTTAAATCCTCCAAATGGAGATGCTGCATCAAAGACGTTATAACAGTTTACCCATACTGTACCTGCACGTACTTTACTTGCAACATAGTGTGCTGTTTTAACATTTTCTGTCCACACACCAGCCGCTAAGCCGAATTGTGATTTATTTGCACGTTCAATTACTTCGTCAATATCGTTAAACGGTATTGCAGAAATAACTGGACCGAAAATTTCTTCTTTTGCGATCGTCATTTCATCATTTACGTCAGCGAATACTGTAGGAGAAACGAAGTAGCCTTGATCGAATGGATTACTTCCTCCGCAAAGTACTTCAGCGCCTTCTTCAATCCCTTTTTCAATGTAGCCCATTACACGTTTTTGTTGTTCGTCGGAAACGAGAGGGCCAATTGTTGTTTCAGGGTTAAGACCGACACCTTGATTTAGTTTTTTAGAATAGAGGACGAGATCAGCCATGACGTTATCATACATTTTCTTCGGAACAAATAAGCGTGATCCAGCAGAGCATACTTGTCCTTGGTTAAACATAACACCAGAAAGTGCACCAGGAATCGCGCGAGATAAATCAGCATCTGGCAATATGATATTTGGTGATTTACCGCCTAATTCAAGTGTAACGCGTTTTAATGTTTCGGATGCTTGTCGCATAATTTGTTTACCGACAGGAGTAGAACCGGTAAATGCAATTTTATCAACGAGTGGATGATTAACGAGAGCTTGTCCAGCTGATTCACCGAATCCAGGTACGATATTAATAACACCTTTCGGGAATCCAGCTTCTTCAATTAATTCAGCTAAGTATAGAGCAGATAGTGGAGTTTGTTCTGCAGGTTTTAAAACGATTGTACATCCTGTAGCAAGCGCTGCTCCCATTTTCCACATTGCCATAAGAAGCGGGAAGTTCCAAGGGATAATTTGACCAACTACACCAACAGCTTCATGGCGTGTATAGTTAAAGTAATCACCGGAAACAGGAATTGTTTGACCAACGATTTTCGTAGCCCATCCAGCGTAATAGCGCATATGCTCAATTGCAAGTGGTATGTCTGCTGCCATTGTTTCACGGATTGGCTTTCCGTTATCTAATGTTTCGAGCTGTGCAAGCTCTTCTTTATGTTCTTCCATTAAATCAGCTAACTTGTACATGAGACGGCTTCGCTCAGCGGTGCTCATACGAGACCAAGGACCTTCGTCAAAAGCCATACGAGCTGCGACTACAGCTTTATGAATATCTTCGCGACCAGCTTCAGAAACGACGGCAAGTGTTTCACCAGTTGCTGGGTTAGGTGTTTTAAATGTTTTACCGGAAGCGCTTTCAATGAAAGATCCATTCACATATAACTTTTTTGTACCTTGAAGAAATTTCTCTACCTTTTCATGAAGATTTACAGCTAGTTGACTCATTGTATAACCCCCTTGAAAATATAATGTAAACGCAGTACGAGACGGCGCTTATTCCGAAATCAAGGATGTGGAAACTAGATGGAAAGCCTCTAATTAAAATCATAATTAAGAAATACTGAAAATTCAAATTTCATTTGTGTTACAATTGTAAAAAATATGTAATGTAAGAGAATCTTCTATATGATTATAAAAAATCCTGCTTGTTTTTGCTTTCTAGTAGGAAAAACTAGAAGAACAATGGTACAATAATACATCGTGAGAGGAGGGGTAAAAATGAAAGATTATCATGATGATCCACGCTTTCGAATAGCCCATAGAGAAGCGTTAATTGGTCTTGGACTTGCTATTATTAATTTTATAATATGGTACGGATTTGCTTATGGGCTTGGTAGTAAAAATCCGAATGAATATACATATGTATTAGGTTTTCCCGCATGGTTTTTTTATAGCTGTATCGTTGGATTTATCGTTATGGTTATTTTACTTAGTTTAGTTGTTCGTTTTGTATTTCAAGATATTTCACTCGATGAGGAAGAAAAAAGTGAGGAATAATAGATGAATTGGTATGTAATCATTCCAATGATAATTTCGTTTATCGTTGTATTTTTAATTGGTGTATATGCTTCAAGACGTGTGCAAGCAACTGCTCATAATAAATTTTTACAAGAATATTTTCTTGGTGGGCGTGAGCTAGGCGGTTTATTATTAGCGATGACAATGATTGCTACGTACGGTAGTGCAAGTAGCTTTATTGGTGGCCCTGGTATTGCTTACAATATGGGTCTTGGATGGGTACTGTTATCTGCGATTCAAGTTGTAACAGGCTATATCGTTTTAACGGTTATCGGTAAAAAGTTTGCAATTATCGCTAGGAAGATGGAAGCAATTACTCTTATCGATTATTTAAAAGGGAGATACAATAATAAAGCAGTTGTTATACTTTCTGCGTTATGTATTATTATCTTTTTATTTTCAGCGACAGTAGCCCAGTGGGTCGGTGGTGGACGATTAATCGAGTCACTAACGGGTCTATCGTATACAACAGCACTATTTTTATTTACTTTTTCTGTACTTGTGTACGTATTAATTGGTGGATTTCGTGCAGTTGCTCTATCAGATACATTATTAGGAATCATTATGTTAGTTGGAACGACAATCATTTTAATTGCTACTGTCATTGCTGGTGGTGGAATTGAAAAGATTATGCAGGAACTTGTTCAAATTAATCCAAAGTTAATTACACCATTCGGAGCAGATGGCAGTTTAACGAAATCATATGTTACATCATTTTGGATTTTAATTGGAATTGGCGTTGTAGGTTTACCACAAATTAGCGTGCGTGCCATGTCTTATAAAAATTCAAAAGCTATGCACCAAGCTTTAATAATTGGAACAGTTGTCGTTGGTACAATTATGATTGGTATGCATTTAACTGGTGTATTTGCAAGAGTAGTACTTCCAGGTATAACGGTACCAGATAAAGTAATGCCGCTACTTGCGATGGAAGTGTTGCCACCTTGGTTAGCTGGAGTTTTTTTAGCTGCACCGATGGCAGCGATTATGTCTACAGTAAACTCTTTATTATTACTTGTAAGCTCGTCAATTATTAAAGATATATACGTAAATTACATAAATAAAGATGCAGCAGACAGTACGATAAAAAAAGGAAGTTTGTGGATTACTGGTATTGTAGGACTACTCGTTTATGCAGCGGCGATTAAACCACCAGATTTTTTAATATGGCTAAATTTATTTTCTTTCGGTGGATTAGAAGCAGCATTTATTTGGCCGATCGTATTAGGTTTATATTGGAGGAAAGGAAATGCAACAGGAGCGCTTGCGTCTATTTTAGTTGGAGTAGGCTCATATATATGTATTCATCTTTTCTATCCAAATCCGTTCGGTGTACATACAGTTGTCTTCCCGATTTGTTTTGCATTTATCGCTTACATCTTAGGAAGCATGATTGCTGTGAAGAAAAACAGTATAGTTTAGATGAAAACGTAGTCCTTACAGGACTGCGTTTTTTCGGATAAATTTGTTCTTTTTTATTCTGTAAGCCTGTGAATATTCATAAATTAATAACAATTGAGGGGATGGAGTTGAGGGCGATGAAAAAAGTATTATTTTTAGGAGACCCGGGAATTGATGACTCTTTGGCAATTATGTATGGATTGTTACATCCTGATATTGATATTGTTGGTGTAGTAACGGGGTATGGAAATGTAACGCAAGAAAAGGCGACAAGTAATGCGGCATATTTATTGCAACTGGCAGGGCGGGAAGATATACCTATTATTAATGGTGCGAAAATCCCTTTATCTGGAGATATTACAACGTATTATCCAGAAATTCATGGGGCGGAAGGTTTAGGACCAATTCGACCGCCAAAAAATCTTTCTCCAAATATAAGGCCGTTTTGTGAGTTTTTTGACATTCTTGAAAAATATAAAGGAGAATTAATTATAGTTGATGCCGGGAGGTCAACGACACTTGCGACAGCATTTATTTTAGAAAAACCATTGATGAAGTATGTGAAAGAATATTATATAATGGGCGGTGCTTTTTTAATGCCTGGAAATGTTACACCAGTCGCAGAAGCGAATTTTCATGGTGATCCTATTGCATCACAATTAGTAATGCAAAATGCCAAGAATGTGACGTTGGTGCCGCTTAATGTTACATCTGAAGCTATAATTACGCCAGAGATGGTAAAGTACATTACGAAACATTCTAAAACGAGTTTTAATAAATTAATTGAACCGATTTTTACGTATTATTATAAAGCTTATAGAAAGTTAAATCCGAAAATAACAGGAAGTCCGGTACATGATGTTGTTACAATGATGGTCGCGGCGAATCCTTCAATATTGGATTATGTGTATCGTCGTGTAGATGTAGATACAGTGGGGATTGCAAAAGGAGAAAGTATTGCAGATTTCCGTCCTCAACCTGATGCAAAAGCCTTAAAAAATTGGGTGCGAATTGGTTGGTCATTACATTATAAAAAATTCCTTGAGGATTTTGTGAAAATCATGACATAGACATAATGGGAGTATACAAGTTAAAATAATGGAGATGGTTATTCAAATAACCATCTCCATTATTTTGTTCTTTTAAAGATAAAGAGAAAGAGTTACACAATAGGAGAGGAATTTTACTTGAAAAAAACTATAGTATGCGCAGTGATTGTGGGTATTTTCGTTTTGCTAATATCGGGTAATTTTTTAGTGAAAAAAGTTTGGAGTTCAAATAATGATGATGCACAGTATATCGCATCCTTTATTGAAGAACATAAAGATGAAAAAAATAGTGCGCTTTTAGTAAAGAGAAATGATAAAGTTGTTTATTCTGTAAATCCGAATGTTGTATTGCCAGTTGCTAGTACGATGAAATTAATTGTAGCGCTTGAATATACGAAACAAGTTACGGAAGGGAAAATTGATTCTTCTAGTTTCGTTTCCATTAATGATGTGAATCGGTATTATGTACCGAATACAGATGGTGGTGCGCAAGATAGATGGCAAAGGTACTTGGAAAAGAAAGGAAAGATAACTGAAGGAGCGGTTTCTTTAGAAGAAGTAGCAAAAGGAATGGTTAAATTTAGTTCAAATGCAAATGCTGAGTACTTAATGGAAGTGTTAGGATTAGATAATATTAATCGGAATTTACAAAGTTTATCACTTCCTGCACATCAACCACTATTTCCAATCGTTTCATCTTTATATATCCCGGGATATTTGCATAAAGAATTACATGTTCCAAAATATAAAATAGAGAAAAAGTTAAAAGAAATGTCTCAAGAGCAATATCGTGAATATGCAATGATTATTCATGAACGCTTAAAGAAGAAGGGACCATTATTACAGAAGGAAATTCCGCTTTATTTAGAGGAACGTTACGACAAAATTTGGTCAGATAGATTACCAGCAGCTTCTGCAAATGATTATATGGTATTACTTCAAAAGGCAAACCATAAAGGTGGCTTGACAGAAGCTGAAGAAAAAGTGTGGGCAAATATCGTTGAAACAGACATGAGTGCCAAGAAATACCGTAAAACATTTAGACATGCTGGGCAAAAGAATGGTTATACACCATGGACGGTTACAAAAGCAGTTTACGCTATGGATAAACGTGGAAACTGTACGGAGATTGTGTTTTTGGCGAATAATTTAAATGAAGACGATAGTGCAGAAATACGGAAACATTTAGCAAACTTACATTTCCAAGTGTTGCAAAGTGATAAGTATGATGCGACTTTTATTAAATAAACTCGGTGCAGAGAGCACCGAGTTTATTTTTATGTACAAGCACTTTTTTTCTATCTCTGGGTATGATGGTTAGTAATACTTAGGTGAGAGGGGAAAAGGTGATGAAACAAAGTAAAGAAGAGTTTATAAAGAGCGAAGGCGCTGATTTCCCTGGGAAAACATACGTGAATTGCGTATTACAACATGTATTTGAGTTTCAACGAAATTATTTATTGAAAGACATGTTTCAAGTGCATAAAGCGCATATTATGATGCTGACGGAAGAAAATTTATTGGAAAAAGAAGAAGCTAAAGTTATATTAAACGCACTAAAAAAGATAGAGGGAATTCCAAAAGATCAATTGCTCTATACAGAGCAGCATGAAGATCTCTTTTTTTTAGTGGAGCATTTAATTTTTCAAGAAGCGAAATGCGATTTTGTAAGTAATATGCATATTGGTAGAAGTAGAAATGATATGGGTGTAACGATGTATCGCATGAGTTTAAGGCGATACGTACTACGATTAATGGAACATCATTTGTTATTGCAAGAAAGTATGCTGCAACTTGCCGATGATCATAAGGAAACGATTATGACAGCTTATACACATACACAACCAGCGCAGCCAACAACATTTGGTCATTATACGTTAGCAATTTATGATACGATGCAAAGAGATTTAGAACGAATGAAAAAAACGTACCAGCTTTTAAATCAGTCTCCAATGGGGGCGGCTGCACTCTCTACAACAAGTTTCCCGATTAAACGAGAACGAGTTGCTCATCTACTTGGATTTGCAAATGTAATTGAGAACTCATATGATGCTGTTGCCGGAGCGGATTATTTATTAGAAGTTAGCTCGCTACTTATGGTAATGATGACGAATACGAGTAGATGGATTCATGACTTTTTGTTGTTAGCAACGAAAGAATATGACGGTATTACTGTTGCAAAGCCATATGTACAAATCAGTAGTATTATGCCGCAAAAACGAAATCCGGTTTCCATTGAGCATGCTCGTGCAATTACGAGTAGTGCTTTAGGAGAAGCATTTACAGTGTTTCAAATGATTCATAATACACCATTTGGTGATATTGTCGATACGGAAGATGACTTGCAGCCATATTTATATAAAGGGATTGAAAAGACTATTCGTGTTTTTTCTATTATGAATGCAGTCATTCGAACGATGAAAGTAGAGGAAGAAACGTTGAAAAATCGTTCCTATAAACATGCAATTACGATTACAGATTTCGCAGATGTGTTAACGAAAAACTATGAAATTCCATTTCGGCATGCTCATCATGCAGCAAGTACTATTGCAAGTATGTCATTGGAGCAGAAAAAGGAGCTTTATGAATTGCATTTGAAAGACGTAAATATATACTTACAAGAAAAGTTTAATATAAATCTATTAGAAAAAGAGTGGAAAGAAATTATATCGCCAGAAGCTTTTATTCAAAAAAGAAATGTATACGGTGGACCGAGTAAAAAAGAAATGGAACGCATGATCAAAAATCGAAAAGAGTCATTTCGAAAAGAAGAAGATGTATTTGAAAAGGAAAGACAGAGAATTTTACAAGCTGAAAATACTTTAAATACATTAGCTTTGAATATTATTGAATCGTAAAAGAGGGATTTAATGAATTAATCGCCAATACTTAATTAAAATATAAATAGAGAGAAGAGATTGTCGATGATTCAATTACATGTATATGAAGAGATTTTTCATTTTAAAGAAGATGTTACACCATTTCTAGAAAAGAATGAGCAGGAAAACAATCTCATATTAGGTGTATTACAAATGGTCCAAGAACCGATATTTATGGGGATAGCGAAACAAGGAGAAGAAATTGCGGTTGTATTTCTGCAAACAGAAGAGAAGAAACAAATCATTGTTGCAACTTCTGAAATTGCGGGAGTAACTATTGAGGAACTTGCAAAAGAATTAACGAAAATATATCCGGATATTCCTGGATTGATCGGTAATAAGAAAATTGTACAGAAATTAGCGAAAGAGATTGCAGTATTAGAAAATAAAAAAACCCATGTTGCAATGGAGCAAGGTGTGTATGAGTTGAACAGAGTAAAGAAGAAGTGTAATGCGAATGGACTTTTTCGAGCGGTAAATAATGATGAATTACCATTAATAGAACAGTGGATATATCAATTTTGTGAAGATGTAAAGCTTCCTACTACGAAAGAAGAAGTAAAACAAACTGCATATACATTAATAACTACAAATCGACTGTTTGGTTTGGAAGTGGATGGGAAACTCGTTTCTGTAGCTGCAAAAACGAGACCAACTAAAAATAATATAACAGTTAATTTTGTATATACGCCGAAAGAAGAAAGGAAAAAGGGATACGCATCTAATTGCGTAGCGGCACTTAGTCAACGTATGTTAGATGAAGGTTACAAAACAACGACATTATATACGGACCTGGCAAATCCGACATCGAATAAAATTTATCAAGAAATTGGTTATGAGCAAATTGCGGAGTCTGTGCTTATATTTTTAGAGAAGTAGAACAAAAAGGCGTGCTAAAATAGCACGCCTTTTTGTTATTCATCAATTCTAATAACCTTGCCTTGAGGGAAGTCTTCGGTTTCTAGTAAGTTACGAATAGCTTTCGCAACGTATTCAGGTGATAATAGCTTTCCTTCTTCTTTTAATGCGATGAATCGATCTAAATTTGTGAAGTCTTCTTTATTTGTTTTCCGAATTTGTGCTTGCATATTTGTATCAACAACACCAGGTGCAAAAGCGACGATTTTTACTGGAAATTCTTTTACTGCTTCTTCCGTTGCCACGCACTGTGTAAACATATTTACGCCAGCTTTCGTTGTACAATAAGCGCCCCATCCGAAGTAAGGATTTTTTCCTGCACCAGATGAGATGTTTATAACACGTTTATCTACTTTCCATTCTTTCGTATGTTTCATGAAAGTAGAGGTGAGAATCATAGGTGCAAGTAAATTAATGTGAACGTTCGTAATGAATTGTTCACTTTCTGCTTTTTCAATTGGCTTCATAGGAGCAACCGTACCCGCATTATTAATTAAATGAATAGAAGATACACTGTCTTCTTGAATAGATGAAATGATTTTGTTAAAGTTCGTTTCTAAATTATGTACATCTTGAAGATCTAAGGAGTGGAAAACACAATTGCTATTATATTGTTCTGCGAGTTTCGTAAGCTCTTTATTTTCTCTTCTAGAAATAGAGATGACAGTTGTATTTTTTTCTAACAATTGTGTGGCAATAGCCTCACCTAAACCTTGTGAAGTTCCTGTTATAATAACGTAGCGCATAGTTTTATAAACCCCTCTCATATGTGCGGAATTTTGTTGGACAACGTACATTGTATAGTTTGTCTACATTTTATAGTATAGAGCACTTTTTACTATAATTGAAATGAGATGATTGTGTGCCTTTTATAAATCGGTTTACGACAACAGTACCTGGTGCCGTCACGTTTACTGGGAATACGCTGGGACTTAGCCCTACATCACCTGCACCAGGTAATATTTTTGGTACACTTGCTGTGTTTACGACAGTAAATACAGCGTTGCAAGTACCAGGATTCCCAGCGGGGACAACAGATGAGTGGCAATTGAATTCTTCAAGTGCAATTTTAAATCTTCCAGCGGGAAGCAGTGTGTTATATGCAGAATTAGTTTGGGCTGGTACTTTCCGGACTGATACGGAAGATGTTTTACCATTTTTAAATGATAACATTACATTTACAACGCCAGCAGGGACGTTTTCTGTTACGCCAGATCCTGCTACCGCGCAGCAAGGTTCAGTAGGAAACCAGTTTTATTATGCTCGCTCTGCCAATGTAACGAATCTTGTTAGTGCAGGTGGAGCAGGCACATATACTACAGGTGCCGTGCCAGCTGCAAGAACTTCAGCTGACCCAACAATTAGCCGTTCAGCGGGCTGGACGCTTGAGGTTGTGTATCAAAATGCAAGTTTACCACTTCGAAATTTGTCAGTATATGCAGGTCAAGAAATTATTGATGCTTCATCACCACCAGTTGATGCTACTATTTCCGGATTTGCTACGCCAGCTACAGGAGCTGTAACAGGAAGGGTACTTGTAACTGCTCAAGAAGGTGATTCTAACATTTCTGGAGATCAACTTCGCTTTGGACCGAATGCGAGTGCTACAGTTGCATTATTCGGGCCGAGAAATCCTGCAAATAATTTCTTCCAGTCTCAAATTTGTAATGACAGCGGAAATTTAGATACGAGCGGTACATTTGGAGATTTAAATCAGCCGTTAGGGGTAGCTTTGGCTGTCCGAAGACAGGGGTGGGATATTACGAATGTAGATGCCTCCGCATCTTTAGTAAACAATCAAACGTCAGCAACTGTTCGATTTGTTACAAATGGAGATGGATACGCTGCAGCTGGTTTTGGTGTTCAAATTGATGCAACAGGTCCAATTATTAATCCTGTTAAATCGGTCAATAGAACAGTCGCAGGGGTAGGGGATACTCTCACTTATACGATTACGGTCCCAAATACAGGAACAGGAAGTGCAGAAAACGTTGTATTACGTGATAGTATTCCGAGCGGAACGACGTTTGTTGCAGGTAGTGTAACGATAGGGGGGGTAACGCAGCCGAATGCAAACCCTGCTAATGGAATTAATTTAGGAACAATCCCAAATAACACGCAAAGAGTTGTTACATTTCAAGTACGAATAACATCGTTTCCGAACCCAAACCCTATTCCAAATCGGGCAATGGTGTCATATCAATTCCGTCCTTTTGTCGGTAGTTCTCCTATTACAAGTACATCTTCTTCAAATACAGTACAAACGACAGTGAACCAAGCAACTATAAGTATGCAAAAATCTGTAGATCTACAGACTGCGACACTTAATGATTTATTAACATACACAGTTAATGTTACAAATAATGGGAATGTCGCTGCGAACAATGTAATTTTTGTTGATAGTATTCCTGCAGGAACAACATTTGTCGCAAACAGCGTTACGGTAAATGGAGTAGCACGTCCAGGAGCAAATCCAGCAAGTAGTATTAATCTAGGAAGTATTAATGCCTCGCAAACGACTGTAGTGCGATTTCAAGTTCGAGTAACATCTAATCCTCTTGTCAACCCAATTCCGAACCGTGCGAGTGCAACATTTACCTTTACTCCAGTGCCTGGTCAACAACCAGTTTCAGGGCAAGCGACAAGTAATACTGTAGTTACGACAATTAATATAGCTGATATAACAACGAGAAAAACAGTGGATAAAGCTTTTGTAACGGTTAACGACGTTCTTACGTACACGGTAACAATTCAAAATACAGGAAATGTACTTGCAACGAACGTTATTTTTCAAGATCCAATCCCAATTGGAACGACATTTATAGCAAATAGTGTGACTGTGGATGGGGTTTCACAACCTGGGGTAAATCCAGCGACTGGGTTTACAGTAGCAAATATATCTCCCGGCGGAAGTAGGACAGTGACTTTTCAAGTACGAGTGACATCAACGCCATCAGGAGGCACAATTGCGAATCGCGGAAATGTAACTGCTAATTTCGTCGTTATTCCAAATCAGCCACCAATAACGATTAATAGACAAACGAATACAGTTGTGACACAAGTTAATACAGGCGGTTTAAATGTAATAAAAGAAGTGAATACAACGCAAGCAGCAGTAGGAGACACTTTAACATACACAATTGCCGTTCAAAATACAGGAAACGTCCCGTTAACTAATGTATTTTTCCAAGACGCTATTTCTTCCGCTGTTTCATTTGTTGCAAATTCTGTAACAATTAATGGAGTACCGCAAAGTGGATTGAATCCGAATACAGGATTTTCTCTTCCGAATATTCCTGCGGCTCAAACGGTTGTAGTCACATTTGATGTATTAATTGTACAGGATCCAGAAAATGAAGATATTTTAAATCAAGCAAATGTAACAGCAAGTTTTCAAGTGAACCCGAGTGAACCCCCCGTAACAATCAATGTTCCGAGTAACCTTGTGAATACAACTGTACAATCAGGGAACTTTGAAGTTGTGAAATCAGTAAATACGGATGTTGCAACGGTAGGAGATATTTTAGTATATACAATCGAAGTCATAAACGCGGGTAGTGTACCAGCTACAAATGTATTTTTCCAAGATTCAATTCCACAAGGTACATTATTTATTGAAAACAGTGTCTTTGTGAATGGGATCTTACAAGAAGGGGCAGATCCAGAATTCGGATTCCCATTAAATAATTTGCCCGCTGGTGCGAGTGTAATTGTTACATTTGAAGTATTAATTGATGAAGTTCCACTTGGAAATAATGTTGTAAACAGTGCGAATGTTACAGGGGATTTCCTTGTAAATCCAACAGAGCCACCAATTACTGTAACAGAACCAAGTAATACTGTTATGACGGTTGTAAATTCTTCAGGGTTAAATGTAATAAAAAGTGTAAGCGCTACTGAAGCTGGTGTAGGAGATACGCTAACGTATACAGTACGTATACAAAATAGTGGGACAGTAGCAGCAACCAATGTATCGTTCCTTGATCCAATTCCATCTGGAACAACGTTTGTAGCGAATAGTGTAACAATAAACGGGATATCTCAACCTGGTTTAAATCCAACAACTGGATTTCCACTTGCTAATATTCCAGTAGGAGGGATGGTAACAGTTACTTTTCAAGTGACAATTACGAGTGTACCACCAAATAGAGTTCTTCCGAATAATGCGAATGTAACTGCTGATTTCCAAGTAAGTCCTCTCCAGCCACCAATTACAATTGTAACGATTAGTAATATTGTTGTGACGCGAGTGAATGTAGGGTCACTTAATGTAATGAAGAGTGTAAATACACTACAAGCCGGTGTAGGAGATACGTTAACGTATACGATTCTTATTCAAAATACAGGAACTGTTCCTGCAACAAATATTATTTTTCAAGATCCAATTCCGTCTGGTACTGTCTTTGTGGCAAATAGTGTGACGATAAATGGAGTCGTACAGCAAGGCGCGGATCCTATGCTAGGTTTCCCAGTACCAAATATTCCGGTCGGGCAAACGGCTACGATTACGTTTCAAGTTACAGTGACGAGTGTACCGAGCGGTGGAAATATAAGAAACCAATCTAACGTTACTGCAAGTTTTCTTATAAATCCAGAAAATCCTCCAGTAACAACTGTTACAAATAGTAATTTTGTAGTGACGCAAGTAAACACAGCACAGTTAAATATACAAAAATCTTCATCTGTACAACAAGCAGCACTTGGAGAAACTTACACGTATTCTGTTGTCATTCGAAATAACGGTACAGTAACAGCGACGAATGTCTCTTTCCTTGATCCAATTGCTTTAGAAACAACTTTTGTAGCAAATAGTGTAACGATAAATGGAACGCCACAACCTGGATTTGACCCAAATGTTGGTTTCCCGCTTCCTAATATTGCAGCTGGAACATCATTGACAGTAACGTTCCAAGTTACGGTAGTTGCACCGTCTACACGTGGAGCGGTATTAAATACAGCATCTGCTACAGCCACTTTCTTATTAAATCCTTTACAGCCACCTGTAACAACAACGAATTCAAGTAATACAACGGTAGTTACAATACCGTTACCTCCTCCTGGTGAAGTAACTGCAACAAAAACAGTTGATGTTGCAACTGGGGCCGTTGGGGATGTATTAACGTATACTGTGCTCATTTCAAACGTAGGAATTATCCCTGTTACAGATGTGTTCTTCCAAGATGTCATACCAGAAGGAACGACGTTTGTTGACAATAGTGTAACGATAGGTGGAGTGCAGCAACTTGGTGTAAATCCAGAAATAGGATTTACAGTTACTCCATTATTAATCGCTGGTGGAAGTATTGAGGTCACATTCCAAGTGTTGATTACAGAAATTCCAGATAATGAAGTCATATTAAATGATGCAGATGTTACATTTACTTCACAACCGAATCCGCAGGAACCACCGATTACAGAAACGATATTAACGAATTTAGTCGTTACGACAATTAATATAGCGTCTATTTTTCCGTTAAAACTAGTAGATAAAGAAGTAGCCACTGTAGGAGAAATATTAACGTATGATGTATTGATATTTAATTTCGGAACAGTGCCAGCGACCAATGTTCAATTTATCGATACGACTTCTGCTGGTGTAGCATTTGTACCAGGAAGTGTGAGCATAAACGGGGTACCAGCACCAGGATTAGATCCTTTCATTGGTTTTACAGTTCCAAATATACCTGTCGATGATTTTGTACTTGTCACATATCAGGAAGTGGTTACAAGCATACCAGAAGGTGGAACGATTGTTAATTTTGTAGACGTTACAGCTACATTTGCTGTAAGTGAAACAGAACCGCCTATTACGGAAACAACGACAAGTAATACGACATTAACAGAAATCAATGAGCCTGGTTTGAATGTTTTAAAATCAGTGAGTCAGCCGGTTGTTGCAGTAGGCGATACAATCACATATACAACAGTAGTTCAAAATACAGGAACAGTGCCAGCAACGAATGTTCAATATAGTGATGTATTACCTTCCTCTATAGCATTCGTGCCGAACACTGTAACGATAGACGGTGTGTTACAACCTGGATTCAATCCGAATAATGGATTCCCGCTTCCAGATATAAACCCAGGTGAAAGTGTAGAAGTCATCTTCCAAGTAACCGTTGTTAGTGCGCCATCAAACGGAACAATTGCCAATACGGCAAATGTAACTGGAAGTTTTGTATTAGTACCAGGAGAACCACCAGTTATAGTAACAGAGCCGAGCAATACAACACTTACAACTGTAAATAGAGGGCAATTTAATGTTATTAAACAAGTAAATAGGGTTGCTACTCTCGTTGGAGATATATTAACGTATACGGTTCAAATAACAAATACTGGAACAGTAACAGCTAATGCTGTTCAGTTTGTTGATACCATTTCAGCAGGGGCGTCATTTGTACCAAATAGTGTAACGATAAATGGAGCCTCGCAACCAAACTTAAATCCGATTACTGGATTTGGAGTTGGAGATATCCCAGTTGGTGAAACAGTTATAGTGACGTTTCAAGCGACAGTTACAAACATCCCGTCATCAGGAACAATTACGAACGTTGCAAATATAACAGGAAGCTTTACTTTAGTGCCAGGAGAACCACCAGTTGTAGTAACAGAGCCGAGTAATACGACGATAACTAGAGTGAATAGAGGACGATTCAGCGTTATAAAATCTGTAAATAAAGAAGCGACACGATTAGGAGATACGTTAACGTATAGTGTGCAAGTTACAAATACGGGAACGGTAACAGCAACGAATGTTCAGTTTATCGATGTTCCATCACCTAGTTTAGAATTCGTTCCTGGAAGTGTACAAATAAATGGGATTCCGCAAGTAGGTTTAGATCCATTTGTAGGCTTTGCATTGCCTGATCTTGCAGTAGGGGATAGTGTATTAATTACATTTGAAGTAAATGTAATCGCAGTTCCGCCTTCTAGTAGCATTATGAATACAGCAAGAGTAACGGGTGATTTCGAATTGATTCCAGGAGAACCTCCGTCTACAATTACAAATTCAAGTAATACGACGGTTACGCCGGTAAATAGAGGCAGCTTAGATATGCTAAAAGAAGTAGACCATTCAGTTGTTGGTGTAGGAGAAACGGTAACGTATACTGTTCGTATATTAAATACTGGTACTGCTGATGCAATGAATGTTCAATTTATCGATGTGCTATCTCAGGAAGCTGATTTCGTTCCAAATAGTGTAACGATAAATGGGGTTCCGCAACCGGGGTTAAATCCGCAGATTGGATTTACGATACCTGATATACCAGTTGGTGAGACGGCACTTGTAACATATGAAGCTACGATTACAAGTTTTCCGGATGGTGGTACAGTAGTGAACGTTGCTGGGGCGTTAGCAGAATATATTTTAGTACCAGGGGAGCCGCCAGTTACAGTGATGGATACAAGCAATACAGTTATAGTGACGGTAAATACTGCAATCTTATTTGTTGCAAAAGGAGCAAACTTTGAAGTAGCAATGATAGGGGATGTTGTCACTTACGGAATCGCTGTTATAAATGATAGTACAGTTCCTGTGACCAATATTGTGTTAACAGATATCATTGATCCGAATACGCTATTTATAAATGGTACGGTAACGGTAAATGATGTACCTCTTCCATTTGCTAATCCGAATACTGGTATTCCGTTAGGTGATTTTCAGCCAAATGATGCAGCAATTATTAATTTCCAAGTTGTAATAATAGGAGGGCAAGTAAATAATTTAGTTACAAATACTGCTACAGCGAATGGGCTTGCAACTGTAAATCCGAATGAGCCGCCAGTAGTAGTTGAAGGTGATAGTAATACAGTTGTTATCCCGTTTATTCCTCAAAATGTCTCAACGACAGTCGTAAAAACGACAGATTTACAGGTAGCAACAATTGGAGATGTCATTACGTTTACGACAGTCATCACAAATACGGGTGATACTGTAATGCAAAATATTCGTTTTCAAGATATGTTAGATAGTAGTGTTCGATTTGTTCCTGGAAGTGTAACGGTTGATAATACGCCAGTGCCGAATGTAAGCCCGGCAGTAGGGTTTCTTATCGGAAGTTTAAATCCTGGTGAAGCAAGGACAGTTTCGTTCCAAGTAGCAGTACAGAGCGCGCCAAATGGTTCAGGAAATTATATAAATCAAGCGAGTATTCGTTTTGAACATCAAGTAGGCACAGTATTGCCACCTGTTACACAAATAGTAGAAAGTAACATAGTTGTCATTCCATTTGTTCCAACGATTGAACAAATTTGCGAAACAAACTTTAATTGCTTAGATAAGATTCCATTTCAATGTTCTCCGTGTAATCATTTGCATGGACATAAAAAATAAAAACAGAAAGAGCATCCTGAAAAATAATTGGATGCTCTTTCTGTTTTAATCATATAGATTCATTTTCGGGCGAGGTGAAAAATTCGTCGATTTTGTCGGAAAGTAGTAATGGAATAGCTCCTTTTATAACAGAAATGTCCCAGTCCCACCATGCAAGATTCTCTAGTTTGTCAATTGTTTCTTGCGGGAAACGATATCGAATAAATTTTGCTGGATTACCAGCCACAATTGCATATGGAGGGACGTCTTTTGTAACAACACTTTTTGCACCAATAATGGCACCGTTACCAATTGTAACACCAGATAAAATGCAGGATTGATAACCAATCCATACATCATTGCCAACTACGATATCACCTTTTGAAGAAGGGTGACCAGTAATATGTGCTCCTTCATCAAAAAGTGCATTAAATGGATAAGTTGTTATCCAGTCTGCGCGATGTTCACCGCCAAGTATGAAAACGACTTCTTCTGCTAATGAACAAAACTTACCTATTTTTAATTTTGTTTCATCGTTCCAAGAAAAAATGGTTGGCCCTACTTTACTATAAGTATAATCACCAATATCATATTTATTATATTCAGGTTTTTGATTTAAATATAACATGCTTCTTCAGCCTCCTTTCTCAATTAAGTGATACGTATGGAATATTATATGCAAGATGTAGTAATGTGAACTGTATTAATAGGTGAAATGAACAAAAGGGAGTGGGATGTATGCGATACGAAATGGGTTTATATAATAAACCGTTTCAGTCAATTCGATCAGGGAAAAAAGTATATGAAGTACGCCTATACGATAAAAAACGTCAACTAATAAACAAAGACGATGAAATCGTATTTACGAATCTTAAGACAACAGAAATGATGACGGTAAAAGTAACGGAAATAAAGCGATACGAGAGCTTTAAAGCTATATATGAACAAATCGATAAAAAATTATTGGATTGTGAAAATGATAGTTTAGAGGAAATGTTAGAAAGTACATACAAAATATATACGAAAGAACAAGAAAAAGAGTGGGGAACAGTTGCGATTCGTATTGAGGTAATAAAATGATAAGAAATCGCGGAGCCGCTATCATTGTACAGGAAGGAAAAATCGCTCTTATAAAACGTATTCGAGAAGAGGAAAGATATTATGTTTTTCCTGGCGGAGGGATTGAGGAAGGTGAAACGCCTGAAGAGGCAACGAAAAGAGAGGTATACGAAGAATTAGGGGTACATATACAAGTGGAGCACCTTATTGCAAAGGTAAAATATAAAGGAAATGAATATTATTATGCTGCCTATATTACAGGCGGAGTGTTCGGAAGCGGAACAGCTGAGGAATTTCAGCTGGAAGGTAGGGGAAATTATATTCCGTTATGGCTACCGATAAACGAGTTGGAAAAAGTGAATATAAAACCTTATGAAGTGGTCAGAAATATATTTAATCATTATAAAATATAACGTCTGACAACATACAAAAAAAACCATTGACATAGTCTTCTGATTTAAGTATTGTATTCGAGTATGTTTATAATCAGGAGGTTTATATGAGCAATCAAACTACTACACATCATGTGAAAATGACAACAGCGGATCCATCTGGAATTGGTCTATTTGGATTAGCGATGGTAACACTTGTAGCATCATCTCAAAAGTTAGGCTTAACAGATGGCGTTTCACTTGTATTACCGTGGGCAATCTTTTTAGGAGGATTTGCACAAATCTTTGCTTGCATTCATGATGCAAAGCATAACAATACATTCGGTACAACAGCATTCGGTGCGTACGGTCTATTTTGGCTAGGTGTTGGAATGACTTGGTTAATTCAACTTGGAGTATTTGGCGAAAAATTAGCACAAGCTGCAGATTCAAAACAGCTTGGTGTAGCCTTTATCGGATATTTGATTTTCACAATCTTTATGACAATTGGTGCAATGGAAACACATAAAGTATTATTTATGATTTTCGTCCTTATTGATTTCTTATTTATCGGTCTTTCATTAAGTACTTTAGGTGTTATGCCGCATGCAATGCATAATTTAGCAGCATATTCTGAACTTCTTATTTCATTATTATCTTTCTACGGTTCAGCAGCAGCAGTGTTAAATACACACTTCGGAAAAGTTGTTTTACCAGTAGGAAAGCCTTTTGGTATTTTTAAAAAATAATAAAAAAGCACAGATGATTGTATAGTCATCTGTGCTTTTTTATTTATTCCGCTCTTTGTGGGTTGTCTGAAAAAGCCTGATTGGTGAGGACTCATTAAACTTTCACTTTATCCCGCTATTTGCCGGGCAGTAAGCCCCCCCGCCTCAAAATTCAGCGGAAACAAAGAAGTTAGGTGGGGGATGAATACCCTCACTGATTAAAGTTTCACCTTATTTGAAATAAGTAATGTGAAATGTAAATAAAAGTAGAAAAAATCAATTGAAATTGATTCTCATTATTAATATAATGAGAATGAGAATCATTTATTGTTAGAGGGGGATGCCAAAGTGGCAAAAATTTTAATAGCTTATGCAAGTATGTCAGGAAATACAGAGAGTATTGCTGATTTAATTAAAGTTAGTTTAGATGCTTTTGATCATGAAGTAGTATTGCAAGAAATGGAAGGCATGGACGCTGAAGAATTATTAGCTTATGATGGAATCATTTTAGGATCTTATACGTGGGGCGATGGTGAATTACCATTTGAAGCGGAAGATTTTCATGATGACTTAGAAAATATAGATTTAGCTGGGAAAAAGGTAGCGGTATTCGGATCGGGTGATACAGCGTATGAACTGTTTTGTGAAGCGGTAACGATATTTGAAGAACGTCTTGTGGAACGCGGTGCAGAGCTTGTACAAGAAGGGCTGAAAATTGAATTAGCTCCAGAAGATGAAGAGGATGTTGAAAAATGCAGTAATTTTGCAATTGCATTTGCTGAGAAGTTCTAAGAATGGGAGTGTCAACGTGGAGACAATGTTAAGTGCAACTGCTATTACAAAGTTAAGAGATGGAAAACTGTTGTTAGCTACTACATATAATGGCTTATTTGTTGAACAAGACGGAGAATGGAAACGAATTTTAAATGGTTTTCAAAAACGAATTAGGGATTTACATAGCGAAGATAATGTAGTTTATGGTGTAGGTGACGAAGGGATTTTTATTCGCAGTATGAATGGTGGAGAGAACTGGACAATTCAGCGTTTTCCAACAAAAGCAACGAGTTGGAATGTATGTAGCAATGTACAAGGAACTGTTGTTGCTCATGGAGAAAAAACGCTGTATCTTTCTAATAATTTCGGTTTGACATGGGAAACTATTCATCCGTTTCTTGAGTATGGCAGTGCGGCACCGTCTATTCGATCATTATTTTTATATAAACATTACTTATTTATTGGTACGAAAATACATGCTAAATATGGTGGTGTTTGGCTCTTTGATTTGAAGACACGTAAATTAAAGAGGATTAAAATTGCGATGAATCAAATGATCTCCGCGTTGACTTTACACAATTCTTATTTAGTAGCGGCAAGTGGATCGTGCAAGGGAGTTAGCGGAAATATTTCTTATTGTAAAATAGATGAAAGTATTGCAAGTGAAAAAATATATTGGCATACATGTCAAAGTGAGCAGAAAGCAAGTAGTTATTTAGACTTAAGTGTAGATCAACATGTTTTATATACAACTTCAACGCAAAATAAGGCGGGGATTAGTAGTGTGTGCCGTGTGCTTCTTGAAGAAGGTATTGTTACAGTATGTGATTCAGTTAAAGGGCACGGATGGCGCATTGTTAATCAAAAAGATGGTTATGTAGTAGCCGGATCAGGTGAATTAAAAGCAATGCAGTGGGAACAAAAAATAATTTAAGAAAAAAACTTTACTTTTATTATATTGATATGATATAGTATATTTAAACCATTTTACTTTTAATAATATAGAGATTTAAATGAGCTGTAACTTCCGAGGAGGATAGCAATGTTAAATCTCCTCAGGGGTTGCAGTTTTTTAATATCTGGCTTATTATTGTAAGGTGGTTGAAAATGAATATGTACATATAGGTACATTGTAGGAGGATTTTTTTCATGCAAAACGGTAAAGTAAAATGGTTTAACTCAGAAAAAGGTTTCGGTTTCATCGAAGTTGAAGGCGGAGAAGACGTATTCGTTCATTTCTCAGCTATCCAAGGCGAAGGCTTCAAAACTTTAGAAGAAGGTCAAGAAGTTACTTTCGAAGTAGAACAAGGTAACCGTGGACCTCAAGCTACTAACGTAAACAAGAAGTAATTTTTGAAAAAAGAAGGGCTCGCCCTTCTTTTTTTTTGCATTTTTATAGATGTCCTCCTACTTACATATCATAACAAGACTGAATTTTCATTTATTTATTCGGAGTATTTTTGTATAAAGTACATGAATAAATAAATACTGAAAATAAAGTGTTTGTGTGAAAAGGAATTTAGAAAGAGGTAAATAAATTGAAAAACGCTACACATTTCATTGTGTTTGATATTGAAAGGAATTTCAGACCGTATAAATCAGAAGATCCATCAGAAATAGTTGATATCGGAGCTGTAAAAATAGAAATAGGTACAATGAAGATAATTGAAGAATTTTCGGAGTTAGTAAAACCAAGTGCACGATTAACTCGTCATACAACAAAATTAACCGGTATTACGAAAAAAGATTTAATGGGTGTAGAAAAATTCCCTCAAATTATAGAGAAATTTATTCAGTTCATCGGCGAAGGTTCTATATTTGTTTCATGGGGAAAAGAAGATTATCGTTTTCTATCTCATGATTGTACATTATATGGTGTTGAATGCCCAAGTATAGAAAAAGAAAATAGAATTGATTTGCAAAAATTTGTTTTCCAAGCATATGAGGAATTGTTTGAACATACGCCAAGTTTACAATTTGCGGTAGAACAGCTCGCTTTAACGTGGGAAGGAAAACAGCACCGTGCTTTAGCAGATGCTGAAAATACAGCAAATATACTTCTTAAAGTATATAGCGAGAGAGATATCAATAAGCGATACAAAAGACATGGTGAACTTGAACTTGTAAAAAACGGAAAACTAACAGAAAAAGCGAAAAAAAAGATGCGAAAATGGGTGTTTAAAGAACTAAAGAAAAATACAGAACGCCCTTTTGAATGGAGTACATTTGAAAGTGGTGACACGTGGGAAAGTATAACGGAAAGATATTATATAAGTGAAAATACAGTAGAACTCCTGAAAAAACATTTTCGTACAGCAGTGAGAAAAGCGGAACGGCAGATTAGGTATTTGGCTGAGATGGAGGAGAATACAGAGGTTAAATGAATTTCTCCTCCCCCTCTAACTACATACATGTAATAACAGCGTATTGATATTAAATAGGCATCAACTTGTTGTTGTGATTGTGCATTATAATTGCTTTGGGATTGTTAAGACGTAATAAGAGTTTTAAACCGTATTAATAAAATAAAAATATATATAAAGAAAAGAGTGTAGTTTAATGGAAACAATCTTTAACATTTTAACTGTTTTAGTTTTTGGGATAATATTTACCACACAATTAGCATTAACTACACTTTCTTTCATAGTAAAGAAGAATTGGAAAAAACTTAATATCTCTTTAAGTTGTGGTGTATTAAAGTTTAAAATAGAAGAGTAAGATTGAGTTTTGTACAAGGGAGGTGTGATAGTGGTAGACTTGGATATTAAAGATGTCACAGTAAAGATGGAATTAAACGGTGTCTTTTGGAATGAGGATCGGATTGCTGAAATGAAGGTGACTACAAAAGAAGAGCATTCTGTTATTCTTCGTCTAGTAGTTGATTTAGAAAGTAAAACTATTAGGGCGACGAGTGCGGAAATAGTGAATGGATTCTGCCCTCTGTGCAAACAGAAAAGGGACGAATGTAGTGAACTTAATGACTTGCAAAACAAAATGGAAATTTTAGAAGAAGCCTACGATTGGGTGAGAGAACATCCGGAATATCGTTTTCAATTATCTTTTTACGAGTACAATAAATTTGAGGTAGTAAAGTGAAATTTGCATCTTAACAACTTATAGAAGGTCTTGGTCAACTAGAAATATTGAAGTAGATATTTCTAATGGAAATAAGCTTGTATAACAAGGAAGGGATATATTTGATTCTGCAACAAATGTCATCTTGCATCAAAAAAATTTGAAAATAAACATGTTTTATTATAAAGCAGAAAAATCGATTCTTAGTAGAATCGGTTTTTAATATAAACAAAAGAGCGCTTATTATAAGCGCCCAGTAACAACAGTTATATGGAAGTATTTATCCCGTAAAAGCCCGATTGGTGAGGGTTAATAATTAGTGGGGGATGAACAAAACCCCACTGATTAAAGTTTCATTTTATTCAATACCGCTCGGATCAAACGAATACTGCTGCTTATTCTCAATCCGCTCAATCACATCTTGCAGCTCATCTGGCTTCAGAAACTCAATAGGAGAGAAGCCTTTTTCAAATGTAAGTGTGTCTGCTTCAATCATAAGTACATATCGATCATTTACCTTCGCAATATGTATTTGATCCCCGAAATCAGCAAGCAGGGCCTTCACAGAGATATGATCTGCTTTTAGTTTTAATTCGACTTCAGGAGCATGCTCGACGATTTGAGCAGTTGCTTCCATTACTTCTTCGGTTGAAAATTGTTCCATAATTTCGCGTTTCGGACTGGCAGCCCATACTTCCATCGCTTGGTCGAATTGTTCGCGTTCTTCTGTACCTTCTTCAAATACATCTTCAATTTGGTCGTATACCATGTCCATTACTTGTGTTTTCATAATTTCAGGCATAGAGCGTTCGTATTCGACGAATTTTAAGAAGTCTTCAAAGTAGCGGGCATGTGATGCTTGGTGTATTTTTAGTTCGCCTACTTCAACCATACCTTCTTCAGGCATGTACGGATATTGGATAGATTTCATATTCTTTGTTGTGATGGCCATTTCAACGTTACGAATCAGTGTTGATTCATCAGAAATAGAAGCAACCTTTGGTTCAAAGTCGCATTTCATTACGAATACGAATGGATCATCAAAGTATTTGCGTAGTTTTGCCTGAGCAATTAAAAATACACCACCACGTACAGCGCTTGTGTCAAGATATGTATAAACGAGAGGTTCGCTCATATCTTTAAAGTTTTCTTTTGTTTCTGCAAAGCGAATACGATTAAAAAGGTTGTAATGAGGGTTTGAATCAAGTTCGTGCCCTTCTTCTACAATAAAGCGACCAATTTTTGTTGGGGCTTGTTCTGTTTTTGCATGACGTTCTACTTTTCGCTTCGATATTTTTAATAACTCACCATTCAAAAATTCTTTTAAGGAACTATCTTCATATTCTTCAGCGTCTAAAGTTTGAAAATGTTTGTAGCGTTTATCAACTGCTTCACCTTTTCCTTCTACTTGTACAACATAAAAGGAAAGATAATTTATTTCAAAATCCATATTTATCACCTTGTTTCATTTCATTAACTCTTATCAGTATAGAGATGGAAAAAACTTTCGTCAATTTATATAAGGAAGGGGAAGCCCCTTCCTTTATATAATCTTTATTTTCTCGATTAAAACCCGTCTTCTAATGCTGCGAATGGAATGTTTAGTCTGTTTTCTACTGTGCGTAAACGTTGGTTTAAGCGGTTGAGTCTACGTGTATGGCGCTCAACTGTATTTTCTAGTTGACGTACTCTTTGTTCAAGCGCATTTACGCGTCTTTCTAATTGACGATTTCCAGTGCCAGGAAAAGAGATTGGAAGTTGGAATTGTCTATTTTGGTCATATGGATTCGTGTGCTCTGCTTGATCTATATAAGATTGATATTGTGTTTGTAAGTCATACTGTGGTTGTTGGTACACATATTGATTATATGGATCATATGGATTGTAGGGATACATAATAACATCCTCCATTTCTTTAAAATAGGTTGAATTCACCATAATGTATGTGCAAAAGCGGAGCGGTGGCACGGCAAATACCTATTTATGTTGACGGGATTTCTCTTTATCCCGCTATTTGCTGGGCAGTAAGACCCCCATTTCAAAATTCAGCGGAAATAAAGAGGGTCGGGATGCCCGTAAAACCTTCACTGATTACAGTTTCACTTTATAAAAAATAACTTGAGGGTTTTTGATTTGTATTTCTTTTGCTTAATGGTATATACTGGATAAAAGAGAGAGTTTACATAAAAGTTACAATTCTATCAAACTCAAACTTTTATGTAAATATGTATAGACATTTATAAAAGAAAAGAGTAATTTATATAGAGTGAAAAATAACTTGTAACATTTTATAAACATATTGTAAAATGATTGTAACAAAACATACATAGAAATGAAATAAATACATAATAGTGATGTTGGGGAAAGGGAGAGAGTATATTGTTCCGTAAAGTAAAGGGTATTTTAGTTGGGGTGTTATGTGTAGCTATAATGAGTGGCTGTGGTGCAAAAGTAAGTGATGTTGCATTGGTAAGTGATATTGGTGGACACACTGTAGAGGCTAAAGCAGAAGTGCAGGATACTATTAGTTTAGTTGATGGTCGAACTGGTACTGAAGTGAAAAAATTAGATTTATCTAGTTTAGGCTATTTTGAAGATGAAGCGAAATTTAAAAAGTCTGTAACAAAGGTTGTTGGTGAGGTTGGAAAAAGCGTCGATAAAAAAATGGTTCCTTCACGTATAGCACCTGATGGAAGTTGGCAAGAAGGAAAACCTTCTTATGAATTAATGGAAAAAGAATTAGTAGATAAATTGTTAAATGTTGGTATGTGGGATGCTACGTATCAGTTGCCGATCGTGGAGAAAAAACCAGTCGCAACATTAAGTGATGCGCAAGGAAATGGTACGGTAATTGGTAGATATGAAACGAACTTAGGTGGTTCAACAGGTGGCCGTATTGAGAATATTCGTTTGTCAGCAGCGAGCATAAATGGAGTTGTGTTAGCAAAAGGAGACCGTTTCTCTTTTAATTCATTAATCGGTGATACAACACCAGATAAAGGATATCAATTAGGGAAAGAAATAGTTGATGGTAAATTAGTAGATGGATATGGCGGTGGTGTTTGTCAAACATCTTCAACTTTATACAATGCAGCAGATCAAGCTGGCCTGAAAATGGTGGAGAGAACTACACATTCTAAAACGGTAGGCTATGTTCCACAAGGAAGAGATGCTACAATTGCATATCCATATTTAGATTTAGTATTTGAAAATACGAATGATGCACCTGTGAAGCTTTATATGGGCATTCAGGGTGGAAAGCTAGTTGCTGAAGTACATAAAATGAGATAAGAGTTAAAAAGCCATCTTTTCTAAAAGTTAGAAAAGATGGCTTTTTATTATGAAAATAAAAATGTATGTGAATTCTGACTTTTCTTATTTACATAGGATGATTTTAGTTGTATCCTTCATAGTAACGGTTATATGTAATGGGAAAATATAGGGATAAGGAGATGAAGTTATTCATGGTACAAATTCATCCGAAAACACGTATTGGTCATGTTGAATTTAAAGTGAAAGATTTAGAGCGTCAAATTGCTTTTTATGAGAATGTTGTAGGATTAGAGGTAATTAAGCAAGAGGGGAATAAAGCATATTTATCTGGAAAAGGTGGAAAGAACGCGTTACTTGTTCTTGAAAGGTTAGAGGACGGGGTACTGCAAGAACCGCGTACGACTGGTATATATCATGTAGCCTTTTTAGTTCCGACTCGTGAAGCTTTTGCTTCTGCGCTATTTGGGGTTCTTCGTAATAAGAATGTAATTGACAGCCCGGATGAGCAAGAAGGGCGTTATACATATTCAAATGAAATTTTACCAATTTCAAGGTTTAATAGTGCAAGTGATCATACATATAGCGAAGCTTTTTATTTGCAAGATTTAGAGGGGAATGGTATTGAAATTTATGCAGACCGTCCGCGCGAACGATGGGGAGAAGGGCCAGGAGGAAGTACACCACTTGATTTAAAAGAATTGGCAACACTGGTTGATTATGAGTTTGATGGTTTGCCTGCTAATACTGTCGTTGGGCACGTACATTTACGAATAGCTGATGTAGAGAAATCACATAAATTTTATGTGGAAACAGTAGGTTTTGAAGTACAACAGCGTGAAGAGGATTGCTTATTTATTTCAGCAGGGGGATATCATCACCATATTGGTGCAAATACGTGGAACGGAGTAAACAACCCACACCCACCAGTACATGCAACTGGACTAAAGGTGTATACGATTGTACTACCGTATAAAGAAGCGTTAGATGAAGTGAAAGAAAGATTAATAGAAAAACAACATGAAATAAATGAAACTACAAATGGGTTTGTGGTGGTAGATCCAAGTGGTATTACAGTGCAGTTTGAAATAGAAGCAGTGTAAAATAAGCGAGAAAGTGTATAATCACTTTCTCGCTTATTTGTGATCATTCATAGCTCAATCCAATATCTTCTTACTACATTCCCATCTTCCTCAGTGAAATCATCATCACGAAGCCCACCGTTATGTAAAATCGTTTTTTCAGAAGCGGTATTCACTGCGTCGCAAACGACAAGTACTTTCGTGATGTCTAATTCCTTCGTTTTTTCTAATGATAATGCTAGTAACTTCGTAGCATAACCTTTTCTTCTTTCAGAAGGGCGAATGCCATAACCAATATGACCGCCAGCGTTAAATAAATGTTTGGTTAAACTATGACGTATATTAACAGCTTCCACAATTTTATTTTCATCTGTAACAAGCCAATATGTAGAGTCTGGTACCCAAGTTTCAGGGATATTTATTCCGTTATGCGCATCGAGAAGTTCTTGAACCATAGCTGGGAAGTTGGCAGGATTTTTTGAGATAACCCACGGGATCATTGTTTCGCCGCTATCTTTCCATTCGTTATAGAAATCTAAGTATTCTTCTTGTAAATCAGTAGTAGGTGTAAGTAACGAGACGTTCATTGTTAGTAAGCTCCTTTATTTATGTATTTTTTATAAAAAATTATGAAACAAAATGAAAGCGTTTTCTTAAATTTCTCAACCTAATTTCATGCAATCCACCTTTGGTTTTTTAGAAAATTAGTGAAGGTTTAAAATCAGGAGTTATTTATTTTATGTTAATATTTAAAATATTAACATAAAACAGTCGGAGTATTAAGTGTATTTTAGTGGTATTCTTTCATGGTGATAAATGGATGTTTGTGATAATTTTTGTTTTATCTATCTATAATGAATGAAAGGGGGAAGTGCCCGTGAGTGTAGATTTTGATTTTATTATACGAATCGGTGTTGCTGGCTTGTTAGGAGCAATGATTGGTATTGAAAGAGAAATTCGATCGAAAGAAGCTGGATTAAAGACTCATTTCCTCGTAGCGGTAGGAAGTGCGTTAATAATGGTTGTTTCGAAATATGCCTTTTCAGATATTGTGTATGAAGAGCATACGTCTCTAGACCCAAGTCGGATTGCAGCACAAGTCGTTAGTGGAGTTGGTTTTTTAGGTGCAGGCACAATTATTATTCAAAAGCAGGCGGTGAAAGGATTAACGACCGCGGCTGGTTTATGGGCTACTGCCGGTATAGGATTAGCAATTGGAGCGGGAATGTATGTAGTAGGCATTGGAGCGACGATTCTCGTTTTAATTGGTTTAGAAATTGTAAGTCGTATTTTTAAGGTGCAATTTCTATTTCCACAAAATATAACAGTGCAAATGTTTGTAAATAAACATGAAGCGATACAACAAATATTAGAAACACTACAAGTGAAAGGCATCCCAATACTCTCATATGAGGTGGAAGCTTCACAGCAAGGTACAGAAACTGTTTATAAGGTAGGAATGCAGCTGAAAAATATATCGTCAGAAGAAAAGAATGAGTTTATTCAGCATATGCAAACATTACCGGAAGTTACGTTTATAAAGTTAAAATCATAGTGTTGAAAACGAGGATAGATGTAGCAGAAATTTTGCTATTATCTATCTTTTTTGATATAAAATGCACGGAAAGTCAAGCGTTAATTTTACATGGAATGGATACATGTGTGAACGTTACCTTATTTTTTCTCAATACAGGACAAAAAGTGAAAATAGTAAAATAATGGAGCGGGACACTAAAAATGTAAGGTAGGGGAGAGCATGAAAGGCTATTCAAAGAAAATGTTAGTAGGGGTAAGTTTTGCTAGTTTAATGTTAGGGAGTTTTCAAGGGGTCAGTTTGGCAGAAGATACTAAGGGAGAGCAAGTTTCTTATCGAAATGTGCTCAAAATGGAGCCAGTCGGTGTACAACTACCAGTACAAGAATTAGCTCATTCATCGAAAGTGCTCGAAAGCAAGTCTTTTGAGAAAAGGTTACAATTTGCCCATTTATCACAAAGACCACCTGAGGTGAAAAAAGAAAGTAAGCAATTAGCTGTAGCGAAAACTTATACAATTGCTGAATTAAATCAATTAAGCAATCAGCAGTTAGTAGATTTACTTGTAACAATTGATTGGGAGCAAATTACGGGGCTATTTCAGTTTAATACAGACAGTCTAGCATTCTATCAAAATGATAGTAGGATGCAGGCGATTATTGATAAATTGAAGCAGCAAGGACAAGCCTATACGAAGGATGATTCAAAAGGGATTGAGACATTAGTGGAGGTATTGCGTTCAGGATTTTATTTAGGATTTTATAATTCGGAACTTAGTAAATTAAATGAACGGAGTTATCATGATAAATGCTTACCTGCATTAAAAGCGATAGCTAACAATTCAAATTTCAAGCTGGGTACATTAGAGCAAAATAGAGTGGTATCATCATACGGAAAGTTAATAGGAAACGCTTCGAGTGATGTGGAAACGATAACATCAGCTGCAAAAATTTTCAAACAATATAATGATAATTTTTCTACATTAGTAGATAATCTTTCAGCTGGAAATGCTATTTACGATATTATGCAAGGTGTTGATTACGACATTCAATCGTATTTGTACGATACGAGGAAAGCACCGAAAGATACAGTATGGTATCAGAAAATAGATAGTTATATTAATGAACTAAGTCGTTTTGCATTAATGGGAACGATTACAGCAAAAAACGGTTGGCTTATTAATAATGGCATTTATTATACAGGTAGACTCGGTACATTCCATAGTACAGGAACGAAAGGGTTACAAGTTGTAACAGATGCGATGAAAATTTATCCGTATTTAGGGGAGCAATATTTCGTAGCTGCTGAGCAAATCGCAACGAATTATGGCGGAAAAGATGCAAATGGTAAAGTGGTGAATTTAGATCAAATAAGAGAAGATGGAAAGAAAAAATATTTGCCAAAAACGTATACGTTTGATGATGGGGCAATTGTTTTAAAAGCTGGAGATAAAGTGACAGAAGAAAAAGTAAAACGTTTATATTGGGCGGCAAAAGAAGTGAAGGCACAATTCCATCGTACGGTTGAAAGTGATCAACCTTTAGAAAATGGAAATCCTGATGATGTACTAACGATGGTTATTTATAATAGCCCAGCAGAATATCAATTTAATCGTCAATTGTACGGTTATGAAACGAATAACGGTGGTCTTTATATAGAAGGAACAGGTACGTTCTTTACTTATGAGCGTACGCCAGAAGAAAGTATTTATAGTTTAGAAGAATTATTCCGGCACGAGTTCACGCATTATTTACAAGGTAGATATGAAGTACCAGGGTTATGGGGACAAGGAAAAATATATGAAAATGAAAGATTATCTTGGTTTGAAGAAGGAAATGCTGAATTTTTTGCAGGGGCAACGAGAACGGATAATGTTGTACCGAGAAAGAGTATTATAGGAGGATTATCTTCAAATCCAGCAGAGCGTTATACGGCAGAGCGAACGTTAAATGCAAAGTATGGAACGTGGGATTTCTATAATTATTCCTTTGCTTTACAATCGTATATGTACAATAAGAGATATGATATGTTCGATAAAATACATGATCTTATTAGGAAAAATGATGTAACAGCATATGATGCATATCGCTCTACATTAAGTAAAGATGCGAATTTAAATAAAGAATATCAAGACTATATGCAAATGCTAGTTGATAATCGTGAGAAGTATAATGTGCCATTAGTATCAGACGATTATTTAGCGAATCATGCATCGAAGCCAGTTTCAGATATTGCAGCAGAAATAACAGCGGAAGCAAAATTGAAAAATGTATCAGTGAAGAAAAATAAATCACAGTTCTTTAATACATTCACACTACAAGGAACATATACAGGAACTGCAGCAAAAGGAGAATACGAAGATTGGAAAACAATTACACAAAACGTTAATGATACGTTAAAACGTTTAAGTGTAAAGGAATGGACAGGCTATAAAACAGTAACAGCATACTTCGTAAATTATCGCGTGAATGCATCAGGACAATTTGAATATGATGTTGTGTTCCACGGTATTAATACAGAAGAAGGTGCAGAGAATAAAGCACCAGTTGCAGTTATAAATGGTCCGTATAGTGGAAATGTAAATGAAGCAATTTCATTTAAAAGCGACGGATCAAAAGATGAAGACGGGAAAATTACTTTGTATAGATGGGAGTTTGGTGATGGAGCAGTAAGTAATGAGCAAAATCCAACTCACGTATATACAAAAGAAGGAACGTATACGACGAAATTAACGGTAACAGACGATAAAGGAGCAACTAATACTGCTACAGCGACTGTAACTGTTCAAAAGAAAGAAGATAACAGTGTAGAAAAAGAACCGAATAACTCATTCCAAACAGCAAACAAACTGCAGTTAAATCAAGTTTTACGTGCTAGTTTAGGAAATGGCGATACAAGTGACTTCTTTGAAATTAATGTGGAGAATGCTAAAAACCTTCAAATTAACGTAACGAATGAAAATAATATCGGAATGAACTGGGTACTTTATTCTGCAGCAGATTTAAATAATTATGTTACGTATGCTCAGCAACAAGGGAATAAACTAGTAGGTAGTTACTACACGTATCCAGGGAAGTATTATTTACATGTGTATCAGTATGGTGGTGGAACAGGGAATTATACGGTGGAAGTGAAGTAGTAAAAAGGGAGTTGTCTTTTTCAATGAATGGCACAAGGTCTGTACTTTAATGAAAAAACAACTGCAGGAAATGTCCCTAATGATAATAACAAATTAAGTATCGCGAGATATTATATTTACATTAAACAAATCTAATCAGTAAATGAGATGAAATCGATGAACTAGTATTTCATCACGATGTAAGAAAAGTTATAAATATTAAGTGTTTTTAATTGAATTAAACTAAAGGATCAGAGTATATCTGTAACAATAGATATACTCTGATCCTTTTATGTAATTAACTAAATAGAAAATTGTTATCACGTTAGCAAGGGATACTAATAGAAAAACGTGTCCCTTTACCTAATTCACTCTCTATCTCTATATCTCCGTTTAATTCTCTAATAATACTATAAGCAATCATAGTACCAAGCCCAGTTCCTTTTTCTGTTGTTGAATAGAATGGCAAAGCAATTCGTTTTATTTGTTGAGATGACATCCCAATTCCTGAATCAATAATATCAATTATGATATTTTCTTTTACTTTTTGTATATTTATTTGTAATAATCCACCATTTTTCATAGCCTCAATTCCGTTTTGGATGATGTTGTTTAGACAGAGTTTGAATTTTTCGGGGTCCCCATTTATATAAAAGGAATCTGTACTATTTTGTTTGATTTCAACTTTGTATGACAGAGCGAGTGGTGAAATAGTATCTTTCACCTGATTTAAAATGTGATTAATATCTATTTTCTCTTTTAGGGTGTTCTGTGGTTTGGTTAAAGATAAATAGTTATTAATAGTAGATTGTATTTGCTGCATTTCAATTAACATGATTTCTAAGTATTGCTCCTGAGATAGCTTAGAGGCATGTTTTTCATTTAATAATTGAGTGAATCCATGTACCGTGGTTAGTGGGTTGTGGATTTCGTGTGCAATTGACGCTGCTAGTTCGCTAGCTATATAAAATTTTTCAGCCCGTTGCAGTTTTTCTTTCATTTTATATTTCTCAATCATTTCCTCTATAAAATAAACTGATAATAATACTGTGAAAATATTAATGACTATATAATTTAATAAAAATTCTATGAGAGTAGAGTCTATTTTACCTCCTGTATGTATTTGAGTTACAATACCGCAAATAGAAAGTGAAGCTGTACATACTAAAATAAGAAGTAAGCTTAATAATATCTTTTTTTCTTTAAAATACATAGGTAATAAGTAACGAAAGAGCATTGTTATACCCAAAATAATAGTGAAGATAATAAATGATGGAAGAACGCCATTTCCTCCTAAGTAAAACCGGTAAGAAAGATATAAAATTCCTATAAAAACAATGTTTTTTGTATTTCCATATAGAAAAACTAATATAATAGGAATAAAACGTAAATCATAAATAAATCCCACATGTAAATGAAAAGGAAAAGTCATACAAAAAATAATAGCAATGGAGGAAAGGATAGAAAATAACATATTATTACATGTTATTTTTTCTTTAAACTCTAGCCAGAGTACGTGATAGCTAAGGATACAAATTATTATAATAAAGGTATTTAATAAAAGAGTAGAAATTCCCATAGTTTTGCATCTCCGATAGTTTGTAAGTAGAATTATGTATGAGTTGGACAAAGATGTTTAGTATTAGTAGACTTTTTATCTAAAAAGGAAGGGTACTTGAAAAGTGCTGTTATATTACTCGTATTAAAATCGATAAGGAAAATAGAAAAAATAATAGATAAAAAATCTATTTAAATTCATGTGCATATGAAATTATAAACTAACTTTTGTATAGGTAAAATTGGGATTGAGTTACTGATAAAATAAGGTTCTTTAAGTATGAATATTCTGTGAAAGTGATATGTGTGGTGACTCCTGTTTTGTAGCCTTCGTTATATTAACATGGAATATATCAAATTACAAAGTGAAATTTTAGAAAAATTTTATTAGTACATTTTATCTGAAATAGAAATGCTATTTATTTGAGTATTTTGGTACTTCCTCGTATAAAACTTTGTTAGAAAAAGATTTTAAAATTTATAAGTTTTTTATGAAGTGTAATATTATAGCTTTATCTATGTGGCTTTCTCAATAACTATTAAGGCGGAAAGTTAAAATATATAGGTTTATAGATATGAATTATTACATAAAAACGCACTTAAAAAAGGATGTATGATGGTAATAGAATACAAACATCAAGGGGGAACTTAAAATGAAGTTAAATAAACTAGTGCTTAGTTGTGGAGTAGTTTCAGCATTAACACTTGGTGTGTTAGGGAATAATACTTATGCTGAAGAAGTACACAAAACGAATGATCCAATTCATGTAGTTGAACATGTTTCTGCAGACTTATTATTAACCCAAACAATGGATTATAGTGGCGAGGCTGTAACTTCTTTCGTATATGATGGGAGTACTGACTTAAGCTTTTCTATGAAAAATAATGGTCAAAATACAATGGGATATAGTGTAAAAGGTCCAAATACAGAGCTAATTGTTGGTGGTTATATAAAACCTGGAGAACAACAAATTAATGTTACAAATGTACGGAATGCTTTATCTCCATTGCCGAATGGAACATATAAAATTTACGTTTCAAATGATGATGGTTCTAAGGGGCAATTCCAAGTTTCAGTAAGATCTACGAATTAAATTTAAAACGCTTTGTTTTTAAGTTAATTTAATCTTTACTTATTGGAAAGAAGCTAAAGTGAATTGAGAATTACCGATAAAAATGAAAACGAGCACCCTATCTAATTGTGAGAGGGTGTTCGTTTTTTGCTATTAAACAGAAAATAATTATAAATATATTTTGATATTCCCATTGCTAACCTACTAGATTGTGTCAACTAGAGAATGTCTACTATAAAACATATTAAAATAAAGATGATGTAACATTCCGCTAAATTATATGGGGAAATAGAAAAACCACCCTTATATGAGTGGTTTTAGTAATTATTTTTAGGTTATACATTTAAAATTAGGCTAAGTTATAGAAATAATAAACATTTAATCCGTTGTTATTATTTTGGTTCTGGATAATGATTGTAGTATGAGATTCTAATAAATTCTTGATAGACATTTGTTAATTTTGCATCTCTAAGAGCATCGTTGAATTTTTGCATACGTACACTCCCTTGAGCGTAGCCTCCACCTGGAGTATAAGGGTTTCTTGCTTCAAAGTCATCCAAAAATACTTTTAATTTTTTATAGTCTTGAGATTGATAGAAAGCCACGGCCTCTTCAGGAGTGACATCAAAGTAAGAGGATGACGTTGAGTTATAAGAAGCTGCTTGAGCAGTAGGTGCCTCTAGCATAGTTGCAGCTCCACCGAACATAGTAAGCGCCATAGAAGATACAATAATTTTTTTAAACATAATAAAACCTCCATGTAGAATATTGGATTAATAGTAATCCTGTAATCATTATAGTTACACTGAAAATAATTATCAAATGCAATATTGCATAATGTATCCCGCTATTTTGGGGCAGTAAGACTCACGCCCAAAAATTCAATGAAAGCAAAGAAGTTAGATGGGAATCGGGAGGATTAAAGTTTCACTTTATTCTTTGAACGAGAAGTCACCTTTATATTTAAATGGAGGAGTGTAATAGATTAGAAGAGGTGTATAAGTTACTCAGGTTAACAAGAAAATGAAGAGGATATTTTTAATAGGGGAAAGCTTAATAACTGGAGTAAAGGAATTGCTATTTATATATTTAACATACATATTTGTCTTTTAAATTGTAGGCGTGTTTTAGAATTTGTATATAGTAAATTCGTTAAAAAACTTGATAAATAATAAAATGTGTAAATTTTTTGACTATTTTATTAAAATTATTTAATATTTGTAATTTATTGTTTTATAATGATAAATGGGTCGATCGTGAATGTTTTAGATATTGCGATATATACTCGGATTAATTTATTCTAGGGAGGTTACAAAATTGGGTAAGAGAGTCATTATAAGAGTTTTTACATTATTATCAGTACTGGCATTATTCCTTAATGTATTTTTACCTAGGGCTAGTGCAGAGGTTATGACGCATGAGAAATATTCAATGGACTGGAGTTATAGTAATAGTCTAGGTAAGTACATTCGCACTGAAATGATTAAAAATTCAAGTGGTCAAATTGCTTATTGCTTAACCCTTGGATTAAAATCACCAAATGGTGAAAATCTTCCTGAAATGGGGAAAACAGATAATGTAGTATATAGAGTCTTATTAAATGGTTTCCCGCAAAAAAGTGCTGAACAGCTGGGAGTAGCTAATAAAAATGAAGCGCATTATGCAACGCAACTTGCGGTTTGGAATGCATTAGGTCAACTCGATGTAAATGAATTAAAACATGAGAATAAAAATGTTGAAAAAGCAGCTAAGGCTATTATTAGTAATGCTAATAATAGTGAAGAGACTCAAGATGTTTTTATGAATGTGATTCCTGCTGAAAAGCAAAAAGCAGAATTAAAGGGTGAATTCTTCGAAACAAATCTATATTCAGTACAAACAAATGCTAAGAGTGGTTCTTATAAGGTAGTAGCGAAAAATGCACCTAATGGAGTTAGAATTGTAAGTGAAAATGGAGAAGTGAAAGATCAGCTTTCAGTTGGAGAAAAATTTCGTATCCAAATTCCTAAGAATACAAAAACGGGTGAATTTAATTTAAGTGTAGCTGCTAATTTAACTAAAGTTCAAGCAATTGCTTACCGTGGTACGGATACTGTTCAGAATGCTACAGTACTATTAGAGAGAAATGAAGAAAAGCTTAGTAGTGATCTTGCAGTAAATTGGGAAGCAGCTGGTTCTTTAAAAATTAAAAAGGTTGGAGAAAATGGAGAAGTTTTAGCTGGTGCAGTATTTGAGGTCTTTAATGTAAATAATGAATCAGTCGGAAAAATCACGACTGGTGCTGATGGTATGGCAGAATTAAACAACTTACCAATTGGTACTTACACATTAAAAGAAATTAAAGCACCAACAGGCTATGTTTCAGATGATAAACCACAAACTATTGAAGTTAAGACAGGAGAAACAGGAGCTGTCCAAATAGTAAATAACAAAGTAAAAGGTAGCATCGAAATTAAAAAGCTTAGTGATTCAGGAAAGATTTTACCAAATGTTGAATTCACAGTCTTCACTGAAGATGGAAAAGAAGTGAAAAAAGTAGTAACAAAAGAAAATGGAATTGCAAACGTTGAAGGTCTTACGTATGGTAAATATTATTTCTTAGAGACAAAAACACCTAATGGATATATTGGAAATAAAACAAAGTATCCTTTTGAAATTAAAGAGCACAATAAAACACTTACTTTTACAGTGGAAAATACCGAAGTGAAAGGTAGTGTAAAATTACTAAAAGTAGATAATGAAGATATTAGTAAAAAATTAGAAGGTGCAGCATTCGAGCTAAAAGATGCAAGTGGAAAAGTAGTTGGGGAATATAAGACAGATAAAAATGGTGAGATTAACGTCAAAGATTTAGCGTATGGTAAATATTCATTTGTAGAAAAGGCTTCTCCAAATGGTTACGTTCTTGTTAAAGAACAGATTGTGTTCGAAATAAAGGAAAATGGAAAGATTATTGAGCTATTGGCAGTTAATCATCTTATCAAAGGTGATCTAGAAATTACAAAGGTAGATGTAGCTGATGGAAATAACAAGCTTCCAAATGCAGAATTTACGATTTATAACGAAGCAGGAAAAGAAGTAGTAAAAGGAAAAACAGACGATAAAGGAATCGCTAAATTTGAAAAGTTACCATTTGGAAAATACACATATAAAGAAACTGTTGCACCAAAAGGTTATGTATTAAATGAAGAAACGTTCTCTTTTGAAATTAAAGAGAATGGTCAAATCATTAAACACATTGTCAAAGATGAAAAGATTCCTTCAATAGAAACAAAAGCTACTGATAAAACAGATGGTACAAAAGAAATGCACACGTCTAAGTCTGTAACAATCCAAGATAAAGTGGAATACAAAGACCTACAAGTAGGCAAAGAGTATACTTTAAAAGGTAAATTAATGAATAAAGAGACTAATAAACCATTAGTTGTAAATGGTAAAGAAGTAACTGCTGAAACGAAGTTTACACCAAAAGAAGCAAATGGTTCTATTACACTAGATTTCACTTTTGATGCAACTGGTTTAGAAGAAAAAGAAGTAGTAGTATTTGAAGAGTTACTGAAAGACGGAAAAGTTGTTACGACACATGCTGATATCAATGATAAAGGTCAAACAGTTAAGTTCGTTAAGCCATCAGTAAAAACGACAGCAACAAACAAAGCTGATGGTTCTAAAGAGTTAGACGCTTCTAAATCTGTAACAATCCAAGATACAGTGGAATACAAAGACTTAATTGTGGGTAAAGAGTACGTTGTAAAAGGCAAACTAATGGATAAAGCAACAAACAAGCCATTATTAGTTGATGGTAAAGAAGTAACAGTAGAATCTAAGTTTACTGCTAAAGAGAAAAATGGTTCTATCACACTAGATTTCACATTTAATGCTTCTGCATTACAAGGTAAAGAAGTAGTCGTGTTTGAAGAACTGTATCAAGATAATATATTAGTAGCTATTCACGCTGAAATTGAAGATAAGGGACAAACAGTGAAATTTAAAGAGGTAAAGCCGGAACAACCTAAACCAGAACAGCAAAATTCAGATAAAAATACGCCAACACCAGAGCAGCCTAACGAGCAAGTAAAAGAACAACCACAACCTAAGCAAGAAATTCAATCTAAAATTGGATGGTTACCGCAAACAGGTACTAATCTTACAAGTTGGATCTCTATGGTTGCAGGCGCATTACTGTTAATTGTTGGTGGAGTTATTTTCTTGAAACGTAAAAATGCATAGAAATTAAAAAATAAGCACATCTGTTTTTTAACAGGATGTGCTTATTTTTTTACATATCTTTGATTTAAAATACAATTTTTGCAGGATCAATTAAATTGATTTCTTGTTATGCAAACACATTTTCAGCGAAAATAACGTCTTCACTATTTTGCGCAGGACAGACTTTATAAAAAATGGCTACGTTTCCTGATTTTGAAATAATCTTCTCAAATTGCAATCCTGCTTTTCTAAAAGCTTTACTGCATCAACAATAGAAGTAATTGCTAAAAAGGTTATTCAAATGAAATTTATAAAAGCTTGATAGGCGATACCAAGTGAAAATACCGTAGCTACTATATGTGCAGTCCATTTGGGCATATTTAATTTCAATACGGTATTGTACAAGATTCCATATACGATACAAATAATTAATATAAATGCAATGAATTGAAGAACTAATAAAAATAGCGGTTGTCCCATTTATTTTCACTTCCTTTATTTAATATATTAATATAATTTATTTAGAAGTGAAAGTTTTATTTCTATGAATTTCCAAAAATGTGATATGAAAGGAATAGTGGTAATCACAAGAATTACTGCAAAACTATAATGTAACTAAAAGTATTATTACGAGATCAGTAAAGTAGTAAAAAAGGTCGCCATTCAAGGCGACCTTCTTTACTATGCGTTATACCCAAATAATTTTAAATCTTCTCCTGAATCTGAAATGATTTTCTCAAATCGTAATCCTACTTTTTCTAAAAGCTTTCCTGAGGCAATGTTATCTATAGAAGTAATTGCTACAATTCGTTTCATGCCGAGCTTTTGTACACCGTATTCGATTATCGCAGAAGCTGACTCGTAGCCATATCCTTTTGAACGGAATGTTTCTAAAAAGGCAAATCCGATATCAACGTCTTCTAATGAATCTCTTTTAATAAGGCCACACATACCAAGTGGAGTGAGATCTTCTTTTCGTTCTACTAAGTAAAGGCCAAATCCGAGTTTGTTATACATATCGATGGGACCGTTTACAATATAATTTTTTGCATCTTCTAAGTTTCTAACCCCTTTGTCACCGATAAACTGAATCCATGCAGGATCGTTTACTAACTCAAGAATAAAAGAAGCGTCTTTTATATCAAACCAACGAAGATTTAGACGTTCGGTTTCAAGAACTATCAATTATTACACCACCTTTAAAAAGTTATAACAATTAGTATGGATTGTGTAAAACAAAAGTGCAACATATTTTAATGGGGGTGTTTGTTCACATAAAGTTCGTTTGTTTTGTATAGAGAGATATTTTATAATTAGGATTGATTGTAAAGAGTGAGATACTTATACAATGACTCCTAGGTGACTAGGAGTTTTTACTATATAACTATCATTATTACTAAATATGACACACTACACATTCTACTCAAGGAGGTACATAATGAAGAAATTATATAATGCATCGTTTACGTATTTGATTATCGGTTTATTATCAGGGATTTTCGCTAGGGAGTATGGTAAGTATAAAGGGATTTTAGGATCTACTTTGTTAAATCTTTTGCATACACATACACTTGTACTTGGCTTTTTCTTCTTTTTAATTGCTTTAGGATTAGCAAAAGTATTCGCGTTTCATGAAGTGAAAGGGTTTAATAAGTGGTTTGTTTTACATAACATTGCATTAACATTAATGTTAGGTTCGCTAGCAGCGAGAGGGCTTCTTCAGTTAAATGGAGCTGACTTTAAAGGGTTAACTTATATTGTAGGGTTTTCTCATTCGTTGATGGCAGTTACTTTAATTTGGTTTATGTTGTTAGTAAAGAAATCGTTTAAAATGTAGTAAAAAAGAACTTGTAGCGTGTGCTGCAGGTTCTTTTTTGTATGTTCAAATTTAATAATCTTATTTTTCTAATTATTTAGTATAAAGATGGTATACTTGTTTTAAAATTAAAAAGGAGAGTTGATTATGGAAATAACAATTGAACATGTAGTAAATGAATTAAAAGGCATACTTCCTGAAGATCGAGTAGTAATAAATATGACAGTACGAGAGTTACATAGTAAAGATGAATCTTACCATAGTAGTAGTTTACCTGATGTAGTTGTTTTTCCAAAAACAACCGAAGAAGTTAGCGCGATAATGAAAATAGCGAGTCAGCACGGAACAGCTGTCGTTCCATTTGGAGTAGGATCCAGTTTAGAGGGACATGTAATCCCTTACGAAAAAGGAATTACAATGGACTTTTCTCTTATGAACAAAATACTTGAAATAAGAGAAAAGGATTTTCTTGTGAGAGTACAGCCAGGGGTGACGCGCTCTCAGCTTAATAAAGAATTGAAAAAGTATGGATTATTTTTTAGTGTAGACCCAGGAGCTGATGCAACGTTAGGAGGAATGGCTGCTACAAATGCGAGCGGAACGACAGCGGTAAAGTATGGGGTAATGCGTGATCAAGTTCGAGATTTAGAAGTTGTTCTTGCTGATGGAGTAGTAATACATACCGGGAATTTAGCGGCGAAGTCATCATCAGGTTATCATTTAAATGGTATTTTCGTAGGCTCAGAAGGAACACTTGGATGTTTCACGGAGTTAACTTTAAAAGTATACGGTATACCAGAACATGTTATGGCTGCGAGGGCATCGTTTCAAACTATAAATGATGCAGTAGAAGCTGTAATTAACATATTACAAGCAGGTATTCCAATCGCGAGAATTGAACTCGTTGATGAATTATCTATGAAACAAGTAAATCATTACAATGAAACAAGTTACAGAGAAGAACCGACACTGTTTTTAGAGTTTCACGGCAATGAAGCAGGGTTAAAGCAAGATATTGAATTTACGAAAGAAATCGTTCTTGATCATAAATGTATAGAAATTGCGTTTGAGATGGAAACAGCAGCGAGAAATAAACTGTGGGATGCAAGACATAACTTAGCGTACTCTTACGTGCATAGTTATCCTGGTAAAAAGCTAATGAGTACAGACGTATGTGTGCCAATTTCGGAATTAGCTGGAGCGATTCAACATGCGAAAGAGGTATTAGATAAAGTAGGGCTTATTGGCGGTATTCTCGGTCATGTTGGGGATGGGAATTTCCATGTACTCTTAATGATTGATACAAATGATAAAGAGGAAGTAAAGAAGGCAGACGAAATAAATGAAAGTATCGTTCAGTATGCTCTTAAACGAGGAGGAACATGTACAGGAGAACATGGCGTTGGAATCGGAAAACGAAAGTATCAAGAAGAAGAACATGGGGCGGCATTATGTGTAATGGAGAAAATAAAGAAAGCTCTTGATCCGCAAAATATTTTGAATCCGAATAAGGTGTTTCAATTAAAAGATAGGGGCTGAGTGGATGAAAGTACTAGAAGCGATAAGTAATATAGCTGGAAAGTATTTTGCATTTTGGTGCTGCACTCCCAAGTGTATTAGCGGCAGTATGGCATAACATTGCAGGGCCAATATTAGCAACCATCTGGTTAAAAAATGCAAAGAATACTTTCAGCGATGAAAATGTATTAATAAATATAGAAAAATAGGAATGATAAATAATGCAAAAACGTATTGTACATTTCGAAGGAATGGTTGTATTTTTAGCCACGATTTATATGTATTCGATATATGAGTTTAGTTGGATTATATTTTTTGTATTCCTTTTAGCGCCAGATTTATCTATGTTAGCGTATGGGATCAATAATTATGTTGGTGCTAACATTTATAATTTATTTCACACATATATCATATCCATATTAATTGTTCTAATAGGTGTCTATTTTAAGATAGATACCGTTATAATGATTGGCTTAATATGGACAGCACATATTGGAATGGATCGGATGTTTGGATATGGATTGAAATATGAGACGGATTTTAAGGATACTCATATTCAAAGATTATAATTGCTTTTGAGGAGAGGGATACGTTGAAACAGAGAATTACTATCGAAGAATATAACATCAAATGGGAAAGTGAATTTAATAAGCTACAAACTCTCATTAACGATGTGATGGAAGACAGCATTTTATCCATTGAACATGTTGGGAGTACATCTGTTAAAGGGCTTGCATCAAAACCAATACTAGATATTGATGTTGTAATAGAAGAGTACGAAATTTTTCATGAGGTAGTAAAAAAACTTGAGAAGATAGGGTACTATCATCAGTTAGAATGGAGCTTTAAAGGAAGAGAGGCATTTGGAAGAAAGGATATGTTCGTTCCATGGAACGAGGGAAATACAGTTTGGATGGAACATCATTTATATGTGTGTGATAAAAATAGTGAAGAGTTGAGAAGGCATATAGCGTTTCGAGATTACCTTCGTGAACATACTGAAGTAGCTAATGAGTATGGAAACTTGAAGGAAGAGTTAGCAAGAGAGTCGAAAAATCGATCTAGTTATATTGAGGGTAAGACCGTATTTATTACAAATATATTAGAAAAAATAAACTAAGGTAGCATGGAATACATGCTGCCTATTGTTTTGAAATAGAAAGCTGCCATTATAAAACAAATACAAACTGGCCCTGTTGATTGATGCGGTTACTAAATATAATAGGAAATAAAATAGAAAAGAGCGGAAAAGAGGGAGCTTATGTACATACCAAAATATTTCGTAATACAAGATGAAGAGATGAAGTACGAAATAATGGAACAAAATAGCTTTGCGACATTATTTTCTCAACATAACGGAGAACCATATGCAACGCACTTGCCGTTGTTATTAAATAGGGAGACCCTTACTTTACATGGTCACTTCGCACGGCCGAATGAACAGTGGAAAGATATTGGGACTCAGCAAGTACTAGCTATATTTCAAGGACCACATAGTTACATCTCTCCGTTATGGTATGAAACAAACAATGCAGTACCAACATGGAATTACGTTGCAGTGCATGTATATGGTGAATTAGAAATTGTTGAGGATGAACAGGAATTAATTGACTCTCTTCAAGAATTAGTACATACATATGAAGATTCAAAGAGCACGTACTCATTAAACGATGTAGATCCGAATTATATGGCAGGATTAAGTAAGGGAATAGTTGGATTCAAAATAAAGATAAATAAAATAGAAGGAAAAGCGAAGTTAAGTCAAAATCATTCTGTAGAGAGACGGAATTTAGTTGTGGAGAAACTTGAGAAAGTTGGTAGTGAGGAGAGTAAGAGGATTGCGGAGTTGATGAGAAAATAAAGCCTACATCAAAGAGAAATATTCTAAATAAGCGTATTTAAAAAGACCTTCTTAATTGAAGGTCTTTCATTTTTTAAAGTGCTTTTTCAGTTGTTGTTGAGTTGTAGTCTTTACTTACGTCAACGGATTGAACAAGGTCAGGTCTTTGTGGTGCAGGGGTGTCCCCAATGTTTAATGCTACATATCCTAACTGTGTTTTCGGTGTTTCTGAGGTGAAGCTTAACCCAAGAGTTGTGATGCTAATAACAGCTAAGCCAATGATGCTCAATTTAATCTTTTTCATTATATCAAAGCTCCCTTTTCTTCATGTTTTTTTCTTGCTTGATTGGCCATGTAAAAGTATTGACTAGCTTTTATATGGTCTTCTTTTTCATAAAACATATTTGCTAGAACATCAGTGTACTCTTGTATACATTCCCAAAGGTTTTCTGTTTTAAAGTAAGAAATTCCTTCCAAAATTATCATTTCTAAATCATTTATAGAAGTTTTATTATTTAGTTCTCTTAAAATCATGAAACGATATTGAAACTCTTTGTTTTCTAGTTTATTTGAGATGTTTAATCCTTTTTTTATAAGTTCTTTAGCCTGGGTATATTCTCCAAGCTTGTAGTATTCACGTGCTTCAACAAAAAGTGCTTTAAAGTGATTTGGTTGCTTAGTTGTAACCTCTGAAATATGACGCATTGCTAACTCTGAAAGGTTTTGACTTGCATATAGCCAAGCTAAATTATGTCGTACTCTTAATGATAAAGTCTCCTCTGAATACTTCTGTAGAATATTTAATGCTGAATCAAGTCTAATTTCAGCTTGTTCAAACTGTTTTAAATCAATACAAGATAAACCAAAGATGTTATCACACAAAGCAACATTAATTTCACAGTTTATATGTTTTGAAAAAATCGCTTTAGCTTCATTTGCAGATTGGATTGCTACTAGTGGTTGATATGTTTGATAATAATAGGCAGCTAAGCGGTAGTTAAATTCAGCATTCTCTAGTTCGTCAGATACGTGTATTAGCAGCTTTTTAGCGTTCTCGAAAAGGTGTTTTGCTGCATTGTAGTTTCCAATAATTGTATTGTGAATAGCCTTAAAAAAATGATAATAATAAGAAAATAGCCCATTCTCTGGAAGTGGGAAAGAATCAATTTTATTAAAATCATCTTTATTAATATTTAAACCATCTGTTAAAATTTTGTATCTGAAATTAAAAAGTGAATAATACAATTGTAGGTTTGTATTTTCTTCTGAATTAGAGATGGTATTTTCAATATCTTTTTTTATTTTTGTTGCATGGGTAGTTTGATGCTGTAACATAGCTCTATACCAGTCATTAAATAATTTTGTAATTTGTTCATTACCTTGTAGTTGAACGTTCATGAAATCCCCTCACTTTTTGAATATTCTTATAAAATATAGTATCAAAAATAAAAATATTTAGAAATGATGTTTTATATTTCTCAATATTTGTTTAACAAGCTTACGAGTAAGTCTATTGGAATAGTGTAGAATTTGTTTTGAACTAAAGAAATGGCATCGGGGGATGTGCATTTTAAAGTTTTAGTTGAGTGGGGGGATATAAAAAAGGTGCGTTCACACAATTTATATGAACGCATCTTTTTACATATTAAACAATCAAGTGCCACAAAAAGTACGATAAGGGCGATTCGTCGGTGCAGGTGGAATGCAGTATTCTTCTTGATCTGTAGAATACGCATAAGGGTTTGATAAAGCTTCAAGAAGTTTCTCCATTACGCTATAGTCGTCATTTGTAACAGCTGCTTCTAATGCTTCTTCTACACGGTGGTTCCTCGGGATGATTGATGGGTTATTATTTTTCATCATCTCGTAGGCGTTTTCTTTCGATTGTTCTTGTCTGTCTAATCGAGATTGCCACAGTTTGTACCATTCTTTAAATTCAGGACTTTCAAATAGAGCTGTATTTTCGATAGCATCAAGAGTTAATGAACGGAATGTATTTGTGTAATCCGCTTTATATTTCTCCATCATTTTTAAAAGTTGCTCAATAAGTGAGTGATCTTGTTCTTCGTTGCTAAATAGTCCTAATTTCTTTTTCATTCCAAGGAACCACTGTTTTTCATACTGTACGCTAAATTTCGAAATTTCGTCTTGAGCGATTTTTAATGCTTCTTCTTCATCTTCGTGCAGAATTGGTATTAAAGATTCAGCTAGTCGTGCGAGATCCCATGCGGCCATATATGGTTGATTTCCATATGCATAACGACCTTGTGTGTCAATAGAGCTAAATACAGTTCCTTGGTCGTAATTGTCCATAAATGCACAAGGACCGTAATCAATTGTTTCGCCACTGATCGTTATATTGTCAGTGTTCATTACGCCGTGAATAAATCCAACAAGTTGCCATTTTGCGATAAGACTGGCTTGTCTTTTAATGACTTCTTGTAGTAATGCAGTATATTGGTTTTCATGAGATTCAATTTCTGGGTAATGCCTTTTTATCGTATAGTCAGCTAGTGATTTCAGGTCCTCTATTGAACCACGAGCTGCAGCATATTGAAATGTACCGACGCGAATATGGCTACTAGCTACTCTAGTTAAAATTGCTCCAGGTAACTTTGTTTCACGATAGGTTGGTTCACCGGTTGTGACAACTGCTAAACTGCGGGTAGTTGGAATATCGAGTGCATACATTGCTTCGCTAATAATATATTCACGTAGCATCGGACCGAGTGCAGCACGGCCATCTCCTCGGCGTGAATAGGGAGTAGGGCCAGAACCTTTCAGTTGAATATCGAAACGCTCACCTGAAGGAGTAATTTGTTCGCCAATTAAAAGAGCACGACCGTCGCCTAACATATTAAAATGTCCGAATTGATGGCCAGCATATGCTTGAGCTAATGGATGAGCTCCTTCTGGGAGTGCATTACCAGCGAAAATAGCAATTTCAGCTTCCTTTTTCAGTTCTTCAGGGGTCAAGCCAAGAGATATCGCTAATGAATGGTTTAGTTTAACTAACTCCGGTGAGCTTACGGGAGTAGGGGGGATTTCTGTATAAAATGATTGTGGTAAAGTCGTATAACTATTATCTAAATTCCAACCTGTTTCATTATTTTTAGTCATTGTATCTCCTCCTTTTTGTATTTTAAGTTATGTATTTGTACGTATGTATTCTTTGTAAAGTTAACTAAAAGTATAATATAATATTTCCCCTTGCAATCTATTGTAAGGACTTCATTGCACTATGTCTATTTAACAGCAAATTTAAAACCTCCATTTTAAGAAAATGGAGGTTTTATTATTATTTAATTTTTACAATTATTTTTCCTTTTGCTCTTCCAGACTCTGAATATTCCATTGCTTTTTGCGCATCTTCAAAAGGGAAAACTCGATCGATTACCGGTTTAATTTTTCCGGCTTCAATATAGTTTGCAATAGTACGTAATTGATCCCCGCTTGGCTTCATAAATAAAAATGAATATTGAGCATTATGCTTTTTTTCAAGTGCAGTAAGTTTTTTGCTGGCTAATGAAAATAAGAGAGTTTTAAAGAATCCTGAACCAAATTCTTTACCGAAGCGAGCATTCGGCATACCTGAAACGGAAACAATGTTTCCTCCGCTTTTTATAATATTGAATGATTTTTCAAGTGTTGCACCGCCGATTGTATCAAATACCGCATCATAATTTTTTAGTATATCTTCAAATTTTTCTGTTTTGTAATTAATAATTTCATCTGCGCCAAGAGACGTTACTAAATTTGCACCAGCTTCACTAGCAGTCGTTGTAACAGTAGCACCCATTATTTTTGCTAGCTGAATAGCGAAAGTACCAACACCACCGGATCCAGCGTGAATTAAAATCTTTTGTCCTTTTTGTAATTGCATGATGTCATGTAAAGCTTGATAGGAAGTTAAGCCAACGAGTGGAATCGAAGCCGCTTCCTCAAAACTTAGATTTTTTGGTTTTAAAGCAATATCATCTTCATGAATGTCTATATACTCCGCGAAAGTACCAATCTTATTTTTTCTTGGACGAGCATATATTTCATCACCGACTTTAAAACGAGTCACTTTTGATCCAACCTTCGTGATGACACCGGAAAAGTCATTCCCAAGGATTAGAGGCATTTCATATTTCAGTAACATTTTAACTTTTCCATCACGTATTTTAAAATCAATTGGGTTAATACTAGCTGCATGAATTTCTGCGAGCACTTCATACTCATTAATTTCAGGAGTAGGTACCTCTGCCATACGCATTGGGACTTTTCCATATCTATCAATTATCATTGCTTTCATTTCTTATACCTCCAAGTTTTAATAAAAGTTTTGCAATAGCTTCTCAATATCTAATACAAGATTTTTTAATAAACCTAATTTTGTACGTATATCAATATAATAAAAATTCTTTGTACCTTCTTTTCTCATTAAAATAATGCCAGCTTCTCGTAAAATCTTAAGGTGATGTGATACTGCTGGACGGGAAAGGTGTGTTTGCTTCGTGATTTCTCCTACACGTAATCCTGTTTGACATTCCGTTTCCATTAGTACTAATAAAATAGCTTGACGCGTTTCATCACCAATTGCCAATAATACTTTTTGAGAATCAATAAAATCTTTCTTTATAATATTTAATTGTTCTTGTTTATTCATTTCAATCACTTTGCCTCCAGGTAATTAGTCGAAAGGTTTAAGATGATGAACCATTACTTCGATACGGTAATGCTACATGATTGTTGTATGAGGTGCAATATTGAGAAAGAAAATCGAGACGAATGAATTTTTTATTGTTGAAAATTATAGGGAGATAGAAAAGGGATTGGAAGGACTACATAACACAATAGATGAGGTTTTAAAAACAAAAAATGATGTAACAATAAAATAAGCGGTCGTAACCTTGTATAATCCATAAGGTTACGACCGCTTATAATGTTTGTATTATTTTTGAATTTTACGATAGAACATGGTTCAACGTAAAGTACATTCTTTTGTTTTACACTTTCATACAGACACAATTCAGGTGGATTATAGATGTATGAAAAGGTAAAAGGAATTTTGGGGCGTAATCTATCTATATGATAATTCAAAATGAAATATAAGTCTATATTTTAATGTTTTTTTTGATTATATTTATGTCACTGAGCTCAGAACAATGATTTGGAGGGGAAATATATGAAATCGAATTATGTACCAGTTTTAATTGTTGGAGGGGGATTATCTGGGTTAGCGTCTGCGTTATTTCTTGCAAAACATAACATTGAGTACTTACTTATTGAAAGGCATCCCTCTACTGCCATTCATCCGAAAGCAGGCGGTCTTACTTTACGTACAATGGAGTTATTTCGAGAATTAGGCTTGGAAAAAAGAATTAAATTGGCAGGTAAAGCATTAGAGAACTGCCGAGGAAGAATAGCGGTTCATACAATAGCTGAGGCGAATAAAGAAGAATTGGAACAAATGAGAGCGACACAATACGGAAACGATGAAGAGTTACTTCAAAAAATAGAAAAGATTAGTCCATCAAAACAAACTGCATGTTATCAAATTATTTTAGAAGAGATGATGTTACAAGAAGCGAAAACATTAGGCGGGCAACTATCTTTTTATCATGAATTAGTTTCATTTGAACAAAATGAAAACGGGGTAAAAGCAAAGATTCGAAATCGTGAAACAGAAAAAGAAAGTGTCATACATTGTGACTATGTAATTGCAGCAGATGGAGCGAAAAGTAAAATACGTGAGCAGTTAGGGATTAAAACTGAGGGGCGTGGAACCATTGGTGGCTATTATATGAATATTTATTTTGAAGCAGACTTAAGTGAGTTTATACAAGGAGACGCATTCGGTTTTTCTATGGTACTTCATCCAGAGGTTCTTGGTGCACTGATCTCAGTAGATAACGTAAAAAAATGGATTTACCATGTAGCCTACGATCCATTAAAAGGAGAGGGACCAGAGGATTTCACGATGGAACGTTGTAAACAAATTATTGAAATAGCAATTGGAAGTACAAATGTTGAGTCAGAAATATTAAGTGTTTTACCGTGGGAAGCGGCCGAAAGTACAGCAATGAAATTTCAAGGAAATCGAGTCTTTCTAGTTGGAGATTCAGCACATATTATGCCGCCAACAGGCGGATTTGGTTCAAATACAGGAATACAAGATGCGCATAACTTAGCTTGGAAATTAGCGGCTGTTATAAAAGGGAAGGCAAAACCAAAATTGTTAGAAACATATCATGAAGAGAGACACTCTGTTGCAAAATTAACGACAGCTTATGCAAGTAGTTTACTGTTTCGTGCTGCGAATAGAGAGGAAGGCAGTTTGAATAATATGGATGGTTTAGCTGTTACAGTTGGATATCAGTATTGTTCAGAGGCAATTATAAATAATTCAGTCACTCCACATAGAATGGATAGCATAGAGTTGAACGGAAGACCTGGAACGCGAGCGCCACATTTATGGGGAACGTATGAAGGGAAGAAAGTTTCTACATTAGACTTATTCGGTAACAGTTTTGTATTACTTACAGGAGTAGAAAATAGTTCTTGGGCTGAGGCAGCACATACTGTTTCAGCTAAATTAGGAATAAATATAAAAGGGTATCGTGTTGGCTTAAGTGGAGACTTTATTGCTCCAGAAGATATTTTTAGCAAATTATATGGTATAGAGAATGGAGGTGCTGTATTAATTAGACCAGATGGCTTTATAGGATGGCGTTCAGAAAAAGCGGTAGTAAATCCAGATATAGTATTGGACGAGGTAATGGGAAATTTATTATGTGATTTTTAAGTAACTACGGAAATATTGTTTTATGTGCTTCACTGCACTGAAAAAAATATTCACAAATTTCAATAGGTTTGATATGATTAAATTCGACAAGTTAATAGAGGCCGGAGATATTTGAGAAAAGCCATAAATTTATTTAGGGATACAGGAGTGTAGCCTAAATAATTTATGGCTTTTTTTATTGAATGAACCGTACAAAATAGGGAGTTACATGTGAAAAGGAGGGCTATAGAAATTAAATAGGATAATACTAGTTTTCTATATTAATAATATAGAAAATATTTGTAAGATTGGAATTTTAATATAGGTTTATAAAAATAATGAAAGTGTGTCTTCTGTTTCGTGTAAATCTCATTAGCTTGTTGAAATTTGCAACGTAGGAAGGGTTAGAAGAATGAGAAAGATTATTAGCGTTTTAGTTATTTTCTTTATGACTGGAAGTATCTTTGCTGGGGGAGCTGTTCATGCGAAAGCAGAAGGAAAGCATGAATGGAATACGAATAAGTTTTTAAATATTGCACATCGCGGAGCAAGTGGACATGCACCTGAGCATACTTTTGCTTCTTATGATTTAGTGAAAAAAATGAAAGCGGATTATTTAGAGTTAGACATTCAATTAACAAAGGATGGCCAATTAATTGCAATGCATGATACAGCAGTTGATCGCACTACAAATGGAACAGGCGAAGTACGCGATAAAACGTTAAGTGAAATAAAGAGTTTAGATGCAGGATCATGGTTTAATAAAGCGTATCCAGAAAAGGCTAAGCATGAGTATGTTGGGCAAAAAGTTCCAACTCTTGAAGAAATTTTTCAAAAGTATGGAAGAAGTATGAAGTATTATATTGAAACAAAATCACCAGATGTGTATCCAGGAATGGAAGAGAAATTGTTGGCGTTGTTACAAAAATATAATTTAGTAGGTCAAAACATGTCTTCTAGCCGTGTTATGATTCAATCATTTAGTAAAGATAGTTTGAAAAAGATTCATAGTATGAATGAAAATATTCCATTAGTTCAATTGCTTTGGTATTATCCAAATGAAAACAATGAAATTGTTGAATGGTCTGGCATTACACAGGAACCGAAAAGTGTAACAAATGATGATTTTCAAGAAATTAAAAAGTATGCAGCTGGTATTGGACCAAACTTACGTAATGATAACGGGGAACTAATTATTGATGAGTCATATATGAAAATGGCTAGGAAAAATGGACTGTTAATTCACCCTTATACAATTAATGAGAAACCAGATATGAGACTGTTAATCAAATGGGGTGCTACAGGAATGTTTACAAATTATCCGGATCGATTACATAGTGTATTGAAGGAAAAATAAGTGGAACAGGGTATACCAGTGTTTTAGGTATACCCTTTTTAATCTAACTCTCCGATAAACAGAATCTCTTTTTCATAGCATTCATCTGCATCATAAATAATTTCTTGAAAGTGAAGCGTTTTGAAGGAATGACAAACTGACATTTCCCATGTCTCCCAAAAATCAATTTCATTTGAAAGAAGAATCCATTTTTGAAATTCACTATCTCTATTAAAGAAATTATGAAAGTAGTCCTCATTTTTAAATATAATGATTTGCGAATCCCAAAAATTATTTATAGAAATCAAAACAACAACTCGATATGTATGTGTATCCCTAGGTTTTATATTTATTAAATGATTTGCTTGATTTAATAAGGTTTGAATACATAATCGTTTTACTTTTCTAGCCGTTTTACAAGAATCTATAAAAGCTTGAGAAACTGGCAATAGCATATTCCAATATTCATCGTTATAGAAAGTAGAAGGGAACGGTTTTGTATGTTCCTCAATTCGCTTTATCATAGTGTTTGTTTTTCGTTTCATACCACGTATTTTCTTTTCACGCATTGTGAGTCATCTCCATAAATTTTTGTAATGCAGCAGAGTGATATATATCTTTTCTAGTAATAAAAGTAGTAGGAACTTTTTTGAAGCTATTTGGCAAAGGGTTGAATGATATGTCATGTTGATGACCATTTAAAATAGACTTCATCATAATTGCTATGCCTATACCTGATTTTACACATGCGAGAATCGCTTCAATTGTTCCAAACTCTAATACTCGCTTAGGTGAAATTCCTTCTTCTTGAAGCCAATCTTCTAATAAATTTCTATAATAGCAACCATGACTAAATGCAAGTAAATTCATGTCTCCTATGTCTTTAAAGGAAGATAAAGGCTTTTTGCTAATGAGAACTAATTCTTCTTCACGAAATATATTTGTATGAAGTTCAGCATGCTGAGTAGAGCCAGCTATAAACGCTCCGTCCAGTTTTCGTTCTAGTACAAGCCTAATCAATTGTTCCGTCGTATTTGATTCTAAAATCAATTCGACTTTTGAGTATTTCTCATAATAGGCCGTTAATATAGATGGAAGTCTTACAGCGGTTGTAGATTCTGTACATCCAATTTTTAAAGTGCCTCTTGGTTCGATCCCATTACTTTGAACTGCTTTAACAGATTGATCCATTAAGTAGATAATTTGTTTGGCGTATGTTAATAAAATCTCACCGTTAGAAGTTAAAGTTACACCTTTTCCGTTTCGGTAAAATAAAGGCACACCTAATTCGTTTTCTAGTTGTTTCATACGCATTGTTACGCCAGACTGTACATAGTTTAAATTTTTAGCTGCGTGAGATATGTTTTTTTCTTTCGCAACTTCGTAAAATACAGTTAAATCTTTTATATCCAAGTATCATCCCTCCAGAAAAGGTATCATTTTTTTTGATGAATTACATGATAAATCTTTATTTTATATGATATCAGAACTTTCATACAATGGAAGGGGATGGAGGGATTATTGTGTTAATGGAAGAAAGGGTGAATAGTACTTATAAGTGGGTTATGTTAATTTTTGCGACGGTTGCTCAAACAACAGCGACACTTATAACGTATGGTGTTGGAGCGTTTGCTTTATTTTGGAAAGAAGAATATACACTTACGAATACGGAGATTGGATTGTTAGTAAGTGTTGTAAATATAGGACCGCTATTTTGTATGCTTTTTGTCGGGCGGCTACTTGATCAATACAATGAAAAGTTGTTAATTTCGATAAGTTCATTTTTACTAGGAGGTTCGTTTTTACTGACTAATATGGTCAATGGATTTAATGGGTTACTCTTTGTACTTTTATTAGTAGGAACGTTTTATAGTGTTTCGCAGCCAGGAGGAAGTAAGGTGATAATGAAGTGGTTCTCAAAAGAAAATCGCGGGTTAGCGATGGGGATTAGACAAGCCGGTATACCGATTGGTGGTACATTAGCGGGAGTATTGATCCCGTTTCTTACAATAAAATATAATATGGCCTATGCGGTAAATAGTATTGCATGTATTTGTATAATTGGAGGGTTTTTATTTTTTATATTTTATAAGGAACCATATATTCAAGAGAAAGTTAAACAAGAACGTAGTAAACTTTCTTTTTGGATGCAGTTAAAAGAAGTGATGTGTAAAAAAGAGTTATATGCAATTTATATAACTGGCATTTGTATGATTTCATTGCAAATGGTGTTAGTTGCGCACTTTATAAAATTTTTAGTATTGGAACAATCAATCACGCCAATTTTAGCTGGAAAAGTATTTTCCGTTATGTTCTTTTCTGGAATGGTTGGTAGGGTTATATTAGCAGCTACTAGTGATTTATTTTATAAGGGGAATAGGCGTACCCTCTTATTTATAACTGTTTGTATTTCTATTTTCTTCATTCTAATATTAGTAATGAGCATACATACAATAACGAATGTATTGTATGGTGTAAGTGCATTGTTAGGGTTCTTTGCAATTGGATGGTTTAGCCTTTTCATAACTGAAGTTGCGGAATCAGCAAGTGAAGAATCGGTAGGGATGACAGTGAGTTTTGCACTTACATTAAATCAAATTGCCATTATTGCTGCGCCTGCTTTATTTGGTTATATTGTAGATAAGAAGGGATATACGTATGCGTGGTTATGCATAGTTGTATTACTTCCTATTTCAGCGGTTAGCTTATATAGGAAGTATAGAAAATGAAGGAATGTTAGCAATGTAAATTTTTTATGAAGAAAGTCTAAAGAAATGTTGAATGAGCGACATTTCTTTTTTTATTTGTTGTATAATCAAAATGTAAATGAGATTCGTTTTCAATTCCGTTCATTACCTCTTTTGAAATTACCTGTAATTTTAGCCATAATTAGCTGTTTTTCTTTATCGTTATTTGCATGATTTATTTTATTTAAAAATTTTTCAGCATCATTTCCTTTTAATACCATAATCTGTTTTCCGTAATATTCAATTAATACCATGTTGTTTTTTGTTATCCGATAATGAAACATCTTATCATCTAAACGATTGCGTTTATCGGTGTTTTTCATATTACATCTCCATTCTTTTTAGTATGTAACAAATGTTACAAAAGAATTTGAAATTATAGTGTAATGCATCCGATTGTATGTTGGAAATTTTGCAAGAAAGAAATACAATAGAGAGTAGTCAAAATTGAAAATGAGAAAAAGGAATCTAGTTTTAACAGAGTGAATATTAAATAATATTATAATATACTTGATAATTAAAAGATATAAAATAGAATGGATGTACGTTAAGTGAAACTAGATAAAAGAGGGTTCCTAGTATGTTAAAGAAATGGTTAATCGTTTTCTTTATTTTTGCAGTTTTTTGTGGAAGTATTGTTACACTAATACATGCAAATAAAGGAAAAAAATATGATGCAAAGGCATTTTCTAATGTAAATAGTAAGCAAAAAGATGTTAAGCAGGAAATTGATGCGAATGAGAAAAAGCGTTATGAAATTGCAGCTGGAAAACTAGATCAGTACTTAAAAGATAAAGGATTTAATGGGAGTGTTCTTGTAGCAAGTAAAGGTCATGTCATTTTACGAAAAGGCTACGGTTATGCGAATGTGAAAGATCAAGTATTAACAACGCCAAGAACGAAATATCGCATTGGTTCTATTACGAAAACAGTTGTTGCAATATCTATTATGCAACTAAAAGAAAAAGGGAAGTTGAACATTGAAGACAATGTAAATAAATATATCCCATCGTTTCCGGCAGATAAAAACATTACGTTACGAAACTTGTTAACACATACGTCTGGATTACCAGAACAGGGACAAGGTAGTGTTGACGCAGCATCACGGTTAAAATTAGTAACGTGGATTGGGGCACAAACGTTACAATTTCCAGCAGGGACAGGATGGAAATATACAGATTATAATTATATGGTGCTTGCATATATTGTAGAAAAAATATCGAATAAACCACTTGCTGAATATGTGAAAGAAAATATTTTGACTCCCGTTGAAATGAATGAATCTGGAATGGGCGCAACACTTCCAGAAGATATTTTCTTAGCAGAAGGGTATACGAAAAAAGATAATAAGTTAATAGCCACGCCGCGCTTAAAAATGAACTGGCTGTATGGTTGTGGTGAAATGTATACGACTGTTGAAGATATGAAAAAGTTAGATGAAGCTATTATGGATGGTAAACTACTTTCTAAACAAAGTGTATCAGATATGTTTTCTGCATCACCTGCAAGAAAATATGGATTTAGTTTCTATATTTACCCAGATTATTATCATAACCACGGTGTATTAGCTGGCTGGAACACTTTTAATAATTTTAACTGGGATAAACGAACGTTTGTCATATTATTTTCTAACGTCCAAAATGGTATGAATGACGCATTTAATCAAGAATTTAGGAAAATGGCGAATGATTTAATAGAAGGAAAATAATTATAAAAAATCGGTATTGATATGTAATTATCAATACCGATTTTTTTATTTTGTAAAGTTTTACTTACTGAATAAAGTGAAACTTTATTCAGTGGAGGGGCTTTGTTCATCCCCACTGAGTAGAAGCCCTCATCAATCGGGCTTTTACGGACAGCAGGGCCCCCACCTAACTTTTTTGCTTCCGCTGAATTTTGAGGTGAGGGTCTTACTGCACATAAATAGCGGGGTAAATAGGTAAGAAAGGTGATTGACATATGAATAAATCTAAATAGGTAGTTAAATGCTAAGTAATGCAAAGAACAATTGGTAATTTTTACATTGATAAAAAAGCTTGAGCTTCACACTATGTGAAGCTTTATATTATTGGAGACAAGAACAGGAGGTTGAAAAAATGAAAAAAGCAATAAAGTTTTGTTTAATAGCTACATTATCTACAACAATTATTAGTGGATGCTCTTTTGAGGGTAACAATGAAAATGTTAAAGGGAAAGAAGGGGAAAAAGTAGAGGTACAGAAAAATGCTGGGAAATATACGATGCCAGATGAAAAAGATAAACATGAAGGTACATGGCTGCAATGGCCACATGAATACACATATGGTGAAGAGTATAAGAAGGAAGTTGAACCTATTTGGGTTAAGATGGCAAGTGCTTTAACTGAGGGTGAGAAAGTCCACATTGTTGCATATGACCAGGAAGAAAAAGAAAGAATCAATAACCTTTTAACAGATGAAGGGTTAAATATGGAGAAGATTGATTTCTTTATCTCGCCTACTGATGATGTATGGGCGAGGGACAGTGGACCAATTTTTGTTTATGACAGCAATAAAAATCTCAAAATATTAGATCCAGCATTTAATGGTTGGGGGAAGAAAACACCTTATAAAAATGATGCTCAAATACGTAAGAATGTGAGTAAACAATCAGGAATTGAAAGAATTGATTGGGGGAAATTTGTCCTTGAAGGCGGCGCAATTGAATTAGACAGCAATGGGACTGCGTTATTAACTCGAAGTGCGGTAACGAATAAAAATAGAAATCCTGATTTATCAGAAAAGGAGATTGAAAAATATATAAGTGATCTTGGGGTATCAAACTTTATTTGGTTAGACGGAGTACCTAATTTAGATATTACGGATTTTCATATTGATGGATTTGCTAAATTCCATAATAAATCTACCATTGTAACGATGAAAGAAGATGACCTAGCTGAATGGGGTTTATCCAATAAAGATATGGATACATTGTTAGATGCCAAAAATGCTTCAGGACAGAAATATAAGTATGAATACTTGCCGCTTAGTAAAGAAAAGGTTGCTTTAGAGAATGGAAAAACTCTCGATTATAAGGGATCGTATATCAATTATTATATTGGGAATACAGTTGTATTAGTGCCTAATTATAATGATCCGAATGATAAAATCGCAAACGATACGATTCAGAAGTTATACCCAGACCGTAAAGTAGTCGGTATTGATGTGAGGGAGTTGTATAAAAACGGCGGTATGATACATTGTGTGACACAACAACAACCAATTGCATTGAAGTAATTAATTGTAATTTCGTTGTGCTGCTATATAGACAAAATAGGTGGAATCTTATTACCTATTTTGTCATTCCTTATTATTTATAAAAATAAATTTAAATATAATGATAAATGAATTGTAGTGTATATTCGCTTTTCGTTTTATATGGTAAAGGAGAAAAATGTTTGTGTTAAAGAATTTTAAAATAGTGTTTTCGTATTTCCCTATCGTTTTACAGTACATTTTAAATGTAGCTTTAATTTGCTTAGGGGTTGTTCTAAGTGTGTTTCTTATGAAAGAAGTCATTCAGTTTATGCAAGAACTGAAATTGGATGGTAATGAATCTAGTTATCATTTAATTGATAGTATCGTCGTATTCTTTCTGTACTTCGAGTTCATCGTAATGATTATAAAGTATTTTCAAATGAATTTTCATTTTCCATTACGATATTTTATATATATAGGTATAACAGCTATTGTGCGTCTCATCATTATAGATCACGATAGTCCGTTAGATTTATTGTTATATGCCTGTGCAATCTTTGTATTAATTAGTGCATTGTTCATTGCGAATTCTAAAATGATGCGTCGGGATTTAGAATAGTAAACATTTGTTGTTGAATTAAATAAGATATTTTATCTTTTTGCAAAAAAGGAGTAACGGTATTGAAAGAAATAATCTTAACCAGCCTCATAATGATAGGGTTTATGATTCTATTATTTAATTGTATACTTTCATGATTTAAAAGAATAAAAGGTTAATAGAGAAAGAGGTTTTTGTAAATATGGTTCATTACAATAATCAAAATAGTTTACATCAAATATTTACATTAAAAGGGACAATTATAAGAGATATTTTCCCACAAATCGTATTATATACGTGTATTTCAACGATAGTAGCTGTGATTAATTATTACTATACAGAAATAAATATAAATCAGACTCCTTGGGTAATCGTCGGAGGAGCTTTAGGATTACTATTAGTGTTTCGTACGAATACTGCCTATGATCGGTACTGGGAAGGTAGAAAGCTGTTTGGCGCGATTGGTGCTTGTACTAGAAATTTAGCAATTAGTTTTTTGTGTCATTGGGATTCTAAAGGGAAGAGTATGGAGCAGGAAAAAATAAAATTTTTACATCTATTAATTGCATTTCCAAAGTTAGCGAAAGGACACTTGAGAGAGGAAAAAGATTTATCTGAAGTGAAATCATTGCTTGCTGTCTGTTCTGAGAAGGAAAAAGCATTTTTGGTTGAGTCCAATCATTTACCGATTAGTATAGTTTTTATGTTGAAAACTATACTATCAAAAGGTTTGAAAACGGGGCAAATTCATCCAAATGCGATAATTAGTATGGAAACAGATTTGAATACGTTACTTACATCTGTGGGTGGATGTGATCGTATCAAAACAACACCTATTCCTTTTGCATATTTTGCTCATATAAAAATTTTATTGATTATATTTTGTGCAACTTTACCGATTGGTCTTGTTGATAGTCTCGGATGGTTTACAGTACTTGCGACTACGTTTATAAGTTTTGCATTCATAGGTATTGAAGCAATAGGGGTTGAAATTGAAGATCCCTTTGGTCAGGATCCAAATGATCTTCCGCTAGAAGGAATTTGTATAGGAGTAGAAGCGCATTTGGTGAATCTATATAATCAAAATGATCTATTAGAAGTAATGGGTTTGAATCTTGATAAAAAAATCATTTAATCATTTATTGTTGTTTTAAAATAGGTTATTTAAAAACTTGTCAAGAGTCAATTTAAGGCTTAACGTCAGCTTTATATTTTTTATATAAATATATAATATTCCTCCATGCTATAATCCATTCATGAAATGTACATGTTGCATGAGTTGGAATAAAAAAGACATGAATTGAGGATTAGTTGGCTTTGTGAAATCAATTATGTAACTACTATTAAAAAGCGAGGTAAATAATATGGAACAAAAACATAATGGCATTATTTTTACTGCAATACCAGACGAATCGAATGAATATTATCAACCATTTTATGAAGACTTGATTTACTTTAATGAATGTTTAAATGAAAAGAAATCAATTGCGGATCAACTTATATCTTTATCTGTTGAAGAACAAGACTTTCATACGAGCTGTTTTGAGTATGATGATATTTGGCTAAGAGATGTTGCACCGGTTGTCACAAATCATCTAGTTAAATTTAAATATCGACCAAATTATTTGCCAGATGATCAAGGGCGATATTTAGATCAACAGTTTAATAAATGGTTGAAAAAGAATGACTTTGAATATGTGAAATCCCCATTAATATTAGATGGTGGTAATCTTATTTGGAATAAAAAAGATACCGTAATATTAACAGAACGTATATTTGATGATAACGATGATTGGACAGAAGAGGAAATTATTGAGCAGTTAGAATGGGATTTAGATGTGAGCCGAGTTATTATTATTCCTGCTGAAGAAGGGGATGTACTAGCACACGCAGACGGAATGGTTAAATTTATTGATGAACATACAATGTTTATTAGTGATTTTTTAGGGGATCATGAATTTAGATATAGTGTTCAAGAGATTATTCAAGAACAAATGCCAGAAGCTGAATTTATAGTTGTTCCTTCATCATATACAGAGAAAGGACAATATGATCAAGAGATAGCATCAGCAAAAGGGTTGTATATAAATATGTTAGAATCATGTGATGCTCTTTATGTTCCTAAGTTTGGACTAGCTAAAGATGAGGAAGTTTTACGATATATTCAACAGTATACGGAGAAGCAAGTTATTCAAATTCATGTAGGAGAAATATCAACAATGGGAGGCGCAATGAATTGTTTAACGTGGTATTGTCCAAGCCATTTGTTACCTTCAAAAATGAGAAGATTAAAAAATCAGAATGAAGATTTTTCAATGAAGAAGATTTTTGATTGGTTTTAATAAATAAGTAATGAAAAGAAAATCTATTCAAGGAGTATTGATATGTATACCATCGCTGAGTTTTCTCGGATTTGTAAAATGAGTACGCGGATGTTAAGACATTATGACAAAGAGGAGATATTAAAACCGGCATATGTGAATCCGGTTAATGGGTATAGGTATTATGAACAAGAGCAGCTGGAAGTAGCGTTGAAAATCAAAAAGTTAAGGGAGTATAAATTTCCTCTTCCAAAAATTAAAATTGTTTTGCAGTCATCAGATCAAGATTCGTTTGTTCAACATATACAATCACAAATTATCGAGTTGTCTCATGAAGTGAAGCAAAATTTACAGGTTATTTCAGAAATGAATGAAATGGTAAAGGTGAATAGTAGTCTAAATATTGCTCGTCATAGAAATTACGATATATTAATGGGAATGAGGAATGAAGTAACGATAATTACTCAAAGAGTAAAAATAGATATAGATGATATGGATGATTATTTTTATGACTTATATGAAGAGGTACAAAAAAAAAATTTTCAAATAGTCGGTTCACCATCTGCAGTCTTTTATGATGAAGAATATATTCCAAGTAACAGTGATATTGAATTAAGAATCCCGGTTATGCAGGGGAATGATGAAGACGTAGCACAAGAGTATGAAATGAAACAACTAAGTCCACATCATATCGTTACTACTATGCATTATGGAAGTTACGACTATATAGGTTACGCTTATATAGCGTTAGAAGAATGGATTGAAAGAAATGGGTATGTGATAATTAATTCGCCATATGAGGTTTATATAAAGGGACCTGAATGTGATTGTTTAGCAGAAGAGTATGTGACACAAATTTGTTTTTTAGTTACGAAAATAGAATGAGAATAAGGATTGACATTAACATTATGTCAATCCTTATTCTATGTATGAAAGCAATTTATCATAATAAAAAGGAGAGAGAATATGAGAAGAACAATCATGATTATTTGTCTCGTTCTAAGTATGGTATGGATTTCCGCATGTACTGCTGGAGTAGGAGAAGGTGAGAGTGGTAGCGCTGTACTACCAAGTCAGTTACCTAAAAATGTAGTGTTTAAAAATGGTACAATCTATACTTCAAATGAAAAGCAAGACATCGTAGAGGCTGTAGCCGTTAAAGAGGGGAAAATTATATTTGTTGGTTCAAACAAGGATGTAGAGGAATTTATAAATGAAGATACGAAAGTGGTGGATTTACAAGGACGTTTTATCCTTCCTGGTTTTGTGGACAATCATAATCATATATTTGAAGCAAAATCACCAGCAGCAGGAAATTGTAGTGTCTCACCAGATGCTTCTCTGCAAAAACAACGCTCGTATTTAAAGGCTTGTAAAAAAGGTGTGAAAGATGGCGAATGGATAAGTGGAACGGGGTTCAGTTTGGAAGCGTTGTTAAAAGATATGGACGAAAAATCAGAGCAACAAACCCCATTACAAGTTCTTGATGAGTTATTTCCTAATAATCCAGTATTAATTATGGAAAGAACCTCCCATTCTGTATGGGTTAATTCAAAGGCACTCGAGTTAGCTGGAATAAATAAAGATACAAAAGATCCACAAGGTGGAAGGATTATTCGGGATTCCGAGACAGGAGAACCGTTTGGTATTCTTTATGATACAGCAGGAGATATCGTGATGGAAAAAGCATGGAATTCTCAACCAAATCTGTTTGAAAAAAATTATGAAGGTTTATTAGACGGTTTAGATGAGGTTGCAAAGAATGGTATTACTACAGTTGGTGATGGACGTCTTTATTGGAAGCGAGGCTGGTTAGACGTTTGGAATAAAGTAAATGACGAAAAAAAGCTAACGTCACGCGTAGTACTTCGACCATGGGTATATCCAAATTTAAACGAAGCAGAACAAATGGAGTATTTCAAAAAAATTAAGCGTGATGATGTGTCATCCCGTATGTTTATTAATCAAGTGAAAATGTATAGTGATGGAATTAGTATTAATAGCACTGCTAAAACACTAGAAAAATATAAATTTGAATGGTTTACAGGAACTCCGTATGGGTTGAATTATATTCCAGAAGAAAAAATGAAATGGTGGTTAACCGAATTAAATAAAATTGGTTACGGTGCACTTATTCATACAATTGGAGATGCTGGGGTAAGAGAGAGTTTAAATGCGATTGAAGCAGCGAAAAAAGAAGGTGCAAACCAGCCTTATACACTTACGCATGTGGAAATGGTAGAAGATAGTGATATAGATCGTTTTGCTAAGTTAGGTATTAGCGCTGATTTTCAAGTAGATCATGATTTTACGGAAGATCCAAAACAAAGCTGGGCAAGTACGTATTTTACAAATCAGCAAATGAAACGAATTATGCCGTTAGGGCGAATTTGGAAAACCGGTGCGAATGTATCACTTAGTAGTGATTGGGATGTAAACGAACTGAATCCACTTGTGACGATTTCAAATGCATTAAGCATTGATGAAAAGGGCTTGTCTGATGTATACGCAGCTATTGATGCCTATACAATTAAGCCAGCTAAAGCGCTAGGTCTTGATAACATTACAGGTTCGATTGAAGTAGGCAAATCAGCTGATATGGTATTACTAAATGAAGATATTACTAAAATGAGTGCCGATAAGATTCCGAATGCGAAAGTTTTAGTGACGGTTTTACAAGGAGAAGTAGTGTATCACAAGGAGAAATAAAGAGTCACCTTATAAAGTTGCTACAAGTAAATGAATATATTCCTGTTGACCTTAACACGATGTCAAAGTATAGACTGGACATACATTCATATAAGGGGTGAACACGTATGAGAAATATAGAAAATAGTTTGTATTATATGCCTGCGGAATGGGAGAAACATGAAGGTACATGGCTCCAATGGCCACATGATAAAACACATAGGGGTGAAGGTTACAGAGCTAAGTTAGATGATATTTGGATATCGATGGCAAAGGAGCTTCACTATGGAGAAAATGTCCATATTGTTGTATGTGATGAAGAAGAAAAAATACATGTCCAATCGAAGTTAATGGAAGCTAACGTGAATATGAATAAAATTGATTTCTTAATTCAAGAAACTGATGATATTTGGATAAGAGATAACGGACCAATCTTTGTAAAAGATAAAGAAGGGAACCGCTATCTAACGCACTGGATATTTAATGGTTGGGGAGATAAATACCCGTACGAAAACGACGCTAATATTCCGAATAAAATAAGTGAAATGTATCGCATTCCAAAAGTTGAATCTAGTGTCTGTCTAGAGGGCGGGGGAATTGAGATAAACGGAAACGGGACCTTAATGGCGGCGGAAACGTCTATTATAAATGAAAATCGAAATCCTACACTAAGTCAGAAAGAAATTGAAATGGAGTTAACGAAATATTTAGGAGTAACGAATTTTATATGGATAACTGGTATACGCGGAGAGGATAATTATGATGAAGATACAGATTATCATATTGATGGCGCGGCACGGTTTGTAAATGAAAATACGATATTGTATGAATACGATCCTTTCGGTGAAGGAGAGTCATATCTTTTGGAGGCGTACGAAAAGCATTATCAAGAATTGCGACAAGCAAGAAATATAGATGGCAAGCCATTTCAGCTCATTCCAGTACCAGTAACAAGAAAATTGGTAAAAGAAGCAGATTGTAAAGGATCGTACTTAAATTTTTACATTGGTAATGAAGTTGTATTGGTACCTATATACGGTGATGAACATGATAAATTAGGGCTTCAAATCATTGAAGGTCAATTTCCAGGGAGAAGAATTGTCGGTATATATGTTAACGAATTGTATGCATACGGTGGTATGATTCATTGTGTGACGCAGCAGCATATAGAATAGAGTAATTCAAATAAAAAGCATGCAGAGCATATACTCTGCATGCTTTTTATAATGTTGAAAACTCCTCAACAAGTTGAGTGAATTGTTTCAATGCACTTTCAATCGGTTCTGGCGTTGTTAAATCGACGCCAGCTTTTTTCAATAAGTTTAATGGGTAGTCTGAACTTCCACCTTTAAGGAATTCAATATAATTTTTCTGAGCATTCGGATCACCGCTTAATAGTTTATCAGCGATTTGAATGGCAGATGCGAATCCAGTTGCATATTTGTATACGTAAAACGGGCGGTAGAAATGAGGGATTCTAGCCCATCCGTATTTTACTTCTTCATCAAATACAAGTGAATCACCGTTATATTCTTTAAATAGTTTTTCATAAATTTCACTGAAGACTTGTGCATTTAATGGTTTACCTTGTTCCGCCATTTCATGTGTGATTTTTTCAAATTCTGCAAACATAATTTGTGTAAAGAAAGTACCTTTGAATTTTTCAATAAAATGGTTAACTAAATAGTTACGCACGTTCGTTTCTTTTGCTTCTTTTAATAAATAGTGAATTAATAACACTTCATTTACTGTAGAAGCGACTTCTGCCACAAAGATAGAATAATGTGCAGAAATTCTTGGTTGGTATCCATGTGAATAGTGCGTATGCATACCGTGCCCGCATTCATGAGTAAGAGTGAACAGGCTATTTAAATCATCGTGATGATTTAAAAGAATGAAAGGATGAACACCATATACACCAAAGTTATAAGCACCAGAACGTTTTCCTGGTGTTTCTCTTACGTCTATATATCGTTTATCTTTAAAACTTTTTAATGTCTCAATATATTCTTCTCCTAAAGGAGCTAGTGATGCAATCATAATGTCAAATGCTTCACTATATGGGATGTCTTGTTTTGCACCTTCTACTAAATCGACGCCTAAGTCGTATTGTCTTAGTTCATCTACGTTTAATTTTTCTTTTCGAATTTCATTGTATGTATGTAATGTTTGAATGTTTTTTTTCGTTGTATCAATAAGGTTTTCATATACTTCTTTCGGAACCATATCGCCAAATAATGATTTCTCTAGCGCTGATGGATAGTTTCTTAGCTTCGAAACGGTAACATTATTTTTAATAGCAGCGGATAAAGTAGATGCGATGGAATTCTTTAACTGAACATATGGTTTGTAATATGCTTTATAAGCTTCTTTACGCTTTTCACGATTCGTATCTTCTATTAACTTTGCATACATTCCGCGTGTTAAGTTCACTTTTTCTCCATCGTCAGTCGTCACTTCACCAAATAATATATCTGCATTATTTAACATACCAAATGTGTGCTGTGGAGAAGAAAGAGCTTCACCCATCTGTGATAAAATTTCTTCTTGGTCCTTATTCAATACGTGTTTTTTATAACGGTATAATTCAAACAAGTCTTCTTTATAATATTGTAAGCCTTCTGTTTCTTCTATGTAAGAATGTAATGTGCTTTCGTCTATGCTAAGTAAGAAGGGGGAAAAGAAAGATTTAGCTGCACTTACTTTTACGTGTAATTGTGATACTTTATCGACAAGAGATTGCGCGTCAGTATCGCGTGTATCAAGGTCAGATTGTAATCGTGCATAAGCGAACATTAAAGATATTATGCTAGAAATTTCTTCACTCTTCGTTAAATAAGCTAATAAACTATTGCCATCGTGAATATTGCCATTAAACTCGTGTAATTCCTTCGTTAATACTTCAATTTTATGAAAATCACTTTCCCAATCTTCAATTGTATGGTAAATGTCTGTTAAATCCCATTTTTCTATATCAGCTACTTGTAATCGATCTTTAAGTTCTGTCATAATCATTTCCTTTCTAAACATGTAGTTATATTTCTATATAACTATGAAATACAACAAATTGCAAAAAATCCCTGCTGAAAATTGAAAAGCCTTGCTAAAATAACAAGGCTTACATACTTATAGTGTAATTCCAAATTTTGAATGTAAAAGGTTTGTAAATTGCATGTCTGTAACGGTTTCTTTCGTTTTTCTACCATTTTTCGCTACTGTAAGGCTATTTTTCGTTAAAGAGGCATGCCCATCTTCAGTTAGTTTTACAATAAGAGGTAGTTTATTAAAGGGTGACCCTTCATGTTCAACGATAATTTTTTGTGCTGTATTTGCTTTTTCTTCATCCACTTCTTCTATATAAAATGCATAGCCTAACGTCCAATCATCAGCAGAAGATTGATCCAAGAACTCATTGTTTTTCCGCATCTCTAAAATGTAGTTTCCCTTTTCGGTCATTTCTTTACGAATACGATAATCTCCTGTAACAGAGTGAATGACTTCACCTGAGAAAGGGACAGGGGCAAGAGGTAAGTATGATCCGAATCCTACTTCAATTAAATAAAGTTCATTATGATGTGTTAAAACGGTTGCGATATGGCCAGAATCAACAGCCCATATGGAGTTTGCAGCGTTATAAACTGTTCCTGAAACGAGATGAACATCGAATCCAGCATCTTTCAGGAAGTAATACATAGTAGGATTGAGTTCATAACAAAGACCGCCACGGTTATTTACTAAAATTTTCTCTTTCAAATTTTCTTTTGATATTTCTTTAAAATTCTTTTCGAGAATATTTAAGTTTTCAAAAGGAACAGTTTGTGCCATTGCGTACATAATGTTAGATAAATCTTCAAATGAAACTGTGTCTTTTTCTTCTATATGTAATCGTGCGAAAAATTGTTTTTGAAAGTCTGTCATCGAAATCCCTCCGTTATGCTTTTATAGGTAAATTGTAAACAATCTTGAATAGGATGTGAAATTAAAACTACGTTGAACATTTGAAATTAGATTAAAAATAATATGGGAGAGTGAGAGATTGCTACTTTACTAACGGTGGGACGAATATTATAATAATTCTGATAAAATATGCAAACGCTTTCTTGGAAGGGGATGGTGTACAGATGTTTAAAAGAATAACAATAGTCGGATTGTCGGTTGTTATGTTTTTACCTAGTATATATGAGGGGAGTAAAGCATATGCAGACACAGTTAACAATGGAACGTTAATGCAGTATTTTGAGTGGTATGCTCCGAATGATGGAAACCATTGGAATCGTTTGCGTACTGATGCTGAAAATTTAGCGGAAAAAGGAATTACATCTGTTTGGATACCACCTGCATATAAAGGAACTACGCAAAATGACGTAGGATATGGAGCATATGATTTATATGATTTGGGGGAATTCAATCAAAAGGGAACAGTGCGGACGAAATATGGGACGAAAGCACAATTGAAATCTGCAATTGACGCTTTACATAAGAAAAACATCGATGTATACGGTGATGTAGTTATGAATCATAAAGGTGGGGCTGATTATACAGAAACTGTCACAGCAGTTGAGGTAGACCCGAGCAATCGAAATGTTGAAGTATCAGGTGATTATGAAATTAGTGCGTGGACGGGATTTAACTTTCCAGGACGTGGAGATTCTTATTCTAATTTCAAATGGAAATGGTATCATTTTGACGGAACGGATTGGGATGAAGGAAGGAAATTAAACCGAATTTATAAATTTAGGGGCATAGGTAAAGCATGGGACTGGGAAGTGTCTAGCGAGAATGGGAATTATGATTATTTGATGTATGCGGATCTTGATTTTGATCATCCAGATGTTGCGAATGAAATGAAAAAATGGGGAACGTGGTATGCGAATGAATTAAATTTAGATGGTTTTCGTTTAGATGCTGTTAAACATATTGATCATGAATATTTGCGCGATTGGGTAAATCATGTTAGACAGCAAACAGGGAAAGAAATGTTTACAGTAGCTGAATATTGGCAAAATGATATCCAGACTTTAAATAATTATTTAGCGACGGTTAATTATAATCAATCTGTGTTCGATGCACCACTTCATTATAATTTTCATTATGCTTCAACAGGAAATGGAAATTATGATATGAGAAATATTTTAAAAGGAACGGTAGTTGCGAATCATCCTACACTTGCGGTTACTCTAGTTGAAAATCATGATTCACAGCCTGGTCAGTCATTGGAATCTGTAGTGAGCCCTTGGTTCAAACCGCTGGCATATGCATTTATTTTAACGCGTGCAGAGGGGTATCCTTCTGTTTTCTATGGTGATTACTATGGTACAAAAGGAAATAGTAACTATGAAATTCCAGCGTTAAAGGACAAAATTGATCCGATTTTGACGGCACGAAAAAACTTTGCATATGGTACGCAGCGTGATTATTTTGATCATCCGGATGTGATTGGCTGGACAAGAGAAGGTGATAGTGTACATGCTAATTCTGGTTTAGCAACATTAATCTCTGATGGACCAGGAGGGGCGAAGTGGATGGATGTTGGAAAGAATAACGCAGGGGAAGTATGGTACGATATTACGGGTAATCAAACAAATACTGTAACAATTAATAAGGATGGTTGGGGACAATTCCAAGTAAGTGGAGGATCAGTTTCCATATATGTTCAGCAGTAATTTGGTGATGAAAAAGAAGAGGTAGACTGAAATATAAGTCTACCTCTTCTTTTTATATTGTGCATATTTATCCCGCTATTTGTGGTCAGTCCGATTGGTGAGGGCTTATTAAAGTTTCACTTTATTTTTCCTGAATCTTTATTGTAATAAAAGAGTTAGTCGACCTTTATAACAACAAGAGAGGCATTGGAATATATAATGTCACCCGTGGCTTCTCTTATTCGTACTCGAAGAACGTCCCCTTGATTTAAAGGTAGTAAATCAGTTCTGGCGGATGTAGCTCTCACCCCAGAAGCACCACCAACTCGCGTTTCAATTGCGAATTGAATGGAATCGTTTATTGTAAGATTTAATATACTAGACGATATAGCTTGTATTACAAATACAATTGAAAAGGATACAGAGTACACGCCAGTGGTATCAATTGTAATAGAATTATTTAATGGATTTAGGGTAGTTCCACTAGCAGGTCCTGGAATGGTAAAATTAATATTTGTATTAACTACTGCTGAAAAACCGATTCCTACTTCAGAAGTTATTGTGCCAAATATGGGAAGAATCCCTAAACCGGTTGCGCCAGTAGGACCAGTTATTCCGATTCCGGTAGAACCTGTAACCCCAGTAGGACCAGTTATTCCGATTCCGGTAGAACCTGTAACCCCAGTAGGACCAGTTATTCCGATTCCGGTAGGACCTGTAACCCCAGTAGGACCAGTTATTCCGATTCCGGTAGGACCTGTAACCCCGGTAGGACCAGTTATTCCAATTCCGGTAAAACCTGTCGCGCCGGTAGGTCCTGTGATTCCAGTAGGTCCGGTGGGGAATGTAAATGGTGGAATTGATGGTAGTGTGGGACCGATTAAATTTGGTTCCAGAGCAGGTCCGTGTAAAATACTATACTCTTCATTCATATAGTAAACCTCCTATCATTGCTTGTCATAATTATTAAATGTATTTGGGGAAGGAAATGACATTCGCAATAGCGGAGGCGCTTCTTATAATTTCTCTTCAGCGAATATAGACCTAATTTAAGCAATATTGAAATTTATAGTTACGTACTACTAAAGTATGACACCTTTACTTCTCACGTAACATATAGTATGATGATTTCAATAAATTAGATTTCAATGACTATAATATAAATTAATGAGAGGTGCTTTTTGTGAGTGCGGTAGGTATTAAATAGGAAAAATTTAATGAAATAAATCGGATAAGACCAGGGGATTTTTATGTACATCATACCCCTAATTTTGTCATGCATTTATTTCAAAACCTATGAAGATACCTACAATACTTTATAAAGCGTGTAATAAGGGACTGCCATCTATTTTTTATGGCTTATTTCCTCATACGTTATTACACATGCCTTGTAAATGTAAAAGCTGCGGTATCCCCGCAGCTTTTTTGTATATGTTTTTATTGTATAATTATGGAATTTTATATATGACTCATTGGAATCTAATGAGTAGGTATCTTCATTTATGATAAAAATCAATCATAGTGAGGAGAAACAAAATGAATACGATGACTTTTGAAAAGTTACAATATAACGAATTAAAGGATATAGTGAAATCTTATTGTGTAAGTGGATTAGGTAAGGAATTATTAAACAAATTAGAGCCGAGTACGAGTATAAAAGTAGTGAGAAATCGGTTGAATGAAACGACAGAAGCACGAGCTATATTAGATGCAGAAGGGCATGTTCCTTTCTTCGGCATTTCTAATATTGCTAGTACAATTCAAAAATTAGAAAAAGGGATGATTTTAGATCCAGAAGAATTAGTAAGTGTTTCAGACTTTTTACGTGGGTGTAGAAAGATTAAAAAGTTTATGTTAGATAAAGAATTTTTTGCACCAGTATTAGCTTCTTATGCAAATTCAATGACTGAATATAAAAGTATTGAAGAGGAAATTAACTTTTCAATTAAAGGAAATAGTATTGATGCAGCTGCAAGTAAAGAGTTAAAACGAATTCGAAATAATATCGATTCTGTAGATGGGAAAATAAAAGAACGTTTAACGAAGTTTTTAAATAGTAGTGCAAATAAGAAATTCATTCAGGAATTCTTTATTAGTAAAAAGGATGACCGTTATACGATTCCAATTAAATCTTCCTATAAAAACCAAGTTGCCGGAAGTATTATTGAAGCCTCGGCAAAAGGTTCTACTGTATTTATAGAACCGCATACGGTTACGAAATTGAATGCAGAACTAGCAGGTTTGAAAGCAGAAGAAGCGGTTGAAGAATATCAAATTTTAGCGACTTTATCAGGGATGGTATTAGAAAATATTTATAGTATAAAGATTAACATGGAGCTAATTAGTCAGTATGATATGGTATTTGCGAAAGCGAAGTTTAGTAAATCGATTGATGGAATAGAACCGAAGTTAAATGATCATGGCTACATTCATTTAGTGAATTGTAAGCATCCACTTTTAACAGGGCAAGTTGTACCCTTGAATTTTAAAATTGGTCAAGAGTATCGTAGTTTAATTATTACAGGGCCGAATGCGGGCGGAAAGACAATTGTGTTAAAAACGATTGGATTGTTAACATTAGCTACAATGTCAGGTCTTCATATTGCAGGAGATAAAGGGACAGAAATCGCTATTTTTGAAAATGTATTTGTAGATATTGGTGATAATCAAAGTATCGAAAACGCACTAAGTACATTTTCATCTCATATGAAAAATCTTTCTGAGATTATGAGGATGTCAAATAATAATACGTTACTTTTATTTGATGAAATAGGGAGCGGTACAGAGCCAAATGAAGGTGCAGCACTTGCAATTTCTATTTTAGAAGAGTTGTACTTTGCGGGATGTATTACCGTTGCGAGTACGCATTACGGAGAAATTAAACGATTCTCAGAAATGCATGATGACTTTATGAATGCAGCGATGCAGTTTAATAGTGAAACGTTAGAGCCGCTTTATAAATTAGTTATCGGAAAATCAGGAGAAAGTAATGCACTTTGGATTGCGAATAAAATGAACGTAAAAGAACATGTACTGAAAAGGGCGAAAGAGTACATGGGAAATAAAGAGTACGCTTTAGAAAAAGTGAATGAAAGTAAAATTAGAAAACCGAAATTCGTACAAGAAAAAAGAGAATCTCATTATGAGTACAAAATAGGCGATCGTGTTAATTTATTGGATCATGATGATTTTGGTATCATCTATAAGGAAAAAGATAATTTTTATAACGTTGTTGTATATTATAACGGTGAATTCGTTGAAGTAAATGTAAAACGTATTACTTTAGAAGTAGCAGCGAAGGAGTTATATCCAGAAGGATACGATTTAAATACACTATTTGTTGATTATAAAGAAAGAAAAATGCAACACGATATTGAGCGCGGATCGAAAAAAGCACTGCGTAAAATTCAAAAAGAAATAAGAAAGAATAGAGGATAAGTTAAAATGGTAACGATTAGACAAGAACAAAAAAATGATTATAGAAAAACAGAAGAAGTCGTAAAAGAAGCATTTTTAAAGGAAGAATTTAGTGATAAAACAGAACATGAACTTGTAAAACGTATTAGAGAATGTGACGCGTTTGTTCCAGAGTTATCAATTGTTGCGGTAGATGAAGATATAGTTGGTCACATTATGTTATCGAAAATTACAATAGAACAAGATGGAACTTCTGTAGAATCGTTAGCGCTTGCACCAGTTTCAGTTGCTAGGGGTCATCAGAAAAAAGGAATTGGTGGAAAACTGATTGTAGCTGCATTAGAAAAAGCGAAAGAACTTGGATACGGATCAGTTGTAGTATTGGGACATCCAGAGTACTACCCGAAATTTGCTTTTAAGAAAGCAAGTGAGTGGAATGTAAAAGCACCGTTTGAAGTGCCTGAAGAGGTATTTATGATAATGGAATTAACAGAAAATGCTCTTCGAGGTGTAGAAGGAATTGTACAATATTCGAGTGCTTTTGCTGAGTAGGAGTACCGGTTAAGAAATGTAATCATAAAAGGTGCTATCTTTTTGTATGGATATACAGAAAGATAGCTTTTTTTATTAAGCGGATCTACTGACGTATATTTTGCTCAATGAATAATTGAGGTGGTAAAATTGATATAGAAACGTAAAGGGAGAGAATGAAATGAATAAGCGAGAAACAGATAGCAATGAGAATGTAGTGACGTTATATGTTACAAGACACGGTAAAACAATATTAAATACGAATCATCGCGCGCAAGGTTGGGCAGATTCTCCTTTAGTAGAAAAAGGTGTTGAAGTTGCCACAAATTTAGGAACAGGATTAAAAGATATTCATTTTATGAATGCATATAGTAGTGATAGCGGCCGCGCAATTGAAACTGCTAATTTAGTATTAAAATATAGTGAGCAATCAAAATTAAAACTTGAGCAAAGAAAAGATTTGCGAGAATTAAATTTCGGTATTTTTGAAGGTGAAAAACTTGAGAATATGTGGGATGTGGTTGGAAAAGCTGCAGGCGTTGCATCACCAGAAGAACTTATGAAGTTTTCTATTCAAGAAGTGATTAATCTTATTAGAGTAGCAGATCCTACGAAACAGGCGGAAGATTGGGACTTATTTTCTACTCGTATAAAAACAGAGATAGATAAAATTAGTGAAGAAGCTGCTGGAAATGGTGGCGGTAACGTTTTAGTTGTCGTTCATGGGCTTTTGATTACTACCTTAATAGAAATGTTAGACAGTAGCAAAACAAAACTTGGAGTGGAAAATGCTAGTGTGACGAAAATTGTATATCAAGATGGAACATACACAGTCGAGTCTGTTGGAGATATGAGTTATGTTGCAAAAGGGAAAGAAAGTGTTGAAATATAATTAAATCTCCAATAGAAATAAGAAAAGGAAGGTAGAGAAATCTAACTTCCTTTTCTTATTGGAATGATTATGGAATTAATAAAATCTTTCCTGTACTTTTTCTGCTCTCTAATAATTTATGTGCAAGAGCACCATCTTGTAAGGCGAATGTAGTAGGACTCGCGATATTTACTTTTCCACTAGTGATCCAATCGAATAATTGAGTAGAGCGCTGCTTACGTTCTTCAAAAGTAGTAAGCACGTTCCAAAGGTCTCCACCAGTTAAAGTTTTTGAAGTATCCATAAGCATACGCGGATCAACTGGCGCAGGATTACCACCAGCCATTCCGTAAAATACGACAGTACCGCCAATTTTAGTAGCGTTAAAACTTTCCCCTAATGTAGAACCTACTGATTCATACACAACATTTACTCCAGTTCCATTAGTCATTTCAAGTACTTTCATATGCCATGCTTCGGTATATAAAAATACGTGATCGGCACCAGCTAATGTAGCTATCTTTGCTTTTTCTTTTGATGATGTAAGACCAATTACTGTTCCGCCCTGTAGTTTAATCATTTGAATAAGAAGTTGACCGACGCCACCAGCTGCAGCGTGTACTAAAGCTATATCACCTTGTTTTAGTTGATAGCTATCGTGCGTTAAATAATGTGCAGTTAATCCTTGTAATAAGACAGAAGCGGCTGTTTCAAAAGAAATAGAATCTGGTAGTGGGATTACTTTTTCAGATGGAACGGCAACTAGTTCTGCATTTGCAAATGGGACGTCCGCAAATGCAATACGGTCTCCTAGGTTGATAGTAGTAACGTCAGCTCCTACTTTTTCAACAATTCCAGCTCCTTCATAACCTAATACATAAGGCGGATTGCCAGCAAGATGATAATCGCCGCGGCGTCTATAAATATCAGCGAAGTTTAATCCGATTGCTTTCGTGCGGACAAGAATTTCATTTGGACTTATGATTGGATCGTGTATTTCTTTATAGTGTAGAACATTAGCGTCTCCGAATGTTTCGAAACAAAGTGCTTTCATATGGAATACCTCCATTTATATTGTTTATAGATGTTCTTTATCATACAATACAAATATCAATAGACAAAGAGGATTATTTCGATGGAATCAATCGGAAATATCGATTGAAAAGAGGGATGATAAATGGAGATAAAACAATTAATTACCTTTAAAATAGCCGCGGATACTTTGAACTTTACACAAACTGCGAAGAAATTAAACTTTGCTCAATCGAGCGTAACAGCGCAAATTAAAACGTTAGAAGCTGAGCTAGGTACGCCGTTATTTGAAAGATTAGGAAAACGTCTTTTCTTAACTGAAGCAGGGAGGAAGTTTCAATTATATGCTGATAAGATGATTGGACTTAGTAACGAAGCGAAAATGGCTGTGAAAGATGATGAAGAAATAGCTGGTACGTTAACGATTGGTGCACAAGAAAGTCAGTGTACATATAGGCTTCCATCTATATTAAAGAGATTTAAAGCACAATTTCCTCAAATAAAACTTATATTTAAACCAGCACATTCTAATAAAGATGCGAAGGAACAATTAATGGAGGGAAAAGTCGATCTTGCATTTATTTTGGATGAATGTAAAACAGAAGATGCTTTACATGTGGAGCCGCTTATGAAAGAAGAATTAAAAGTAGTAGCTGCTCCAGAGCATCATTTACTCCAGCAAACTTCCGTTTCTATAAAAGATTTAGAGAAGGAAACACTTTTATTAACAGAACTAGGGTGCTCATATCGGACTTTATTTGAGGAGTTATTTCGTGCGAAAGACATATATCCAGCAAATAAGATTGAGTTTGTTAGTGTCGAGGCAATTAAACAATGCGTCATTGCAGATTTAGGTGTTGCTGTGTTACCAACCATAGTAGTAGAAAAAGATATGCGAGAAGGGACGATAAAGGAGTTAGTTTTAAAAGAAACAATTCCTCCGATTTATACGCAAATCGCTTGGCATAAAGACAAATGGATGACAGTGCCACTGCAGCAATTTATTGATGTAACAAGAGAGTTTTTTACAACGGATTAAGTGGAGAAATATTTGTTTTCTATAAAAGAAAAAATAGCAATTTTGTATAAAGAACCGATGCTTGCATGTAACAAGTATCGGTTCTTTTATGTTTGAAATAAAGGATGCTATAAAATGTGTATTTCTCAACTTTTTTTCTTAAAAGGATAAGTAAATTTCTTTGTATATTCCAATAAACGTAAGGGAATTTACAACATTTTTTCGTTTCTGTAAGATGCCTCTAGGAAGCATGAAAGGAGGGGCGTACATAGGGGGATATTGTCTTTATTATATGTACTTATTTTGAGGGAGGAGATTTAAAATGTTTAAAAAGTTAATGAAAGTATGTGTGTTAAGTGTAGCGAGTGTAGGGGTATTATTTACTTTTCAAGGAAGCACATTTGCAGCTACCGATCTGAGTAGTTATTATGACGGAAAAAATCCAGCAACAACGAAAGTATACGGAGGCAGTACAACATGTGATGCAGATGGATTTAATGCAAAGTCTACAGCGGTGTATGAAGGGAGTAAAAAGGTTGGGACAGTGTATTTACGTTATAGCAATAGATGTCATGCAGCATGGGCTAAGTTTGTATTAGATCAACCAGCACCAGCTGTTTCTGGAGGAGTGTATGCGTACGCTGTTGTGAATAAATATAAAAATGGTGTATTCCAAAAATCAGTCACTTCTAATCAGGGGAACGGCACAATAAAAACAGGTCAAACGAGCACGTATACAGGAATGGTATTTGATTTAACTGCAGATTTTGGATACACAGCAGATGCTGAAGCGGTTACGTTTAATAACGGTTACGGAAAAACAGCACGTTATTAAGAAAGGAGTGAAATGATATGAAACTTTTAAAAAAGACGAGTGCATGTTTATTGCTATCTTTACTCATTGTAACTAGTATGTTTAGCACGACTAATAGCGATAAAGTATACGCAGAAGATCATTCATATGATGGGAAAAGTCCTTACTATAACAGCTGTGATCAATCCGCAGTAACGAAAGAAAAGAAGTGGATTGATTCAAATTCTTATGTAGAATTAAAATTTAGCACGAAGTGTAAAACAGCGTGGGCAAAAGTTACTGTAACTCGCCTGGCAGTTTATAATAATGAAGCTGATGCAAGGATTGTTAGAAAAACAGATGGAAAGGCATACACTTGCGGAAGTGCTGGAGGAAATGGTGTTGTAAATAAAGGGCAAACATCATGCTATACACCAATGGTATATGATTTAGATCCAAGAAAGGCACAAGCACAAGGGAAACATGCAATTCCGAATAGTGATGCATATAATTATGCGGAGACTATTTGGTATTAATACGATTATACATGTTTTAAGAGCTGTTATTTGATATAAAAATGAAAGAGCCTTACTGCATTTTATTGTGGTAAGGTTCTTTAAATTTGTTTAATAGATTAACTGCATCCATTTACAAAGGTCTCTCTATATAATCGCTTTTAAGTATGGCCATAATAATTTCATCTGAGTATGTATCGTTATAAAATAAAGATTGACGTAAGGTTCCTTCTTTTACAAAACCAACTTTTTCATAAGCTTTAATTCCGCGTAAATTATGGCTAAATACTTCTAACTGTAAACGATTTAATGATAGTTGTTCAAAAACAAATCTTAAAACTATTTTAATAGCTTCCGTTCCATAGCCTTGTCCTGTTAATGCTATTGAAAGTATTGATATTCTGAATCCTGCTCTTTTGTTCTCCTCATCGATATCTAAAATCGACAACTCTCCAATCATCTTGTCAGTACTTTGTAAACAAATAGCGAAATCATAGCGACTTGAATAATTATTTATATGATCTATATGTTTCGTAATTTGCTCCAATGAAAAAGTGGACTTAGTTCCAGTCATATATCTTATTTCATCATCCATTGTACTTTCTAATATAATAGGAGCATCTAGCTGACAAAGAGGCCTTAAATAAATTCTCTCGCTCTCTAATCTCATTATAATTTTCTCCTTTAGTTAGTAATTGAATGTATAAATACTTAACTTTCTTCAATGAGTTACATAAAAAATATGAATCTTAATTCGATGTTACATGAATTTTATAATGGCATGGTATACCTAAAACAAATAATAAATGTTTTATACACAACAAAATGTATCAACGAGTTTTTTGATCATACTATTATTCTTGCTGCTCATTCCGCTTTTAAATGAACACGAATGTATTAACTAAGGTCTGTATTAGGAGGAGTATATCCAAGGTGACGAGCCATAGATACAATTTGTCCTTTATGGTGAAATTCATGCGTCTCCGTATGAGTTAAAAGCCATAGCGGAGTTGTGCTCCAAGGTTCTTTTTGCCATTTCACTTCATTTGCTATATTTTCGAGCCAACGGTCATTGTATTCATCTAAAAAACGTTGTACAGTCTCATCTACTAACTTAAATCTAGCGCGAACTTTTTCCACATTTGCATGCTCAATTTCGTAATCGCTAGCAAATGAAAAATCTGCTCTTTTTTGCTTGAATGCGAATGATCCAAGCCAGTATCGATAGCAATCGGCTACATGAATATGAGTCTTTATAATGCTACCGCTTCCGAAATTAGAAACTGTGCTATGTAATTTTTCTACTGGGATTTCTTCCAAAAACGAAAATAGAGTTTCTCTTGTAGAGCTAATAAGATTATATTGTTGTTTTAAAATATGTAACATGCAAGTACACTCCTCTTTTATTAACATAGTAAGTAATTCTATATTTACGAGGAGTGAACCTTTTTATTATTTTTAATAAGCATATTAGATGTATTTCTTATTTGTTTCTGATAGATTAAACAAGGTGAAACTTTAATAAGTTGAACATTCTTAGTTCATAATAAATTGTACATCAAGAAGGGGAACGATAAAATGAATAGACTAGTGGGTTTAAAACAATTTGAAATAACGCGCGGGGCGTTACTTAAATTTATGGAAACGTTAGATGATAAAACTGTGGATACGCAGCCAGAGGGTTTTAACAATACAATTCGTTGGCATATCGGTCACGTGTTAACAGCAGCAGAGACTTTCATGTTCGGAAGAGAATTTAAACAATTGCCAACTGAATATCCAGGTATGTTTGGATATGGATCAAGACCATCTAAATGGACGACAGAAGGACCATCGTTAGAAGTGTTAACGGCTCAATTAAAAGAACAAGCAAAACGTATTAACGAAATTCCAGCAGAAGCATTTGAAAATAAACTGCCAGAGCCATTCCTAGGATTGGAAACAGTAGGGGAGCTTTACGGTATGATGCTTTATCATGAAGCTGATCATATTGGGCAAATGAAGGCGATGGAACGTATTATTAAAGCTCTTTAGTCTTAATTGCATATAACAAGCAATACAGTTGTAATGTTAAATAATATATACAAAAAAGGTAGATAAATTATTATCTACCTTTTTTGTATAACTTCTTGAAGGATTAGAGAATTTTATAATTTTTTATGTTGTGATTATTATACGTATATTCCTAAATATGGAATATACGTATAATAATAGAGAAGAACTAGAAATAGGGGTGAATACTATGATTACATTAGAGCAAAAGTTGGAGCAATATAAACATACATATGTACAGTTAAAGGGAGAACTAAAATGGAAAACGAGTGATTCTCGAACAGGAATGATGATTGCTGCTATGTATGCAGGTAGTGATAAATTGTTTGATCTCGGACGTTTTTTAGAAATTAGTAGTTATATTAAGAATCAGGTAGGGATGTTTTCATACTTAAAGTCTTATCATCGTTTTGTAGTGGCCGCAACATTAGATATTCACTTTACAGATTACAAGGAAGCTTTTCGGAAGTTTTTAGATTTATATGAACAATTGGTCACTGGTGGCTTTAGCCGGAGTATATTTACTTATCTCGCAGCAGCTGTGCTTTTAACAGAAGAAAATGAACAGCATGGCGCGCACATTCAGCGTTCGATGCAAGTATATAAACGCATGAAAAAGGATCACCTCTTTCTTACAAGTACAAATGATTATCCGCTCGCAGTTTTATTAGCAGGACAATCAGAGCATGTAGAAACACTTATGGACCGAGTGGAACGTCTTTATCAGAAACTAGCGACAGCTGGTTTGCGTAAAGGGAATGATCTTCAATTTTTGAGTCATATTCTTTCACTAAAGAAGGATGTCAGGGAAGAACTATTAGTTGCAAAATATACAAATATATGGAATTTGTTAAAGCAAGAAAAGGTAAAAGTAAAACAGATGCATTACCCAGCTATCGGGCTACTAGCGTTACTCGAGGACGGAGAAAAAGAGATTCATTCTATTCGAGCATTTATTGAAAAATTGCAGGGGGATAAATTGTTCCGTTGGCATACAGATACAACTATTCTTATTGCTATTCAACTGTTCGTAAGTCAGAAAGGTGAGGAAAGTAAAGCTACTAACACAGGTTTACAAACAATGATAGAAGTCCTCATACAAGCACAACAGGCAGCCATGATGGCAACGATTGCCGCTTCATCTGTAGCAACATCTTCTGCCAGTAGCAGTTCATAATGTGTAATTGCTTATACTCTTGTAAATTATAACTCCCTTGATAAGGACGGTTTAAAAAATATTACTAAAAACAGTTAGCCCATCACTCTCTAATGAGTGATGGGCTAACTGTTTTTACATAATCAGCATTATCTTTTTGATTCCTTCAAATGTTTGAGCTGCGTGACAATCATAATGCTAATAACAACGAGTAAAAACCATGAACTAATTTTGCTTAAGTGAACGAGATTCCATGCTTCCCGTTGATTTGGATATTGCCATGCTCCGAAAAATGTTGCGATGTTCTCTGCAATCCAAATGAAGAAACCGATAAGGAAAAAGGAGAGAACGAGTGGTATTTTATATGTAAAGCCTCGTAATGAAAATTCCACAAATGTCCGAAAGAAAACGATGAATAGAAGTAAAGTTAAGAACCATCTAAAATCGTATAGAAAATGATGCGTGAAAAAATTGAAGTAAATCATTGCTCCTAATGGCACGGTAAAAATAGCTTTCGGCCAATAATGCATTTGTAAATGTAACCTTCTCCACGCTTGGCATATGTAACTTGCGACACTTGCGTACATAAAGCCGCTGTAAAGCGGAACTCCAAAAATCTTTGAATACGCCTCTTCAGGATAACTCCATGAACCGAAATGAACTTTATATATTTCTAGTAAAAGGCCGATGAGGTGAAAGACAGTAATTACTTTTAATTCGTCTTTCGTCTCAAGTCCAGTCTTGTACATAATCCACTGCATAAGAAGACATGCGATGAGTATGAAATCATAGCGATATAACCCTGGAATAGAAACGATTTTTGAAAGGGCTAGTGTTAAGAAAATAACGACTGGGAATAAGCAAGATAATGCTTGCTCGTAAGTGAAGTGTAGTAGTTGTTTTATATAGAACATTGTGTCACCTTCGGGATTTTTATTAGAAAAATCAAAATAATTAATAAGTATACTACAATTTAAAAAATAATCCAGTAGTCTATTTTGCATGTATTTGTAAGTTTTAGAAGGGAATTGTAATGAGTATTTTAATATTTAGCGAAGTGAAAAAATAGTTTGCTATTTAAAAAAAGTGGGGATATAATATCTAAATGAAAATGATAATTATTATCAATAATAATTATAAATAAAAAATAATTATAAAAAACAACTGAATATAAAGGATGAAATGAAACATGTTACATAAGTCTACTGTACATGCTGGTAATAACCGCTGGATACATATTAAGTTCATATGTTTCATGAGCTTAACAATTTTATGTTTAATTGGATCTATATTTTTAGCCATTTCATTTGGTGCAAAAGATATTCATTTACAAACGGTGTGGGCAGCGATTTTGAATTACAATCCGAAATTAACGCAGCACCAAATTATTTATGAATTAAGGCTCCCGAGAGTAATTGGTGCAGCAGTTGTAGGGGCAGCTTTTGCGGTTGCTGGTGCTGTTATGCAAGGTATAACACGAAATCCTTTAGCTGATGCAGGTGTACTCGGAATAAATGCAGGTGCGATGTTTGTAGTGGCACTTAGTTTTGCTTTTTTTCCGCATATGCCGTATTCCTATTTAATGATTGTTTCCTTTATTGGAGCAGTCTTAAGTACAGTACTTATTTTTGTTATTGGATCAGCAACATCAGGCGGGTTAACACCAATGAGATTAACGATTGCTGGAGCAGTTATGGCAGCGCTTTTACATTCATTAAGTTCAGGTGTTGCGATTTATTATGATTTAAGCCAAGATTTAGCGTTTTGGTATGCTGGTGGTGTTGCAGGGGTTAAGTGGGAACACTTGAAATTTTTAGTTCCTATTATTCTTATAACGATTATTTTCGCGACAATGCTAGGGAGATCTATTTCACTCATATCAATGGGGGATGATGTTGCTACAAATTTAGGAGTGAAAACGAACCGAACGAGAATACTAGGGATGATTATAGTAGTTATTCTGGCAGGTGTTTCTGTTTCAGCTGTTGGTTCTATTGGATTTGTAGGACTAGTTATCCCGCACATTGCTAGAAAATTAGTTGGTGTTAATTATAGACTCATTATTCCTATGTCAGCATTATTAGGAGCTATGTTATTAGTTGTAGCTGATTTAGGGGCAAGAACAGTAAATCCTCCTAAGGAACTTGCGATAGGGATTATGGTAGCTCTTGTTGGAGTTCCGTTCTTCCTCTATATAGCACGTAAAGTTGGGAGGGAGTTATAAATGAAAGATCTTTTTAACACGGATAAAAAGAGAGCTATTACTGTAACTACAATCTTCGGATGTATAAGTATCGCTGTAATTTTAATTAGTTTAAATACAGGGACACTGAGTATAGCGCCACTTAGAGTAATTGAAACACTTTTGGGTTATGGTAATTTTGAGAGTGCAACCGTGCTATATGATTATCGTATGCCAAGAATAATAATCACGATGTTAGCCGGTATCGGTCTTGGTATTTCCGGTGCGATTTTGCAAGGGTTATCACGTAATGCACTTGCAGATCCTGGTATTTTAGGGTTGCATTCAGGTGCATCTTTCGGTCTTATCGTATTTGTTACTCTCTTTCATTCTATTAATGAGAGTGCATCCATTTTAATACCGTTATTTACATTTGGCGGAGGAGTATTAGCTGCATTTCTTATTATTTTACTTGCGAGTGATCGGTCAAAAGGTTTACTTCCCATTAGACTTATTCTCGTTGGTATTGCAGTTTCAGCTGGCTTTAGTGCAATTTCGCTATTTTTCTCTCTCAAGTTAAATGATGAGACGTATACATTCGCTTCTAGATGGCTAGTTGGTAACGTGTGGGGAAGGGATTGGATTCATGTCCTTGCATTATTACCTTGGATTTTCATACTAACCCCTTATGCGTGGCTAAAATCTAAAACGTTAAATGCATTGTCACTAGGTGATAGTGTAGCAGCAGGACTTGGTGTTTCTGTTCAAAAAGAACGGTTATTACTTTTAGCTACAGCGGTTGGATTATCTTGCACAAGTGTATCGATGGCAGGAGGAATTGGTTTTATCGGTTTAGTTGCTCCGCATATCGCAAGGAAGTTAGTAGGTACTACATATCAACACTTTCTTCCTTTAGCTGGCATTATCGGAATGATTATTTTAGTGCTAGCAGATACGATAGGTCGTTCTATATTTGAGCCAAATTCTATTCCAGCTGGTGTAGTAGTGGCAGCTTTAGGAGCACCGTATTTTCTTTATTTACTTACAAAAACAAAATAAATACTTCAAAGAGGAGAACATATGAAAAAGAAACTTACTATTTTATTTAGCATGATGTGTATTTTAGTATTAGCAGCATGTGGTCAAACGAAAGCTAATGAAGAGGCAACGAAAAAAACGGAAAAAAGTAATGATCCAAAAATTGCTTCAATGTCTATTCATTTAACGAATGATTTACTTGCATTAGGAATTACACCAGTAGGTTCTGTTATTGGTGGAGATTTAAAAGATTTCTTACCGCACGCTAAAGAGAAGTTGAAAGATACGAAGAAGCTTGGTGTTGTAACAGATCCGAATATGGAAGCGTTACTTCAATTAAAGCCAACTGACATTTATGTTGATGAAAAATATGCTGGTAAAGATGTAGCGAAATACGAAAAAATTGCAAAAACACATTCTTTCAATTTAGATGAAGGTACGTGGAGAGAGCATTTAAAACAAGTTGGTAAACTTGTAAACCGTGAGAAAGAAGCAGATAAATATATTCAAGATTACGAAGAGCAATCAAAACGAGTAAAAGGTTTAATAGATAAAGAGCTAGGTAATAACGAAAAAGTAATGGCAATTCGCGTTACTGCAAAAGAATTGCGTGTATTTAGTACGAAAAGACCGATGGGACCAATTTTATTCCAAGACCTAGGGTTACAACCTGCAAATGGTGTAGAGAAAATCGATGTAAACCGTCCTTTCGAAGTCATTTCACAAGAAGTATTACCTGACTTTGATGCAGATGCTATTTTCGTTGTTGTAAACAGAGACGATAAAGCAAAAGCTGCATTTAAACAACTTCAAGAAACACCAATCTGGAAAGACTTAAAAGCAGTTAAAGGCAAGCACGTATACATTATCAATGACCAACCATGGCTTGACTATTCTGCTTTAGGAAACAAAATGGCAATGGATGAAGCGGAGAAAATGTTTACGAAATAATATCGATTCGTCGTTAGGAAGATCCTCTAAATTTAGAGGGTCTTTTTTTATTGTTAGAATAAATGAAAAATTATACAATGAATTTAATTTAACGTAGAGGAGATGTGCCAATGTCAGCGCTTATTGTAAGTATCCCGTTTATAAAGCAGTTTATGGAACAAGGGGATAAATAGGCTAAAATAAGTATCCCCGTTATTAAAAAAGGGGGAGTTTGAAATGACAATGAATCTTTTTCGAAATAAAACGATTAAATTATCAGCTATGAGAGAAACAGATGCTGAAGTAATGGCTATGTGGCAAGAAGATAGTGAGTATTTAAGAAATGTTGATACAGATGTAGCATTCCCGCAATCTTTAAATGAAATAGCAAGTGATGGGTTATTAAAAGGACGAAGATCGAATAGTGTTTCTTTCATGGTAAGGGCAGTTCAAGAAGATCGCTTAATTGGTTTTGTGGCGATTCATGGTATAGAGTGGAATAACAGAACAGGTTTATTAGCCATTGGTATAGGAGATGCGAATGATAGAGGAAAAGGATATGGGAAAGAAGCAATACATCTTATTTTAAAGTATGCTTTCTATGAATTGAATTTACACCGCATCGGTCTCGATGTTATTTCGTATAATAAACCTGCCATTGCATTGTATAAAAAGATGGGTTTTGAAATGGAAGGCTGTATGAGAGAAGCGGTTCAAAGAGATGGGAAGTGTTTTGACCGTATCATTATGGGGATATTGCGGGATGAATGGATAGAGCGGCAAGGTTAGAAAGTACATTCGAAATTATATATGTAGTATGCAGGAGATATAATGGTAATTGGCGAAAATTCACAGTGTGTAGATTGAATTTATAAGGAGTCATGCAAAATGAATTTAGAAAAGGAAAAACCAGTAAATGAAGAGGTCGCCGAATTAAAAGAACTTATTAAAGAGTTACACGGAAGTGTGCACCAACTGCAAAGTGAAGTGCAGCAACTAAGGCACGAAAGACCAGTTGTTGAAGTGAGAAAAGGTGTTCAATTATCACCAACAATTGTCGGACAAATTGGTGGTATGATTTTAGGCGGTTTAGCAATTATCGGTATATTTTGGTGATGAAAAAAGGTTTGCAGCACGGATGCTGCAAACCTTTTGTATTTGACGATATAATTTCATGCAATACAACTTTTACATTAAATAACGTAAATATATATAAGCATGTGATAACAAGAGTGCAACAATAGTTAATGGTAAACCGATTTTTAAGAAGTCCATATAAGAGAAAGCATGTCCTTCACGTTTTGCAATACCAGCAACGACTACGTTTGCAGATGCTCCGATTAGCGTTCCGTTTCCTCCTAAGCAAGCTCCAAGAGATAACGCCCACCATAGTACTTCGATTTGCGGAGAATCGACAGATAGTCCGAGTCCTGTAGCTAAGTCTTGAATAAGAGGGATCATCGTTGCGACAAATGGGATGTTGTCGATTGTTGCAGATGCGATGCCAGATACCCATAAAATAAGTATAGCTGCAAATCCGATGTCACCGTTTGTTACGTCGATTACTTCTTTTGCAAGTGAAGAGATAAGTCCGATATCAATTAACCCGCCAACGAGAACGAATAGTCCGGCGAAGAAGAAAATGGTTACCCATTCAACGTGGGCAAATACATCTTCAATATCATGTTCTTTCACGCCGATTAACATAAGAAGTGTAGCGCCTGTCATCGCTATAACGGCAGCGTCTACATGAATAATCGAATGAAGTACGAAGCCTAAAATAGTTAGTCCTAAAATCGAAATAGATTTTAAAAGGAGGCTTTGATCCTTAATATAATCTTTTTCATTTAATGCCATTAGTTTTTCGATTTGTTCAGGTGTTGTTTTTAGTTTGTTACGGTACATGAAGTAAATAATGCCAAGTGTCACAATAGAAATAATAATTACGATTGGAGCTAAGTTAAGTAAAAAGGCGTTAAAGTCTAAATGCTTGTTTGCTGATCCAATCATAATATTAGGTGGATCACCGATTAATGTTGCTGTTCCGCCTATATTTGAAAACAGCACTTCTGAAATCAAATAAGGCACAGGATTTACTTTTAAAATACGTGTAATGGATAATGTAACAGGAACGATTAATAAAACAGTCGTTACATTGTCCAAAAATGCTGATCCGACAGCAGTTAATAGGGATAGTAATAATAAAATGCGAATCGGTTTTCCGCCAGCTCCTTTTGCCGCTTTAATGGCCACAAATTCAAAGACGCCTGATTGACTCGTAATATGTACGAGAATCATCATCCCAATTAAAAGGGTAATCGTTTCCCATTGAATATGTGATGTGAAAGCAGTATGTAAATCTACAACTCCAAAAATAATCATAATAGCAGCACCGAATAGTGCGATTACAGCACGATTCAATTTCTCAGAAATAATAAATCCGTACGTGATTAAAAATACGGCAATTGCAAAATAATATTGCCAATTTGCTACTTCATGTGCTGACTGTTCCAATCATGTCACCTTCTTTAAATTATGTATTCAATTGTCGAAATGTATCTCGCTGCAATAATACGGGATAAAATATATTGTAGCAAATTCAAAAAAGAAAGAAAACTATTTAACAAAGTGAAGGAAAAAATGTATTTTTTACATATCATATAAAAAATATAAAAAACACAGTGCAAATTATTAGGAAAAGTGAGCGTTGTCCTCTAATATAGAGATAGCAATTTACATTATTTTTGCGTAAAATGGTTTAAAGAGGTGAATTCCGATGGAAATAGTAAAAGATAGTTCTCTTATTCAAAATGAAATTGAACGTTTTGTAAATAAAGATGTATATATTCATTTAGAAACGACAAACGGAGCGTATGCATCACACATAAATGAAAAGATGATGACAGTTGGTGCTTTCATTCGAAATGCGATTATCCGTTTTGAACGCGGGAAGATAACTGGAACAAATCCATACCGAGTTGGTCTGAAAATGGATCACGGTTGGGTATATGCTGAAGGTATTACGCACTGGGAAGTAGACGATCAAGAGCGTTTATTATTAGCTGGACATGATAATTTAGGTCGTCTAGCAGTTGCACTTGAGTTAAGCTTAACACCATTTAAGTAAGAAGGAGGGAAACTTATGGAGAGACATGTACTTGTTGTATTTCCGCATCCAGATGATGAAGCATATGCTGCGGGAGGGACAATTCGCTTATTAACAGATCAAGGAGTACCTGTAACATATGCATGTGGTACTCTAGGACAAATGGGACGTAACATGGGTAAGAACGTATTCGCTAACCGTGAAACGATTCCACATATCCGTAAGAAAGAATTGAAAGATGCTTGTGAAGCGATGGGTATTAAAGATTTAAGAATGCTTGGCTTCCATGATAAAACGTTAGAATTTGAAGATGTTGATTTCGTTGCTGACAAAATTGAAGCAATCATTCAAGAAGTAAATCCATCTCGAATTATTACATTTTATCCAGAGCACGGTGTACATCCAGATCATAATGCATTTGGCCGCGCTGTCGTTCGCGCTGTATCACGTATGCCAAAAGAAGAGCGCCCAGTTATTCATGCTGTTGCGATTACGAAAAATCGTGAAGCAGTATTAGGAGAACCGGATGTTGTAAATAACATTAGTGAAGTATTTGATCATAAATTAACTGCATTAGGTGCGCACCGTTCACAAACAGAAGCAATGCTTGAAGACACGCATGCAAAAATAAAAAACAAAGATGCAGCAACATTAAAATGGCTGCAACTTGAACAGTTTTGGACTTATAAATGGGAGTAGGCTAGAAGGATATCTTCTAGTTGCTCTTACATAGAAAAAGCGCCGTCACTTGTGATGGCGCTTTTTCTTGTTGAAGACTATATATTTTTTAGGGTGCTTCAAAATTTTTAAATTAACGTGCAGTATAGCCTCCATCAACAAGAAGTGTTGTGCCGTTAACAAAACTAGCATCATCACTTGCTAAAAATAAGACAGCTTTAGCGACTTCTTCTGGTGTTCCAAGTCTGCCTTGTGGATGAAGTGAAGCTAAATATTCTTTCTGTTGAGGATTAACACTACCTAGTAAAGGGGTGTCAATATAACCAGGGCACACCGCGTTAATACGTATTCCATATTTAGCGTAGGCAGTACATAAATTTTGAGTTAATAGTTTCACACCACCTTTTGCAGAGGAGTATGCTGTTGGTGTAGGTAATGAAACAAAACTATGAATCGAACCAGCGTTAACGATGACACCACCTGTACCTTGTTTAAGAAATTGTTCAATCGAATATTTATCAGAAAGGAATACCCCAGACAAATTAATATCAATAGTTCTTTTCCACTTTTCATAGGATAATTCGTTTGCCGGTGCATCATCAGCAACGCCGGCATTGGCATACATAATATCTAATTTACCGTATGTACTTACTGTCTCATGAATTAGCTGTTTAATATCTGCCTCTTTTGTTACATCGGTTTTAATAAATAATGTATTATATCCATGTGCATTCAATTCATCTGATAGTTCTTTTCCACGTTCAGAAAAGTCAGCAATAACTACTTTTGCACCTTCTTCGATAAAAAGACGAACAGTAGATTCGCCAATTCCACTTGCACCACCAGTTATGATTGCTACTTTGTCTTTTAATTTCATATAAACCTCTCCATTCATTAATGAATTTAAGTCGAATTTTTAAATCTTGTTACTAAACTATTAACCTTAAATAGTAAGTAGATAGAAGAAAAAAGCTCGCGTTTACTTAATCGTGAGAGTGCTATTTTTTCTTTAGTGTACTTTTTGATACAGTTATGGATGAAAATATTAATTTGGTCAATTTTATCATTAGATTGAATATTTGGTAAAGAGCTCTCGAACAGAGCGAGTAAGGATGTTGAAAAAGTAAAATAAACATTCAGTATTATTTGTAGGGTAAGGAACAAAGGGGAGAGATGCATAACGAAAACTACTACTCTAGTTAAATAGGAAAAAGCCTTGCAGGGGGGCAAGGCTTTAAACAGGGTATTAAAAATGATTGATTTATTAAGAATAACTTCTTCTTGTGAATAAACTAATTTTAGCATAATAACTCATATATATGTGTTACGAATTTGTGAATAAAAACTCAATGATAAAAGTATGAGTGAAAGGAAATAATGTATTTGAAATATGCATTATTACACAAAGTTAAGTTGAAATAGGGGATTTGTATATGTAATTTCTTTTTGCATTTAATTCTTTAGAACTGATTTTTAATAATGTATATGAGAAGCGTATATTTTGAATTATTTAATAGAATAATATATATTTATATTGATTTAATGATTTTAGTTTGTTAAAAATGGGGAAATCGATATGAAGGTTAAATTTGCCGTAATAAAAGATGAGAATTTTGATTGTAGTTTATTGGAAACAAAATTATTGAAAACTTTTAAAGAAGTAGATTGTGAAGCAGATATTGTAAAGGTTGAGGATGAAATTTTTGAAAACAATGATATACAAACGTATTTATCAGAAATAACCATTCATGTTACCGGAAAAAATATTGGATATAGATCCGTTTCAGCCAGTATATTTATTGTTCTAGAGAGTTTATCAATACAGCTATTTCGTATTCATATTAGTATACTTTAAACAGTTCAAAAAGTGGCTTCTTCAAAAAATCATACTGATTATATGGAGTTGTAAATATGAAAACAATAGAAATTATCGTAGGTGCTCCCGAATGTTGGATTGCACCTTGTTTGTTGTTAAATAAACAAGGGATTCCTTTTTTAATTTATCTTAACGCTGATTTATATAGAAGATAGGAAACATATGAATAATTCAATTAGATTGTACAAATAATTTGGTACGCGGATGTACGCAATGTATTCACAGGTAAGAGGGTTGTCTCATAATATATATAGATTTTTCTATTAAGATGAACAGAGGGTGTGAATATATGGAAGATGTTTACGCTAAAATTGACAGTCTCAAGGCGGAGCAAAAAGAAATTATGAGAGACATTCGTGCTTTAGAAACGCGTACTACTATTAATGAGAAAGATATAGCAACAATCAATAAGCAATTAGAAAAAATAAGTACAAACACAACTTGGATTTTGCGAATTATTATTAGCGCGATAATAATGTCAGTTTTAGGATTGATATTAAAAGGGATGATTTAAAAGAAAGAGGGGAGCTCCCTCTTTCTTTTATGTAAATGAGAAACTATAAATTTTCCGTTTCTCCTTCATCTGCATACTTATCCTCTAAGGAAATTAATAGAGGGATTGATATAGTTACAAGAATGATTAAAGTAGTTATAAAAGATTTAGAAAGAGAAAAAGAACCTTCAATTAAAGGTGATAAAAACTTGAATGAAAGTATGCTTGTTATTAAGGAAATTACTAAAAAGCTCAAAAGAGATATATTTTTATTCTTTATAGATGTCTCTATAAAGTCTTTAACACAGGTTATTACGACAAATATAGTTAATATGATAAGAGAAACAAAATAATGTGTTAAATTCGTCATACTAATAGTAGGATCGTCTATTATGTAAGCAAGTAACTTAGATACTAATATTCCTCCAAACAATAAAATAATAAAAGCAAGTAATCCTTCCGATATATAAGTGCTGAAATTGCCTTTCTTGTTAAAGAGTTTATAGTTTAGAGTAGATTGGGTTATTTGAATTAGGAATAGGGTAATAATCCATACATAATATACAAATGGTAATTCTCCTGAGAATAGAGAAATTAGAAAGTTTACTACTGTCCTTAAAATTTCAATCATTACGAAAGGCCTCCAGTTTGTAAGCTTGTGACATTAAAATATGCTAGTCTATCGTTTAATAATTAAACTTACGAATTCAAACTATTTCTAATTATTCCATAAAAAGGTGACTGCATCAAGTTATCTTTTTAACAATCCTCCAAGGCCGAGCACTAGTAAAAGAAACGCAGTATGTAATATAATTGAAAAAGTATATTTAAAAATCGATGTTAATATTACCCTCCTATAAGTATTAACATACGTAATTGAGGTGTTTTCTTTGTTGTTTTATGAACGGATTTCTATAATGGCCCCTCCTGTTCCGTAGCTAAGGAAAGTCTTTTTATTTCTGAGATTTTCAAAGTTATAGGAGGGTATGAAAAATGAAAAAAGTCTCAGTACCATCACTTTTGTTAATGATTGTTCTTGTCGCATTTCCGCAAATTAGTGAAACGATTTACACACCGTCGTTACCTGATATTTCAAAGGCGTTACATGTAAGTAATAATGAGGTGCAGTTAACACTTAGTGTGTATTTTGCTGGTTTTGCGTTAGGTGTATTTTTTATTGGGTGGTTATCAGATATAATTGGTCGTCGCCGGGCGATGTTACTTGGAATTGTCGTATATGGCGCTGGGAGTTTCTTATGCTATATTGCAAATTCCATTGAAGTTTTATTGGTAAGTCGTTTTATTCAAGCGTTTGGAGCAAGTGCAGGATCAGTTGTGACGCAAACGATTCTTCGTGAAAGTGTAGAAGGGCATAAGAGGCATGTTATGTTTGCTCAAATCTCGGCAGTCATTGCTTTTACACCAGCGATAGGACCGTTAATTGGTGGCTTTCTTGATCAAATGTTTGGATTTAAAATAGTATTTTTAAGTTTAGTAGTTATGAGTATCGGTATTTTTCTGTATACGTTTGTTTCTCTCCCTGAAACAAAAACGGTCTCAGTAACGAATAAAATAAATGTATTTTCAGTCTCGAAGAGGTTAATTACAAATCCGAAAGTGGTAACATATGGGCTGTTAATTGGAGGAGCAAATGGTGTTTTATTTAGCTATTATGCAGAAGCGCCGTTTATCTTTATTGAATATTTTCAATTATCGCCTAGTATGTATGGATTTCTAGGAATTGTTGTTGCATCTGCTTCTATTGTTGGAGCGAAAATTTCAAAACGTTTACTTGCTACTTATAAACCAGAGAAAATTATATATATCGGTTGTCTCGTAATGACAGGGGGAGCTATCCTTTTATCTGTTATTACGTTTATTGGATTAAATCCGAATGTAATATATATGGTTGTATTTTTAATAGCAATGTTTATATTGTTATTAGGGATTGGAGTAGCGTTACCTAACTGTTTAAGTTTAGCGTTAGTAGATTTTCAAGATGTCATTGGTACAGCAGGTGCATTGTTTAGTTTAGGGTACTATGTAATTGTAACGATGACAATTTTGGGAATGAGTCAGCTGCATACAGGCTCGTTACTAGTGATGCCACTTTATTTTTTGGTTATTGTAGTTATAATGGTAGTGTTTACTAGGGTATTTATCTTTGGTAAGCAAACTTCGAAATCGATTTAAATATGAAATTGTAAAAGAGTCTCATTTTTTAATGAGACTCTTTTATATTTTGGCTGGGGTAAAGAAGTTAGTAGTTTATTAATATATTAAATTTCTCATTGGTATATAAATCGAATGTGTGGGGAATTACGTTATTAACTATAAAGGTTGAAGTATTGAGATATGAAACCGAGGAAGAAATACTCTCCTCGGTTATTTATATTGTAATAATATACATGCCGGAATCATATTGAATAGATGTATTTTATTGTTAATTTAGTTAAAAATTAATCAGACTTATGTATAATAATTTATTGAAAAAATAATTGAATTTTTCAGATTAATGAATTAATATAAGGTAAGTAATTTTAAGATTTATAGAATATTGGAAGATGAAAGGTTTTGAGAATTTTATTAGGAGCGCAAAACGATTTTAGGATAGCTTTAAAGCTAGTGTAAAATGACGTTTGCTTCATCATTTTCAGGGCCGAAAGGAATTAGGGGAAAGCATCTTGTGTTAAAATGCGGCTATGAATCATCTAAGAGGGGGAAGTGAAGTGGCAAACAAAGAATTGAAAAGAGGTTTAGAAGCACGTCATATTCAAATGATTGCTTTAGGCGGAACGATTGGTGTTGGTTTGTTTATGGGGTCAGCCAGTACAATTAAATGGACAGGTCCGTCAGTAATGCTTGCTTATGCAATTGCAGGTATTTTCATCTTCTTCATCATGCGTGCCATGGGAGAAATGTTGTATATGGAGCCAAGTACAGGCTCATTTGCGACGTTCGGTCATAAGTATATTCACCCGTTAGCTGGTTATATGACAGCGTGGAGTAACTGGTTCCAGTGGGTAATCGTTGGGATGTCAGAAATTATTGCGGTTGGAGCATATATGCAATATTGGTTCCCGGACTTACCAGCTTGGATACCAGGTGTAATTGCAATGGTTATTCTTGGCGCAGCTAACTTAATTTCTGTTAAGTCATTTGGTGAATTTGAATTTTGGTTTGCGATGATAAAAATCGTTACGATTCTATTAATGATTATTGCGGGATTTGGACTTATTTTCTTTGGAATTGGTAACGGCGGAGAAGCGATTGGTATATCAAATCTTTGGTCAAATGGCGGTTTCTTTACAGGTGGTTTTTCAGGATTCTTCTTTGCTTTATCACTTGTAGTGGGAGCATATCAAGGTGTGGAATTAATCGGTATTACTGCTGGTGAAGCGAAGGATCCGAAGAAGACACTTACAAGAGCGATTCAAAGTACAATTTGGCGTATTTTAATTTTCTATATTGGTGCTATTTTCGTTATTGTAACTGTGTATCCGTGGGATCAATTAAGTACAATTGGTAGTCCGTTCGTAGCAACTTTTGCGAAGGTTGGTATTACGGCAGCAGCTGGACTTATTAACTTTGTTGTTATTACAGCAGCAATGTCTGGTTGTAATAGTGGTATTTATAGTGCTGGTCGTATGCTTTATACGTTAGGTGTAAATGGACAAGCACCGAAATATTTTACGAAACTTTCTGGAAATGGTGTACCTTTATTTGGTACAGTTGGCGTAATTATCGGTCTGGCGGTTGGTGTTGTTTTAAGTTACATCGCACCGAAAAACTTATTCGTATATGTATATAGTGCGAGTGTACTTCCTGGTATGGTACCATGGTTTGTCATTTTAATTAGTCAAATTAATTTTAGAAAAGAAAAGGGAGCAGAGATGAAAGATCATCCATTCAAAATGCCATTTGCTCCTGTAACAAACTATTTAACGATTGCCTTTTTAATTATGGTATTAATCGGAATGTGGTTTAACGATGATACTCGTATTTCATTAGTTGTAGGTATTATTTTCTTAGCTATCGTTACAATTAGTTTCTATGCTTTCGGAATAGGAATGCGAGCTCCGTTAGACGTTCAAAATAATAAAGAGATTTCAAGTAAATAAAGAAAAGGCTGTTCATCTGGAACAGCCATTTCTTATTGTTGCTATTTGTCGATAAGTCGATATAGCTTGACGAATCGTTGATATAATTTGATTTATGATAGATATATTTGAAAAATCGTTGATATATTGTACGTTATGATAGATATATTTGAAAAATCGTTGATATATTGTACGTTATGATAGATATATTCGAAAAATCGTTGATATATTGTACGTTATGATAGATATATTCGAAAAATCGTTAATATAGTTTCACATACTATCTGTCACTATCATGATTAAAATCTCTCTAATACGATTTTCCCAATGGTGTGCCCGCTTTCAAGTAGTGCATGTGCTTTCTTTAAGTTTTCAGCGTTAATCGGTGTTAATGTTTCATTTTTATGTAAGCTGTACTGATAGTCTAGAAGGAGTTTATTTCTAAAAAGAAGAATTTTTTATTGTATTACTTTATCCCAAACTAAATGTAAAGGTGGATACATAATGACAGTAAAGAAGCTTTATTTCATCCCAGCAGGTCGTTGTATGTTAGATCATTCTTCTGTTAATGGTACACTCGCGCCGGGGAATTTATTGAACTTACCTGTATGGTGTTATCTTTTGGAGACAGAAGAGGGGCCTATTTTAGTAGATACAGGTATGCCAGAAAGTGCAGTTAATAATGAAGGGCTTTTTAACGGTACATTTGTTGAAGGACAGATTTTACCGAAAATGACTGAAGAAGATAGAATCGTGAATATATTAAAGCGTGTAGGGTATGAGCCGGACGACCTTTTATATATTATTAGTTCTCACTTACATTTTGATCATGCAGGAGGAAACGGTGCTTTTACAAATACACCGATTATTGTGCAGCGAACGGAATATGAGGCAGCACTTCATAGAGAAGAATATATGAAAGAATGTATATTACCGCATTTGAACTACAAAATTATTGAAGGGGATTATGAAGTGGTACCAGGTGTTCAATTATTGTATACGCCAGGTCATTCTCCAGGCCATCAGTCGTTATTCATTGAGACGGAGCAATCCGGTTCAGTTTTATTAACAATTGATGCATCGTACACGAAAGAGAATTTTGAAGATGAAGTGCCGTTCGCAGGATTTGATCCAGAATTAGCTTTATCTTCAATTAAACGTTTAAAAGGAGTTGTGGCGAAAGAGAAACCAATTGTTTTCTTTGGTCATGATATAGAGCAGGAAAAGGGTTGTAGAGTGTTCCCTGAGTATATATAGTGCAAAAAGTCATGAGTTCGCGTGCTCATGACTTTTTCGTTTAAATAATTTTTTTAAATAAATTATAAACTTTTTTTGAACTCTCTTCGTTTAACTGATAGTACGTAAGGTTTACATCATCAGGAGTATCTTGCTGAGCAATCATCACTTCGCTGCTGTGATGATCAACTACCCATATGAAATATTTTTTATAAGTTCCATCCTCGAAAGTAATCCACATATCACAATCTATTAAGTCTGATCCTTCTTCATCTAATGTTAATTTACCTTTTTTTGCGGTATTCATACTGTTAATAAACGTTTTTAATTCATCTGTTTTTGTGAGAAAGATATCCTGTTTTGTTTTAATTGATTCGACATGTATATCTTTTATTTCCTGTTTACCTAAAAAAACAGGGGGCTCATTTGGATCTCGCGAGCTTGAAATAATAGTAGCTTTCTTTTTCGGCTTATTTGCAGTATAGAGATCTTGAATAGATTTTCCCGAGTTTATAAACCATGCAATTCCAGAAATAATTAATACGCTACCTAGCAATAAAATAATTTTTTTAATAGGATTTTCTCCTCTCTATTACTTCGTGTGAAGAGCTTTTCTATTAATATATGATAGGTAAGCGTAAAGTATTATAGTTGAACTTGGTTATGCTTCACAGTTTTTATCGGGCGATCTATGAGTAAATTGTAAGTGAGCCCAATTAATACGAAAATGCCACCGATAACTTTACCAATTGAGAGTTCATTTGTCAGGAAGAAATCAATAATAGTCCCCGCAAATAATTGTCCGATAAAGATGAGTAATGTTAAATAAAAGGCTGATATTTTAGGAGTAATATAGTTGGATAATGAAATAACGATAACTCCTACTAATCCGCCTAAGTATACGGCGATAGGAATAGATTGCAACTTATGAATAGGGATATACAATGAATCTGAACTGAAAATTAAAAATAACATAGAGAAAAATAATCCAGTAATATAATTGAAAAACGTGCCTTCCCAGTTTCCAATTTCCTTTGCTAAATTCGCGTTAATAATTCTAGCAACAACGATAGAAACACCAGCTAAAATAGCGATCGTAATATATAACATTTTCTTGCCCCCATTAATAAATTGTCATGATTATAATTCCAGAAGAGATGAAACATAATCCAATTAGTTTTTTCTTTTCAAACTTTGCAACTTTCATTCCTAATAAGCCGAAATGATCAATAACGATGGAAGCAATAGATTGACCGAGTAAACTTAATGCGATCGTAATAGAAGCACCAAGGACGGAGAAACTTATATTGTTAAAAAGAACAGTGAATACTCCAATCGCTCCAGCGCTATATAAAAAAAGTGGAATACTTTTATCGAAACGAATTTTATTTTTGTTTATGATTAAAATGAAGATAACTGCAATTAAACCGACAAGGTGAATGACCACGCTTGCTGTGTACTTGCCAATTAACTCAGATAAAATTCCATTCAATGGAAGCATAACGGCGATGAGCACACCAATAAAGACAGAAAGAAAGTTATACAATGTAATATCCCCTTTGTATTTCATATTTGTAATGACTGTATCATGCTGAAATTGTGTATTGTTATGACATATGTCATAGTGGAAGAAGAAAATTTTGATTACAATGGGGATGAGTTGTAAAGGTGGGGAACTATGAAGAAAGTATGTAATTCTATTAAATTAGCAGAGTATATGAAGAAAAATAATATTGATTCATTTTTTAGTCATGATATGAAGCCATATATGAAACTTATATTTTTTAAAAAGAATGAGTTTATTTGTAGAGAAAATGAAGAGATAGATTATTTATTTTTCTTCGTTGAAGGAAAAGCGAAAGCGTTTAATACATTAAGTAACGGGAAATCTGTATTATTATGCTTTTATGATAGCTTGCAGCTGTTAGGAGATGTGGAGTTAATTCATTCTCAAAAGACAACTTCAAACGTACAAGTGATGGCAGATTCATATTGTGTTGGTTTACCATTAGGAAAAGTGAGAAATCAGCTATTTCATGATGCGAAATTTTTAAGATGTATTTGTGGATCGTTAGCACATAAGTTAAATCGACTTTCAAAAAATAGTACAATTAATTTATTGTATCCGCTTGAAAATAGACTTGCGAGTTACATGTTAGCAGCAGGAGAACGGGCAGTACAGCACGGAAATAGAATTGTATTTAGTGGGAATTTAACGGAAACAGCGGAATTGTTAGGAACGAGCTATCGGCATTTGTTGCGCACATTAAATGTTTTTTGTGATAAAGAGATAATAAAGAAGAATGATGGTTGTTTTGAAGTAGTAAACGTGGAAGTTTTGGGAGAATTGGCAGCAGATGTTTATAAATAGGAGGAGAGTATAAATGATAACACCTATATTTAGAATTTTTGATATTGAAAAAGCAAAACTATTTTACTTAGGTTTTTTAGGATTTAAACTGGATTGGGAACATCGGTATGAGGAAAATATGCCATTATATTTGCAAATTTCGTTACAGGATGCTGTGATACATTTATCAGAACATCATGGTGATGCCTCACCAGGTGGTGCGATTCGGATCAAAATAGATGATGTAAAGGATTATCATTCTGAGTATTAAGTAAAGAATATGCTTATTCGAAGCCGAATATAGAAAAAACACCTTGGGGTACAATTGAATTAACTGTAATTGATCCGTTTTCAAATAGAATTACACTATACGAGGAAAAATTGTAGAAATGGAATGAAGAGTAGTTCATAGAGCAGTGAACTGCTCTTTTTTATTTTGAGTAGATATTGAATCATATAAAAAGAAAATGTTATGATTATGGAAACGTATGAATATATGAACAAGTATTCATATGTTTAAGAAGAGGAGGGATTAGAATGAAAGATCTAATTATTATTGGGGCGGGTCAAGCTGGATTAACAATGGGATATTACTTGAAGCAAGAAGGGTATAATTTTTTATTACTTGAGGCAGGAAAACGAGTTGGTGATTCATGGAGAAATCGATATGATTCTTTGCAGCTTTTTACCCCAAGGTCTTACAGTAGCTTGCCGGGTATGGCGTTAATAGGTGAAAAAAATGAATTTCCATATAAAGATGAAATTGCAACTTATTTAGAAGAATATGCAAGACATTTTCAATTACCGGTACAATTACAAACGGAAGTTCTAAAAATAAAGAAAGAAAAAGAAATATTTGAATTACATACTCCTACAGAAATTTTACAAACGAAAAAAGTTATTATCGCATCAGGTGCTTTTCAGCAACCGTTTATTCCCTCAGTTTCAGCAAATCTATCATCACATATTTTTCAAATACATTCATCACAATATAAATCACCATCACAAATTCCTAAGGGAAAAGTACTAGTAGTAGGTGGTGGGAATTCAGGAATGCAAATTGCAGTAGAACTGGCAAAGACTCATGAAGTTACGGTGTCTATTAGTCATCCTTTAACGTTTTTACCGTTACAAATTTTTAGAAAAAGTATTTTTAATCTGCTAGAAAAAGTGGGTTTATTGTACGCTGAAATAAATACAAAGAGGGGAAGATGGTTTCAGAAGAGAAAGGACCCTATTTTCGGTTTTGAAGGTAAGAAACTTATTCGTAATGGAGCAATCAAACGGCAAGAAAAAGTAGTAAGTGCATCAGGAAATAACATTATGTTTCAGAATGGTGATACTTATAGTGCAGAAAGCGTTATATGGTCAACTGGTTTTGTACAAAATTATAATTGGATTGAAATTGAACAGGCAGTGAATGAGAAAGGATTTCCTAATCATATAAAGGGAATCAGTCCAGTAAAAGGATTGTATTATATCGGTTTACCTTGGCAATCTCAAAGGGGTTCCGCACTTATTTGTGGTGTAGGAAAGGATGCAGAGTATGTACTTTCTGAAATCAAAAAAATAGATCAGTAGCAATAACTACTGATCATCCATATGTACATGAATTAGGAGAGGTCAAACATTTATTAACTTTATTATAATAGATTTTCATAGAATTAAAAACTGAAAATTCAAATTTAATATTGAGAAAGTTTTTTGTATCGAAATATATGAAAAAATAGGGATTTTTATTAAAACAGAAAAAGATATTTCTATTTTAGTAAATTATGATATAGTCTAAATAAGCGTGTTTTTTCCATAAATGTAATTATTTTCATTGTAGTTTTGTTTATATGAGGGAAGGAGAAGTAATTATGAAGTTTGATGATCAACGCTTACTAGGAGTCCGATTAGGTTCTGTACTTGTGACAGAGGAAAATCAATATTTAGTAATTAAGAAAAAAGATCATTATGCACTGTTAAATATACATAATTTAGAATGCACTCATGTTGAAGTGCAGTTAGAACATTTGGAAGAAATGTTGTGGGAAGATTTCCAAGAAAGTATAACGGAGATTATCGCACCAGAACATATAAAAATTGTTGCGAAAAATGTTATATAGATAAAGAAGCTGGAAGGAACAGCTTCTTTATTTTCATTATAAGGATAACGTTTTTACAACCTCACCAATGATCCCTTCCATTTGATGAACACCTAAATCGGAATTAGTCATAATAACAGCACCATTCCCACAGTATGGATAACAAACCATCATACATTGAAATCCAACGCCCCATCCGAGTGAATAAACCTGTAATTTCCCATTAGAATCATCTAGAAAAACACCTAATCCAGTCCATTTTGAGCAACCTTGAGGAGAAATCATGTCTATTACTAATTTTTGAGAAAGTTTTAGTTTGCCCTTTCCTTGTAAGGAATGAATGATTTCAATAACTAAAGCTGATAAGTCAGTTGGTGTTGTCCAAATACCTGAAGCAGCTGCGAATGGATAAAATGGATACTTCTCATTTGTTACAGTTCTATCTTTATTATGTCCGCAAGCAAAAACATCGGTTTTATCTATGTCTTTTGGAGAAAAAAGTGTACTATTTTTCATTTGTAATGGCTGGAAGATGTGTTCTTCTAATAACTGACTAAATGATCTTCCTGTAATATCTTCTAGTAGTAGTTCGATTATACAAAAGTTTGCGTCTGAGTAGTGAAATTCACTTTCTGGTTTATAAGTTACCTCTATAGGTACGGGGCAATATAGTGTTTTACCGGAAAGGAGCTCAGACATATTAGGTAAGCCTTTGGCAGGTGTATAATGTTCAAAACTATTAGGTGGATCAATGAGTCCAGATTGATGGCTTAATAAGTTTCTCAAAGTGATGCTTTTTTGTGAAGTAAATAGATTAGTAGGAATGTTCCAAGATGTGAGTTTATCATTTACGTCTTCGTCTAAATGCAAGATTTCTTGATCTGATAACATTAGTACGAGCATTGTAGTGATGAATTTGCTGATAGAACAAGAATTAAAGAGAGAATTTGTAGTAACAGCTCTAGTTGTTCCAGCTTCAAGTGTTCCAAAGGCAGTCGCTTCATCTAGTTTGCCATTACATATAACAGCGAGGCTTAAACCTGCAACGGAATATTGGTTCATTTTCTCGTATATATTGCTACTTTTTAAGTTCATGGTGACTCCTTTCTTTAAAGACAGAATAGTATTTTTATTATACAGTAGTAAAAAAAAGAAAACACTTCGTCATTCACCAATGAAGTGTTTTCTTTTTTAGTTAGTTTGAAGTGAACTTTTGAAAAAAATTGTCTCGGTACATGTACATAACCCATGAGATTGTTATTAAAGAAATGATGATTTGTTTGTTTTTAATTGGTGCATTGAAAACAAGCCAACCAACTATATCAAATAACAAATGTAGCACGATTGAAAGAACTACAAATTGAAGTAACGTATTTAAAAATCTTTTCATAAAGTGTCCCCCTAAAATAATAGGTTTTATTAACAGTTTGATATAGTGATATTATACATTAAATGTTTATTGTGGTAAAATTTACATAAGTTAGTGGGATTAAAGCAAATGAAAGTTAGTAAGGGGGGAACATTCATGGAATTCTGGATGGTTATACTGATAGTAGCCTTTGGTTTCATTTATATCGCTGAAAAATTAACTACAATTGAAAAGAAAAATGATGCGCATTTAAAGAGAATTGAAGATAGATTACAATTAATTACGAAAGAAATGGGAATTGTAGAAAGAGAACCTGAAATTAATAAAGAACTACGCCAGCTTGTAGAAGAAGGCAAAAAAGTTACAGTAGTTAAGAGAGTAAGAGAAGCTTTTGGTTTTTCCTTACTAGAAGCGAAGCAATATGTTAATAAATTATAAAAAAGATCATCCATTTGGGTGATCTTTTTTCACTGCACCATGCGTGTATTTACATAAGCGGTGATAATAAAGTGTCCAATTATAATGATAGGAATAACGATTGTGACATTAGGCGTAGTGAAGACACTACCGATTGTCGCAATGACACCAGCAATTAAATTATAAAGACCTACTATTTTTGATAGTTTCACTTTATCAGGCACGCGGCGTTCGTTGAATCCTGATAAGAGCCAAGTGTACTGCTTTACTCCGATGAAATAAGCTAGTGCAAATGAAATGATTGCTACTATAAATAATGTTTGTGAAGCGAAGAGAGTCATTGCAAACACCTCCGTTAATGGGCTATAAATAAATTATAGTCCGAATGTTATAATTTAACAAAATATAATTTTGGTTTTAAGTGTAATAGAAAAATGGAAAAGAAAAGTATATTGATTTGAATGTATTTTATGGGAATGAGGAAGAGTTTGAGAATTATGGAATGGAAGATTAAGTTTTAAAGCGTACAAAATTTTGTACGCTTTTTTGTTAATTACATAAAAGTATGCAAATGAAGATGGAACAAACATTTGAGATGAATTGTCTAATATAGGTAATAACTATTTAGCTTGAAAGAAAGGGTTGATAACATGAAAAAGAATACGTTGTTAAAAGTAGGATTATGTGTAAGCTTAATAGGGACAATTCAATTTGTTAGCACAATTTCTTCTGTACAAGCATCACAAAAGGTAGAGAAAACAGTAATCAAAAATGAGACGGGAACCATTTCAATATCTCAGTTAAACAAGAATGTATGGGTTCATACGGAGTTAGGTTATTTTAATGGAGAAGCAGTTCCTTCGAACGGTCTAGTTCTTAATACTTCTAATGGGTTAGTACTTGTTGATTCTTCTTGGGATGACAAATTAACGAAGGAACTAATAGAAATGGTAGAAAAGAAATTTCAGAAGCGCGTAACGGATGTCATTATTACACATGCGCACGCTGATCGAATTGGCGGAATAAAAACGTTGAAAGAAAGAGGAATTAAAGCGCATAGTACAGCATTAACCGCAGAACTAGCAAAGAAAAGTGGATATGAAGAGCCACTTGGAGATTTACAAACAGTTACGAATTTGAAGTTTGGCAATACAAAAGTAGAAACGTTCTATCCAGGCAAAGGACATACAGAAGATAATATTGTTGTTTGGTTGCCACAATATCAAATTTTAGCTGGAGGCTGTTTAGTAAAATCTGCGGAAGCTAAAGATTTAGGAAATGTTGCGGATGCGTATGTAAATGAATGGTCTACATCGATTGAGAATGTGCTGAAGCGATATGGAAATATAAATTCGGTAGTACCTGGTCACGGGAAAGTAGGAGACAAGGGATTACTTTTACATACATTGGATTTATTAAAATAAGAAATTGTAGAAATACAAAAGAGAGGAGAAATAATTTTCTCCTCTCTTTCTTCTAACTATATTTAAATGCTGAATCTGTCAATTACGTCAGCATATATTACTGAGATTTTAATTCCAAGTATACAAATACTAGTACTGTCATAATTGCAATAACAACGTAAGTAGCATCAAGCATTATAAGTGTTTTTAAAGTTTCAGTCATCGTAATTCACCCCTGTTATAAAAATATAACATGATCTTTTTATTGATTAGATTAGAGATCATAAAGATAAAATGTATATGAAATTTCTTAAGTAGCTTCTATATAAATATATCATATAAATAATGTAAGTAATGTTAAGATAATGTAAATGTATTGTAAATAAAAAGGTTTACAATAAAGACTTTAATAAAAAATGATAGTTCCTTAAAATGACAAATACGCTCTTCTTTCTATTGAATGATAGAAAGAAGAGCGTATTTGTATGTCTATTTTCATATGTGATGAATTTCAACTATTTGTACATGGGACTCAAAATTTTTTTCGGTTTATATATTTCTCCAAATTAATTAGCTATTTAAAAGTATCGAAAGATGTGTGCACACTAATGCTTGTTTTTTAGTGTCAATAAAAATATTATGTCAACAATATGAACTGTCACAAATCTTTATATATTATTGTGATTGATATCACATCACTTTTTTTCAATGGGTATTATGCTTAAGGTGTAATGAATGATTGGGAGAGGGTGGGATGATATGTTTTGTTATCAATGTGAACAAACGCCAACAGGCGGATGTAAAGTAATGGGTGTTTGTGGCAAGAATGAAACGATTGCGAGTCTACAAGATACGATTGTGTTTGGGCTAAAAGGAATTGCAGCTTATCGCACACATGCTGCTCAGCTAGGGTATACGGATGGATTTGTAGATGCTACAACACAAGAAGCTTTATATATGACATTAACAAATTCTAATTTTAACGAACAAGAGCATATTGATATGGCTATGAAAGTGGGGAAATCAGCTTTACGGGTGATGGAATTATTAGATGAGGCACATACGAATCATTTTGGTGTGCCAGAACCTGTACAAATTACACAAAATCGTGTAGAAGGTAAAGCAATTGTAGTTACGGGCCATAATTTATTTGCATTAGAAGAATTATTAAAGCAAACAGAAGGAAAAGACATTAATATTTATACGCATTCTGAAATGCTACCAGCACACGGATACCCGCAACTGAAAAAATATAAACATTTAAAAGGAAACATCGGTAAGGCATGGTATGATCAAAGACGCCTTTTTGAAAAATTTACTGGTGCCATATTAGCTACAACGAACTGTGTTATGCCAATTAAAGGATCATACTCTGATCGATTCTTTTCATATGACATTGCAGGTTTAGAGGGTGTACAAAAAATTGAAAATGATGATTTTACACCATTGATTCAAAAAGCACTAGAACTTTCAGAAGTACATATGGAGTCGGATGAACAGTTAGTAACAGGGTTTCATCATCATACAGTATTATCATTAGCTCCGGAAATTATTAATGCAGTAAAAGAGGGGAAGATAAAGCGTTTCTTTGTTATCGCCGGTTGTGATGCACCGGGAAAAGGCGGAGAATATTATCGTGAATTAGCAACGTCACTTCCGCCAGAAACGGTTATTTTAACGACTTCTTGCGGCAAATTCCGCTTTAATGATGTGGATTACGGTGTTGTACCTGGTACGGAAATTCCGCGTTACATTGATTTAGGACAGTGTAATAATTCCATTTCTACAGTGAAAATAGCAGCTGCATTAGCTGATGCTTTCCAATGTGAAGTGAATGAATTGCCAGTAAGTATTGTGCTATCATGGTTTGAACAAAAAGCGGTTGCTATTTTGCTTGGCTTATTTAGTCTTGGAATTCAAGATATTCGCATCGGTCCAAAGGCGCCTGAATTTATTTCACCTGGTGTGCTTGATGTATTACAAGAAACATTTGGTTTAAAACTAATTACAAATGCAGCAGAAGACATGGCTATGATGTTATCGTAACGGAAAAGATGTTTTCACTTAATTGTGGCTTTATAAATCATTTGTATGTGTGTGAGTAAACGTACATACAAATGATTATTAATAAAGAAAATCTGCTATATCTATAAATTTTATAATTTTATAAAGCTTTTAAAGTGTAACACCACATGCCCATCACCTTAAGATTTTAAGTATCCCCAAAACGAAATTTCTACATGAATATCTATAATTTCACCTCTTTTTCATTTGATTTGAAAATAAGCTTTCTATTTTTAAAAACCAACGATACCACCTCAAATTATATGAATAAAATCCATTCATTTATTAGGGAAATGGATTAAAAATAATAAGGTAGACTAAAAAGTAAAATATTATTTATGATAATCATTCTTTTATAAAATTCAAATTGGAAATAGCCCTACTCATTTTCAAAATGGAGGGGCTTTTTTTACTGTAAAATCAATATTTTCAGCTTATTTTTTTGGGAAAATTCTCATTCTTATTTTGATAGTGATATGGGTACATATACATGCCTATCAATCTTTTATTATGAAGTGGTCCTTGAATATATTGTTTTTTATTGACAGACATAAAAATGATTTATTTGTCGTATTGATAATTTGTAGACGTTATAATAAAATGTTTATGTATATGTAAACTTAATTTATTTTTGTTTGGTTATATTGGAAGGTTAGGCAATGCTGATAACAATGAAATAATGGATATATCACCTGCAAAAAGAATGAAACCAATACGGAGAAGATGATTTTGTTAAAAATTCGAAAAATAAGCGTTATTAGCTCTTGAAGAAAAATGACTAGAAAAATTACAAGCATATGGAAAATAGGTTTATACAAAAAGTCCTAAAGGGGGACGGAATTATGGAGAAAAGAAAGTATTCAGTAACACCACAAGATCGAATGAATTATGTATTAGGTCTTTATTCTGCAGATCAACAAATTAATGCAGTTCTTTATTTTCCTGTAGGTATATCCAAGGAAATACTTGAAGAATCAGTAAGGATAACGTTGCAATTGCAACCAGTTTTGAACAGTCGGTTTGTAGAAAATGATATTCCTTACTGGGAGGAACATTCATCTGACACTAACTCATCTATTTGCTTTTTTGCAGAAGGAAATAATCAAGAACTTGAAATAATGGCAATAGATTTTATTAAGGAACCTGGTGATCGTATTCAGGGGCCTATGGTTCAAACGAAATTATTACGGGGCACTACAACAGATATGTTAGTTGTGAAATTGTCTCATCTATGTTCAGATGGTGCAGGAGTCAAGGAATATATTAAATTGCTTGGAACAATATATACTCACCTTTCATTGGGACGGTCTAAGAAGCAAATTATAAAGGAATTTGATGAGGGAAATGAGAGTTGTCGAGATCAATCACATGTATTCAAATACGCTGGAATATCGGACATAAAAAGTGCCTACCGTCCTAACCAAGAACAACAGGCATCGTTATGGTCTTTTCCATCTCAACCTAACAAAAATAAATTTCCCCAAATGTCCGTAAGGCGATTGAGCCATAAGCAAACTCTACGTTTAACCCAATGGACAAAAGCACAACAGGTTACCTTGAATGATGTAATCATGACTGCTTACTTCCGAGCTTTATTACATTTCACTGTGTATGCAGAACCTCGCACTGCAGAAAAAATGATTGGCTTGACAATTGATTTACGTCGATATCTGCCTAATAATACAACTGGTGCTATTTGCAACTTATCCGGTATGGAAATGCCAGTGATTAAAATGGAAGACCATGAAACATTTAAGCAGACTCTTGTTCGAGTTAAACAATCAATGGATAAAATAAAGTCTCAAAATCCAGGTCTTTCTTCAGCAGCAGGAATGGAGCTACTGGCAGAAATGAAGCTATCTACAGTGAAGGAAATGTATAATCAGCAATATGAACAGGCTGTACAGATGGGGATGGCGTTGCCATTACTGACAAATTTGGGAGTGATCGCTGAGGAACCTATTCAGTTTGGTCAAATTCAAGCTGAGGACGGGTATATGGCAACACCTATTATGTATGCACCATTCTTTTCAATGGGAGCAAGCTCTTATAATGGAAGACTTACATTTACGATTGGTTATCATGCGCCGGATACATCAAAAGAAAAGGTAGAAAAATTTTTAGATAGTGTTGTAAATCAACTATCAGAAATAAAATAAAAAAGAGTATAGAGAAAAAATTTCTAGCAGAATTGTATTTTAGGGGCTCGTATCATGTACGGATAATCTCTGGAAATTTTCTCTGATCGCACTTGCCTTTATGCTTTATATGCAATGGGAATGGTAGTGAGAAACAATTTGTATTGTGAAAAAACAAGATATATCGGTATAAAAACAATAAAACAGAGCTGATTTAAATTACACTTTGAATTAGCTCTGTTTTGCTAGTGTGATGGTCCTTACAACAAAAAAGTAGACTGTATCCGGTTAGGGTAAAGCGGATTTTTAATTTTTTTGAAAATAAAGTTGACATCCACGACTACTTAGTCATACAATGTAGATGTAATAAGTGATACTGAATAGTCCGGGTTCACAAAAACTGTTCAGTGAAAAATTCGCCTTAGTACTCTGTAATACTGAATATAAGTCAGACAGAATAGGGGGTAAAGGAGGATCAGAACATGGAAAATTTAACTGAAATGTTGAAAGGTTCACTGGAAGGGTGTGTGCTGGAAATCATTAGCCGCCGTGAAACGTATGGTTATGAGATTACTCGCCACCTGAATGATCTTGGGTTTACTGAAGTCGTGGAAGGAACGGTCTATACCATCCTCGTACGATTAGAGAAGAAAAAGCTTGTGAATATTGAAAAGAAACCATCAGATATGGGGCCGCCTCGTAAGTTTTATTCATTAAATGAAGCTGGCCGTCAGGAGCTTGAATTATTTTGGAGAAAATGGGATTTTGTATCGTCAAAAATTAACGTCTTGAAGTCAAACTAGCCTCATAATATAAAATGTTTCGGCTCATATTTGGAGAGTTTCTTGTTCTGCTTTATAAAAAAGGAGGAAAATAACATGTTGGAAATATTCAAAAAATTAATTGGTGATAAAAAAGAGTACAGAATGATGATGGCACGTGTTGCAGCACTGCCAGAGGACTATCAGTTTGTGTTTAAGAAAATTCAAAACTATATGTGGAATTTTTCGACCGGAAACGGGATGGATATGCTGCACATTCAGTACGAATTAATCGATTTGTTTGAAGCCGGTGCAGCGGAAGGTAGACAAGTGCTAGATATTACTGGGGAAGATGTGGCATCTTTTGCTGACGAACTAGTGGCAAACGCTAAAACGTATGTCTCCAAATATCGTGAAGATTTGAATGAAAGTATTATGAAGAAATTGAGAAAAAAATAAATGCAATACGTAATACTGACTGATTAGCTGGTCATAAATGTGAACTACCGCCATCGCTATTCAGTTATATTTTTAACTCGGTACTAAGTGGTACAGAATATCAGTGATACTAAATAGAGGGTATAGGTAATTTATTTTTGTAAGGGGGAAAAAGCATGAGCAATGCATCGATTTCTGTAAAAGGATTAAAAAAATTTTTTAAAGACAAAGAAGTGTTAAAGGGAGTGGATTTTGATGTACAGCGTGGCGAAATTTTCGCACTGCTAGGCTCAAATGGAGCGGGAAAGACAACAACGGTCAACATCCTTTCGACGCTAATGAAGCAAGATGGCGGTGAGGTAAGCATTTGCGGATTTGATGTACAGCGCCAACCAGATCAAGTTCGTCAAAGTATCAGTTTGACAGGACAGTTTGCAGCTTTAGACGGCATGTTGACGGGGAAAGAAAACTTGATAATGATCGCTAAGTTACGTGGTGTTTCCAATCCCGTTCAAGTCGCTGACAATTTGCTTGAAAGATTTAGCCTGACTGATGCGGCTAATCAGAGGGCAGATCAGTATTCGGGTGGGATGAAGCGCCGACTTGATATCGCGATGAGTTTGATCGGGGCGCCAGCAGTTATTTTTCTTGACGAACCAACGACTGGACTTGATCCTGAAGCGCGAATCGAAGTATGGGATACAGTCAAGGAACTTGCCGGTAGCGGCACAACGATCTTGCTTACGACCCAGTACTTGGAAGAAGCCGAACAACTAGCAGACCGTATCGCTATTTTGCATGGCGGAAAAATTATTACGACAGGTACTCTTACTGAACTAAAAGAGATGTTCCCACCGGCAAAAGTGGAGTATATCGAGAAGCAACCGACATTGGAAGAAATATTCCTTGCGATCATTGGCAAAAAGGAGGAGATGTAAATGAAAAGTAAAACAGGTGTATTATTAGATCGTTTAATGCGTAACATTATGCGCAGCCCGGATACAATTATTACAGTAGCGATTACGCCGATTATGATGATGCTATTATTTGTCTACGTGTTTGGCGGTGCAATACAAACAGGAACGGAAAACTACGTTAATTATCTATTGCCGGGAATTTTGCTAATGGCTATCGCATCCGGTGTAGCTTACACTTCTGTGCGACTCTTTACGGATGTAAAGAGTGGGCTGATGGCACGTTTCATTACGATGCCTATTAAGCGCTCATCGATATTGTGGGCTCACGTTTTAACCTCTCTTGTTGCGAATGTACTTACTATCTTAGTTGTTATTCTTGTTGCGCTCTTAATGGGCTTCCGTTCTAGTGCAAATATTCTAGATTGGCTCGCGGTAGCTGGGATACTTGGGATGTTTACGTTGGCGCTAACATGGCTAGCTATCATTCCAGGGTTGAAAGCGAAGTCTATGGAAGGGGCGACCGCTTACTCGTACCCACTAGTTTTTCTTCCATTTATTAGTTCAGCTTTCGTACCTACCGAAACGATGCCAAAAATTGTTCGTGTGTTTGCAGAGAATCAGCCTGTAACTTCAATCGTGAATGCGATTCGTGCTCTTTTATATGAAGGAACTGTTGGAAACGATATTTGGATTGCGCTCGCTTGGTGCGTAGGTATAATGGTCATCTCTTACTTCTTCGCCAGTAAAGCATTTAAACGTCAGTTAGGATAAGTGAATTAAATCTTCCGAAATAATATATTTGAAAAAGCACGGGAAGATTTTCCGTGCTTTTATTATTTGTTACGCACTCATGATAGAAAATATGGACAACTCGTAACGAATTAAACTCAATATTTTAAGGTGTAACCAATCAATGCTTATGGGGAGTATAAACATAATCGTTCTTGTAAACCTGCTAATAATTCTTCAGGCATTTCCCTAATTGTAATATCATCCCCTAAGAAAAGCAGCCAATTTGTCATCTCTGTCACTTCATCAAAATTGTGAACATCGATAAATATTTTTAAAATGGCTGTAGATTGGTAAGGGTTTGTATAAGATATTGAAATTTTGAAAGGGTGGTATTTTTTAAACTGAGCAATTGCTTTTGGACCAAGTTCAAGTACAAGGTTAATCACTTCATCCTTCTTACTTAGTTTTTCTAAAATCTTTTTCTTATTTAGCTTTTTTTTCGTCGTGTATGGTTCGATATGGATGAGATGATCGACAGGAAACATCCTCTCCTTTTCTTCTTTTAAGTCGAACCCTTCAATGATCCATTGACTTTTTTCTTGATACAGGTGTAATAGATAAATGGAATAAGACTTGATTTCTTTCTCTTCTTTAATGGAAATCAATAAATGTCTATCCAAAAGAAGTATTTGAATGAGTTTTTCTAACATAGGGTGAGGGAGATCAGAAAGCTCAAGTAAATCAGGATTATGAGGGTTGGTCCCTTCAAACAGCAAGAGTTGATTTAAAAGAACGAGGTCATCTTGCTGGGTTTCTGAGATGAGTCCTAGTAGTTTTTCAGCTAAAGATTGACGACTCTTTAGGTAGGGAAGTTGTTGATTCCTCGTAGCCATAAAGGCAATAAAAAGAGCTTTCACTTCATTATCAGTAAAGCGAACAACGGGCAGGATAGAGTTGTTCATAACAAAATATCCCCCGGTCCTCCCAACTTCAGCGACGAGTGGCATTCCCATAGCTTCAATTTCTCTAATGTCTCTAATAGCTGTCGATCGTGATATGTTAAATTCTTGTATGATTTCAGAAATTGTAAAGTGGGAGCGGTTGTTGATATATCGCATAATTGTATTAATCCGTTCAACTTTTTTCATTTTGGTCTCCTAAACAGTATCACTTTTTGACATGATTTAAAGATATTATAAACGTATCAGATGAAAAGATAAATCGTTTGATTAATAAAAAAAGAGGCAGGTTTTGCATATGAAAAATTATACTATAGAAGAAAAAGATAGCTTTATTGTGTTAGGTATTGGAACTGAAATTAAGAGTAAATACACAGACTTTGCTGGAATAAATAAAGAAAAGGAAGACTTTTGGTCGGCTGTTAAAGAAGATGGAAGGCTGGACACTTTAAAAGCTTTAGCGACAAATGAATACATTTTTTCTGTGAGCGAAGCTGTGAATAACAAAATGATGTATTATGCGGGTGTGATGACAGAAGCACAAATAGAAGAAGAATCTAGAGTAATCCAGTTTCCGAGGGGAGAATACTTAGTAGTGAAAGGGGAGGACAAAACGGCTGAAGAGCTAAGTAATAAGTTGACTGGCATCGCCTTCGGTCAAGCTTTACCAGATGCAAATGAGTTTGCTTATGTTGGTGGACCAAATACGACGGTTGAGATGGGGAAAAGAAACGGCTTAGTGTTTGGTGAAATATGGATTCCAGTTGTTAGGAAGTAAAGTGATAAAAGGTACGAATATGAGAAGTAGAGGCTAACAATCTTGGATTGTTGGCCTTTTTAACATGAATATAATATTCATATGCTGCTCCACAGTATGTTCTGATAAAATGAAATAAAAGGGAATTACTGTAAGGTGGTGGTGGGGTGAATAAAAAAAGGCTATTTGAGCTATTCATAGTAACGTTTGTTTTTCTATTCCTTCATGTAAGTACATTTACTAATGAAAAATTTAACGATAAATTGGGATCTTTTACTTTCATTGTGCTACTTCTTATGCTTTCTATTTACACTGCATTTATAGAAAAGTATTTTGATGATATACAAAAGTGGATTCGAAATATTACATGTTGCTTTGCTTTATTCGTAGTGGCTTTAGTAGCTCTATGGATAGGTTATTTCTAGTCCTTACTTAAGAGAATGAGAAATATGTGATTACACTACATTCTATCCGATAATATTACTTAGCTGCATCGGTTTATATTAATTTTTTCTCTCCCCAATCAGGATAAAATGTACAATAGGAAATTTTATGTAAGATAAAGAAGGAAGGTATATGGTCAGCTTGAGTACTTTGCTAGCTTTTGCGCTTGTTTCACTTAGTACGGTTTGTTCACCTGGTCCTATTTTGATTTATTTTATTTCTCGTTCCATTACGCAGGGGCGTATGGCAGGATTTATTTTTTTATTAAGCATCATGCTTGGATTTGTAATTCATATAAATGAAGCAACTTTAGTATTCATTCAAAAATTCATTGTCTATGAAACAACTAGATTTGTAAACGGCTTTAATAGAAAGATGTCTATTGTATTTTTTGCGGCAAGATTAAATAGCTTTTTTGTTACTTTACAATAAAGTATACTTAATATCAGTAATTCATGTAATTAGGAGTGGTTTCTATATTTAGAGAAAATACAAAAAGGATATTTCTGTCATTAGTAACAAATCCAATACTAATAATTGTATACGGGATTTTTTGTTATGAGTTGGCCTTATACTGTAAGTACGGAAGAATGAATTATAATATTTACATTATGTTATTATGTATAGTACTTTTTATATCCATAACTACATTTACTACAATGCGGTTGATAAAAAATAGAGAATATAAATCTAAAAAATTAACTAATTCAATAGCATGGAGATTTATTTCTATTATCATTATTGTTGCAATTACATCATTTTATGGGATGCAGATTTATAAAAGTGCAATAAATTACAATGGTAAATTGGCATGGTTTATAGAAAAGTTAAAACATGAAAGGTCAGTTAAACTTAAACATAATAATATATATAAATCTGGAGTAGAAGGTATTTTTGAAGATATAAATAAAAAATATCCTTTGCCAAAGAAATTGTATATGGCAACTGATTTTGATCTTACATTTCATTCAGATGGAACAATCACAGCGTTTGATACATTTGTTTATGGGAAAAATATTGATGGGAAAGAAGAAACTTATTTAATCTCTTATAATAAGAAGAAATCAGAAGATATTACTATAATACGAGACGGATACGCAAAGCCTGATTATAATGATGATAAATTAGTAGAACCTTTAATTAAAACGGTTAAGGCGATTCCAGTTAAGCAAACAGTAAAAAAATGGAATGAAAGTAAGTATGGGTTGATTTATTATGGGAAAAGAAATTGGGGATCCAATACAGAGGGAATTATTAATATTACCGAGGATGGTAAGGGGCAGAGTCTTAAAGAAGCAGCTTCTGATATCATTGGATATACTGTATCTATATTTGTCCCTGGAAAAGAGCAAGAGCTAGTCCCTGCTAGATATAATTTAATAAGTGACGCAAGTTGGAGTAAATCAAAGACGCCTCCAAAAGAAGATAGGCTTAAAGAGAAGAAACAACAAGATTTAAAGAATGCAAAAGAACAGTTTTTCCTATCGAAAGAAGTTGGTTATAAACTAAATATGACAGATAAAGCATTAGGGAGCGCCTTTTATTCATTAAGCAAGACTAGTGATGAAGGGGAAACATGGGAGGTTATCAATCCAGACCCATTTAATGGGGGGATTGGTAGTGTATCAGGAATCACTTTTATAAATGATAAACTTGGGTTTTTAGGAGCAATTAGACCTTCTGGTAATGAAGAAGAGTTATATCGCACAGATGATGGGGGAGTATCTTTCAAAAAGGTAGAATATCCGCCGCATGAAGTAAAATTAGAACATACACAGTCCACAATAAGTCCTTTTGATTCTCCTAGTATGCCATATGAGAAAGATGGGGTTTTTAATATGTTAGTTGGACAAGGGGCAGATGGAGACTACAATGGCGATAGTAGTGCACTTTATCAATCAAAAGATAACGGAGAGACATGGGAATTTGTAGAAGAAGTGAAAAAGAAATAATCGGAATGTTTTTTGAAAAAATAAGGTAACTACTCAGCTATACATTTCATTTAGAAGTTTGGTAAGGAGTATAATTCCAGTCATGAAGATAAAAATGGACCTATACCTCGCTGCCTTTCTTTGTTTTATTTCTTATGATGGCAAGTGTTTTAACGGGGCTTGCTGTACGTCTTGCTTTTGAACGTCGACAGTAAAAGCCTTTTTACCTTCAGTTTCTATAATATAACCTAATAAATATTAATATAATTTATGTATAGTAGATATTAACCTTATAAAATAAGGGGGGAATATTATGACTGAGACAAATGAATCTTCAGGAGTCAATTTGAAAAAAGATATGAAGTTTTCTATTATAATTCCTGCACACAATGAAGAAAAGTACATTAGAAAATGTTTAGATTCAATTGCAAAGGCATCAGAGGCATATAAAGAGCAAACGGAAGTTATAGTTGTTTTAAATCGTTGCACAGATAAAACAGAGGAAATAGCAAAATCTTATAATTGTGTTACATTGAAAAATAATGATAAAAACTTATCTAAAATCCGGAATGCAGGGGCAAAAATAGCTAGTGGAGAAATAATCGTCACTATAGACGCTGATACGATAATGACAGAGTCTATGTTGTCTAATGTAGATAAATATTTAACTTCAGGTAAATACATTGGTGGTGGAGTAAATGGGAAGTTTGAAAGAATATCTTTAGGAATATTTCTCTCCGCAATGCTAATAATAATCCCCTTACTTTTTAAGTACGGAGCTATATCTGTAGGAATTTTTTGGTGCTATAGAAAAGACTTTATGGCAATCAACGGATTTAATGAAAACATGCTTATGGCAGAAGATGCAGATTTCGCTAAACGGTTAAAAGAATGGGGAAAGAAAAAAAATAAGAAATTCGGTACTATTAAAAATGGAATGATAACTTCATGCAGAAGATTTGATACATATGGAGACTGGACTTTACTTAAAAATCCAAAAGTAATATTAGCTTATCTAAAAGGAAATGATAGAAAATACGCAGATAAGACATATTATGATAACCAAGAAAGATGAAAATGGAGAAAATCTGCAGGGGATAGCTAGTACTTTTTTAGATATAATGAGAATCCAACTTAATTTAATAGATATTATAAGAAAACCATCAATTTGATGGTTTTTATTTTTGAAATAAATATGTATTTTTTTATAAAAATATTTTTTGACCCCCATAAAACTTTGTACTCCTCCGAATATGTATAGTGAAGAAAATAAATAGAAGAAAAATGGCTATGAAAGAATATAAAAATATTAATAAAATTACTAGATTAAGTGGGCATCCAAAATAAAAGGATGAAATTACCAATGGTATAGAGGAGAGTTATTCAAGGATTGCAGATAAAATAGAAAAAGAATAAACAAAACGAACGGTAGAAAATAAGAAAGTAGATAAAAATAAAAACTTAACTTCAGTGCCGAGAGAAAAGGAAAATTATTAAGAAAATGTTGGAAAAAGTTAGAATCGAAAAATATAACTGACAGCAAGAAAACAAGACCGAAGAAAAGTACCAAGAAAATCTGGTTAAATGGTCACTTGTGTAGTGGCCATTTTGCTATTTGAAGGAGGCTGGGAGATTACAAGTGTTGAGTTTAGTAATGAAGATCTTAAGAAAACCGAAAATAGAAGATATCGTATGTAACATACAAAACAACGAAGAAGATAAAGAAGCATTTATCGTACAGTATCAGCCTTTTATTAGAAAATCAATTTCATCTGTCTGCCGCCGATATATTACAGAACAGGATGATGAATATAGCATTGGATTGTTTGCGTTTAACGAAGCAATTGAACAGTATTCATATACAAAAGGAAAATCCTTTTTAGCGTTTGCTGATCTTCTTATAAAAAGAGATGTAATTGACTATATACGTAAGGAGTCTAAACATAACTTTGTCTTTTTAAAAGAAGATGAGCAAGAGGAAATGTTAGAAATGCAAGTGTCGCTTACGGAGTATATGAAAGAGATGGAAAATAGTAACCGTAAGGAGGAAATTCTTCATTTTCAAAGTGTGCTAGCTGAGTTTAAAATCACATTCTCAGAGCTTGCTAAAGAATCTCCTAAGCATCGTGATACGCGTGAGCACTTAATTGAAATTGTGAAAATTATTATAAAAGAAGAGGAAATGATGGAAGAGCTGTTCCGAAAGAAAAAGTTACCGCTTAAACATATTGAACCGCGTGTTAGGGTAAGTCGCAAAACATTGGAGCGTCATAGAAAATATATCATTGCAATGTGTATTATCTTTGCAAACAACTATACATACATTCTTGATTATATAAGGGGAGGGAAGCATGATGAATAAAGGAATTGTGATGGATATAAAAAAGCATAGCGTAGTTGTTTTAACACCAAATGGAGAGTTTATTACGTGTAAAAGAAAGGGGGATTCTTGCATAATTGGGGAGGAAATCTCATTTGATGAGCAAGAACAAAAAGCATCGTATTTTTCGATCCCTTCCTTTTTAAAGCCTGCATCAATACTTGTTGCTTGTTTTCTATTTGCAGTGTTGTTTTTCTACAACCAACCAGAAGAAAAAGTATTTGCTTACGTCTCAGTTGATATAAATCCAAGTTTAGAGGTGAGCGTAACAAAGGATTTTCGTGTTATAGATTTGCAGGCTTGTAATGATGATGGAAGGCGTATTTTAAAAGAATTGAAGCAATGGGAAAATAAACAATTGCAAGAAGTAATACGTACTATTATAAAGCAAAGTCAAGAGGATAAGTATTTAACGAAAGATAAGCAAGTTATGCTAACAGCAGTTGCAAAGGACAAGGCACTAGAACCACTTTTGGAAAAGGCAATGAAAGAATTAAAGAAAGAATATGAGCTAAAACATATTACAGTTGAATATCAAAGTAGCACAATGCAAGTACGAGAGAATGCTAGAAAAGCTGGAATTGGCACAGGTGTCTATATAAAGCAAGAGAATGAGAAGAACAAATCACTTACGCCTCCTGCCACCCCGTCTAATCCGGTAGAAAACGAAGAAGAGGTGCAATCACAACCGGAGTTATCTCCTGATGCACCACTGGATTTGTCTCCTGTAAAAGAAAAAAAATATGAAAAGCAAGAGCAGAAAGAACAAAAGAAAACAGAGGAACAGCCATCGAAGCAAATAAAAGAAAACAATGGAAGAGGATCTCAGCAAGAAAATAGAGGGAATCAACAGGAGAATAACAGTAGAGAATCTCAACAAGGAAATAATGGGAATCAGCAAGGGAACAACGGAAGAGGATCTCAACAAGGGAATAATGGAAATGGGCAAGGGAACAACGGAAGAGGATCACAACAAGGGAATAATGGAAATGGACAAGGAAACAACGGAAGAGGGTCTCAACAAGGAAATAATGGGAGCGAGCAAGGGAACAACGGAAGAGGGTCTCAACAAGGGAATAATGGAAATGGGCAAGGGAACAATGGAAGAAATCCTCAACAAGGAAATAATGGGAATCAGCAAGGGAACAATGGAAGAGGGTCTCAGAAAGAAAATGATGGAAACGAACAAGGGAACAATGGTAGGGGGTCTCAACAAGAAAATAGAGGCCACCAGCAGGGGAATGAAAAGAAGAATCAATAGAATATGAAAGTGAGAGATTCATTTCAAAGTTAAAAGGATTTATTCCGCTATTTGCCGGGCAGCCCGATTGGTGAGGGTTGATAATCAGTGGGGGATGAACAAAATCCCCACTGATTAAAGTTGCACTTTATTATTCTATAGTTCTATTAAGAAGGAGTATGTGAAAAATATAATGGAGAAAAACATTCAACAAGAAAAAGATAAAGAAAAACCTGTTTTTTATGATCCGAAAGGAAGGAGAAACATAGCCTTTATTTCGTTTCTATGTATCTCAATAGTTAGTGTAAGTGTTGTATTTTATTTTTTCTTTCAAAGCATTTTTTCAACACCAGAAATTCCAAATATGAATACCGCTGTACAACAAGATAATAAACTTGTACCAATTAATCAAAAACTTAGTGATCAGCAGTTAAAGAAGGAAGAATTTAACCCAAATACCGGAACGAAGGATAATGAAAATTTGGTGAATTCGCCGAAGGATAGTAAACAACCTAAAGAAGTGTATGGTTTTTATGTAAACTGGGATGAAAATAGTACCGCTTCTTTAAAAGAAAATATCGATTCATTAACCACACTAGTACCAGAGTGGTATCATTTAAAAGCAGATTTAACGATTAGAAGTGAGATAAAACCTGAGATAGTAAAGTTGGCAGAAAAAAATCAAGTGAAGATTATGCCTTTGCTTACTAACTATACTGAGGAAGCTTCTGGTCCTGATAGTGGGCTAATTCATAAGTTGCTGAATTCCTCAAACGATGTAAAGACAAAGTTTATTAATGATTTAGTAAGCCAAGTTAAAAAAAATCAGTTTTCAGGTATTAATATTGACTTTGAGGCCGTACCTGAAAGTGATAGAGAAAACTTAACAAATTTTATGAAAGAACTTACTACGGTCTTTCATAAACATGATTTACTCGTTACACAAGATGTTCCAGCTAATGATAAGGCTTTTGATTATAGTGCGTTAGCAAAAATAATAGATCGAATAATTGTAATGATGTACGATGAGCACTATGGAGCGGGAGAGCCAGGACCAATTGCTTCAAATAAATGGTTCCAACATACATTGAAAGAACTGAATATTCCGTCTAATAAACTTATAGTTGCTTTCGGTAACTATGGGTATGATTGGGAAGTAAATAGTAAAGAAGCTGCGAAGTCTTTAACTTTCTCAGAGGTTATGGCAATGGCTCATGATTCAAATATGAAAATTCAATGGGATAAGATGAGTGGGAACCCTTATTTTAGATATAAAACAGGAGAGAAAGAACATACTGCTTGGTTCTTAGACGGTGTTACTCTCTATAATCAAGTGAAAATCGCAATGGACAATAATGCAAAGGGATTTGCATTATGGAGACTAGGAGCAGAAGACCCTACAATATGGAAAGTTTTAAAAAATCCTATTGAGGTACAAAAAAATCCTAATGTATTACATAAAATCAATAGTTTAGATGAAGTAAATTATTCTGGACAAGGTGAAATTTTACAGATTGAGAATGAAAGAAAAAATGGATTGAGAGATTTTAAAGTAGGCAAAGATGGTTATATTACAGATGAAGTATATCAATCCTTACCATCTGCATATGAAGTGCAACGATATGGAAAACCAAATGGGAAACAAGTAGTATTAACATTTGATGATGGGCCAGACCCGAAATATACGCCAAAAATTTTAGATATATTAAAAGAGAATCAAATAAAAGCTGCTTTTTTTGTACTTGGTGAAAACGCACAACTAAATACTAGTATTGTAAAAAGAATATATGATGAAGGGCATGAAATTGGCAATCATACTTTCAAGCATCCTAACATAGCTGATACGTCTTTACTACGAACGAAAGTAGAACTTAATATGACGCAACGTTTAATTCAGGAAGTAACTGGACATTCTACGGTTTTATTTAGACCGCCATATGAAGCGGATGCTAACCCGGATTCATCAAATGAAATATTGCCTATTTTACGTGCACAAAATATGAACTATACAATGGTAGCGGAAAAAGTTGACCCCGAAGACTGGGCAACACCATCAACAAATGAATTAGTAAGACGTGCTCTTAATCCCATTTATAAGGGAGAGGGAAATATTATTCTTCTCCATGATGCGGGAGGGAATCGTACCCATACAGTAGAGGCGCTGCCGATCATTATTAAAGATCTAAAAAAGAATGGATATAGTTTTGTAACAATTTCAGATTTAATGAATAAAGAACGAGATGAAATTATGCCTCCTGTTTCTTCTGAGGGGAAGCAATATTTACTTTACAATAAAGCTGTCTTTTCAGGAGCTGGATATTTTAAGCATATATTAACTACTATTTTTTATATTGCTATTGGATTAGGGATTTTTCGATTTTTATTCTTAATTTATTTTGCATGGAAGCAGAAAAGAAAAACGTTATCTCGCTATATTAATTCGTCCTATCAACCTTTTGTTAGTGTTGTCATAGCAGCATATAATGAAGAAAAGGTGATAGCTAAGACGATTCACTCAATTTTGGATAGTAATTATAGAGAATTTGAAGTTATTGTTGTGGATGACGGATCGACAGATGGTACGTCAAAAGTAATGCAAGAAACATTTTATAAACACCCTAAAGTTCGTCTCATTCAGAAAGAAAACGGGGGGAAATCATCGGCAATGAACCTAGGGTTTCAACAATCGCGAGGAGAAATCATTGTCACTTTAGATGCGGATACTATTATTGCGCAAGACGCCATTTCTCTGATGGTTAGACACTTTGAAGATCAAAATGTAGCTGCGGTTTCAGGTAATGTCAAAGTGGGGAATAGACGGAATTTGTTAACTACTTGGCAACATGTTGAGTATATTACAGGGTTTAATTTAGAACGTAGAGCTTTTGATGAGTTAAATTGTATTACAGTAGTTCCAGGAGCTATTGGGGCGTGGCGCAAGAAGAATGTAGTTGAATCTGGATATTTAAGCGAAGATACATTAGCAGAAGATACGGATCTTACTATTACATTTTTACGTCAAGGGCATAGAATTGTATATGAAGAAAAAGCGCATGCTTTTACGGAATCACCTGAGGATGTGAAAAGTCTCATTAAACAGCGATATCGTTGGTCATATGGTACACTTCAATGTCTTTGGAAACATCGAAAAGCGTTATGTAATCCAAAACATAAAACATTAGGGTTTATTGCACTGCCTAACATGTGGTTATTCCAATATGTTCTGCAATTCATTGCTCCTTTTGCAGATATATTAATGATTATGGGGTTATTTAGTAGTGATCCACTAAAAGTTTTAGGATTTTATTTTGTATTCTTTTTAATGGATCTTCTCGCTTCTCTGTTCGCATTTAAATTAGAGGAAGAGAACCCAAAACCATTGGCATGGTTAATTTTACAACGTTTTATTTACCGTCAATTTATGACTTATGTTGTCATTAAATCGATATTCTCATCGCTTCGAGGAGTAGCGGTAGGGTGGAATAAACTAAAGAGACTGGGGAGTGTTAAACATTCCACGGAACATAAGGAGGCATCATAAAAGAGCAGACTATCTGCTCTTTTTTTCATTGATTTTAGTTAGTTGAATGTAGAGTTGTAGCATAAAAACTGCTGCTTCTATAACGAGATTCCTATTCATCATTAATAGTGAGACATTATGTTAAGCTAATCCTTTAGTTTCGGATTAAAGTTTTTTTATATTTTTTTTAAATGACGGACACAAAAACATATATACCTTCGAATTATATATATGGATAAGATAAATATGTATATAAAAGGGGAGAAATAAGATGAAAGAAAAAAAAGAAATGTTTCAAGAAATCGCTGAGGTGTTAAAGGTGTTGGCGCATCCAGTTCGTCTATCTTTAGTAAAAATAATGCTTGCAAAAGGTCCTACTAATGTAACAACAATGTATGGGGATTTGGAAATGCCTCAAAGTACAATTAGTCAACATTTATCTAAACTAAAAGCTGCTAAAATGGTTACAGGTACTCGGAAAGGATTAGAAATTTATTATGAGGTAACTGACAATCGCACAAAATCAATATTAGCATGTTTAGTTTAAATGCTGACTTCTAGACGTCAAAATTAAGAAGAGGATAGGAAAGCAATTCTATGGAGAGAATTTTTAAGGTTTTTACACAAGTGAAGATCTGAAGTAAAGTTCCTTAATAAATAAAATAGTTGTTAAAAAATATAGTATAAAATGGAATTTTTATACTATATTTTTTAATATCTGTAATAAAAGGAAGAATGTTTTGGTTTCAATTTATACGCTATCTTTATAAATTTTGATTACCTTAAACGTTTGACAAACTAGCAATAGGTCTGGAGTCAAAGTAAGTCCACACAGGCTTAATTCCTAAGTGGAAAGATTAACATGCTCAATATGCAAAAAAATATAACTTAAATCCTCTGCATCCTAGATTTTGCAAAATTACTTGTTACCTTATTTATTAAAAAAATCAATTAAGGAACTATTTAGTGAAAATAAATTGTTCAGTTAAAGGTGCATTTTATAGAATGTAAGGAAAGGTCTCAATTTCAGTAGACACGTGGATTCGCATATTGATAGAATAAGCGAAAATATAATAAAGGTGGAATGAATTTGAGAAAAAGGTTAGGATGCTTACATGCCCATTATTCAAATATAGAATATATAGAAAAGGCACTTACCTCATTTAACATTGAATTAATCCATTTTGTTGACCCGGCATTAATGTATCAGGTTACATCCAATGAAAAATTTCAAGAATCAGATGCTCAATTTAAAGCTAAAGAGCAAATAGAATGGATTGCTCAATGTAATGTTGATGCTATCCTTATTACTTGTACAAATTATATTGCAATTTTACATGAAGACCAAGACTCAATATCAGTGCCAATTATTAAAATTGATGTACCTTTCTTTGATTACATATGCAATATACAGCAACCTCAGACAATTGTTTTTACAAATCCTGCAACTGTTGAAGGCACAGTAGAACGTCTTAAACATCATGCTAATAGCCTTCAAAAATCTTTAGATTTAGAGGTTATTGTCATAAATAGTGTTTTTGAATTGATAATGAAAGGACTAAAAAAAGAATACAACCAAGAAGTTACAAAGTTCTTAAATCAAATCATTAAAGATGAAAAGAAATTTATCTCTGTTGCTCAATTATCTATGGTTGATGCATCTAAGCAAGTTGAGTATAAAACATCTAAGACTATTATTACTCCATTGAATACATTGGTATCTTACATTGTTAATAAATTAAAATTAGAGAAGAAAAATTAGTGGTAGAAGACAGGGGATTTGGAATTATGTATGGCTTTCTATCAATTTTCCTAGGGTTAGGTACTGTTATCCTACATAATGTTTGGACACTTAATTGGCAGGGACTCATTACACTTATTGCATGGCTCGCACTATTAAAAGGGATTTATGTAATTGCATATCCTGAACCGTCCAAGAAAACCAATTTTGAAGTAAGGGTACTATCTACTCGTATAATGCTTGCTATCCTTGGTGCTTTATCTTTATGGATGCTTATATTACTTTATATGAAATAGAGACAAATATTTTTGAACATGAGAGTATATAGGTGGTTTTTTTGGTAGTCCTTCGGAACAGAATTTTATAGTTAATTGTAAATTTAGTGTTTCTTCCTTTGTAGACATGTTTTTATAAATAGTGAGATGTGCAAAACGAGAAGAATCCTAAATAAATAGGATTCTTCTCGTTTTATAAAAATGAATTTATCTTGTATCACTAATACAATTAATAATTATTTTTCCGGACTATTCGCATTCATCTATCTTGGTATACTCAATGGTGGCTATGTGACCATCTGGTCGAATCAAAACGGTATCTATATTTTTTAACTTGGAATCTTGTATTTCTCCTACAACTATCTTTATGTGTGAATCAATATTCATTTTATTTATCTTATCTATATAAGAAGGGTGTATTAATAAAATAAATTTACCATCTTTCATTAATTCAAAGAGTTTACAACTTTTCTTGTTTTGAGAGAAAATAGTGAGATTTGTACATCTTTTTCCTATTAATGGATGACTTTCTGGGTTGTTTATTGACGAATACATAACCCCTAAACCACTTACTCTTTCAGCTAAATCTTTATTTATCTCGGGGTATGTAAGTAAGTACGAAAATAACTCTCTTAATTCCATTCCTGCTTTTGAAAAGTTTATCATTAATTGTTCTTGCGCTTGTACTTCTTTGAAAAATTGTTTTCCCACAGCATGTCGTTCAATATGATAACTTTCCAATAGGCTTTCATATTTTGTCTGTTTTATTGCGAGCCCTAATTTCCAACCTATATTAAAAGCATCTTGTAAACCTACATTCAAACCTTGTCCTCCAGCAGGGAAATGAATATGTGCTGCATCCCCTGCTAAGAATACACGCTTATGTTGATAAGTATTTGCTAGTTTGGTTGCGTTCCCAAAGCGAGAAAGCCATATTGTGCTCTTAATTTGAATATGTTCACCTGTAATACTATAAATACTATCTATGAATTCCTTTTCTGTAACAGCAACATGAACGGGTATTGCCTGATTCTTAGGATCAACAATGGCAAAACGAAATAAATTAGGTTCAATAGGCACCATCATTAATATCCCATTTATATTAGAAGTAGATAAAAATGGAGTATCTGGTATATCTTCTAATATAACATCACCTAATATAGCAGTAGTTGTTGTGTTTGTTCCATTAAACGGTATATTTGATAATTCACGAACCATGCTTCTTGCGCCATCAGCTCCTACTACATATGAAACTTCTATTTTATATATTGTTTCTCTTTGTTCTATTTCTAGTTGTATGAATGTTTCATACTGTTTTAAGTCTTTCAGAGTATGCCCACGTTTAATGTCTACACCTAATTCTAGTGCACGTTCTTCTAATATTTCTTCTGTAATAGATTGGGGAATAAAAAGTGTATATGGAAAGTCGGTATCTAAATTTCTAAAGTTTAATCTTGTATCTAAGGCAGCAAAATGACTTGTATCTAATTTCTTTCCTCTAGATAAAAATCGATCTTCAATGCCTCTCATAGCCATCAATTCTAGTGAGCGGGGGTGTAGCGTTAGTGCTCTAGAATTTCGTATGCGATCCACTCTTCTCTCCAAAACGACAACGTTTATACCTTGAATAGCTAATTCACATGCTGTCATAAGGCCAACTGGACCTCCACCAATTACTGCTACATCATAATAGTTTTCCATGCTATGCCCTCCATTTATTTAAGTGATTAAGAGCTAATGCGACAAAATGTAAATAGATTTATAAATGATATCTATTGTACGTATATAATTATACTTCATTTTAGTTTCCTTGGAAACTAAAATGAAGTTCCTGAGAAGAGTTTTCATAGTAAGGGTGTAGTTAATGCGATATAGCGTGTATGCAGCAGTAGCTATTGGATAGCTTTCATAATTGATATGTAATAGCATTTGCATTAAAGACTTGTACTATTGGTGCTAAAATACTACTGCTGTAGTTTCTTGTGGGAGTTGTAAAGGCCTTTCCACTATTCGTAGTTTTACTAAAGTAGTAGTGGTTTTAACTTGACTTCAAATAATTCGCTTTCAATTTCATTAAGTGCATACATTGATACAGGGTATGAAGAGGTATTAGATAAGACTTTTGATGAAAGAAGTTCCCCTGATGATGAGTAAAATGTAACAAACACTTGTGAAAATGGAGGGACCATAATGATTACACGGTCAGTTTTTTGTAACGTATTAACCAACTCCAAAATAATATAGTTTTATAAAAATTAAAAAAATTAGATAAATATAAAGATATTATTATGGGTGCTTTTCCAATAGTGAATTAATAAACTCTTTATTTCATTTTAAACAATCTAAGAGCACACATATATGCGTGCTCTTAGATTAGAAAGGTAGTTTTCTATGGGTAGGGAGTCCCCATAGAATAAAATATGCTTGTCCAATTTAAATGTGAGAAGTTTTTTAATAAAAATGCTATTTGGTAAGTCTATGTAAAAAATCGCCTTGTACAGGCACTTTTTGCAAAGTATTTTGTCTACTGTCTTGATTTTTAAAAAGCGATGAAAGCTGTTATCCGATTTATAAAACTAGGCAGTAAGCTCCCCAAAAAGAAACTCTATCGACCAGTTACTAGGGTGACAGTTAAGAAAAAGAGTGGAACTAAAATAATTATTATTAAAGAAGTTCCTTTATATGAAGTGAATCCTTAAAATAGAGCACATATCAAACCACTTATTCCCTACATTCATAGGGAGGATATTTTAAAAGATTAGCGGTGATCAATGTGTAGTGTAAAATATAGGGAGGGGGGGGTTACTATGACTATGAGATAGCCTGTATTTTCCTAGGTATAATAAAACCGCACCTCAAATTGTTAATTATCTGTCTAAAAACTTGAGTGCGGTTCAATCAATAAAAAAGTGTCTGAATTAAAAATTAGGTGAACAGTACAGGATACTTTTGTTATAAAGAGTATTTATAGATGAAAGTTATTAATTTTTACTTCTGAAAGATTTGGGATTCTAAATTACGAGCTATTGGAGTATCTCTATTATAAAATTTCAGTAGAAATATTAAACTACTAATATGAATGTAGAAAATTTAAAAAAGACGGCAATGTTCTGTTAGTCATTTAATCTTTTGAGCTGATGACCTTTTCCCCATTCAAATAGTTCATTCATAATTTCCATTAAAGATTTTCCGTGCTCACTTAGTGTGTACTCAACCTTTGGTGGTACTTCTTGATATACAGTACGATGGATAATCCCATCTGCTTCAAGTTGCCGAAGTTGTTGTGTAAGTACTTTTTGTGTAAGGTTTGGAATTTCTCGTTTAATTTCATTTGTTCGCATTTTTCCATCCATTAAAACACATAAAATATAAACTTTCCATTTTCCGCCGATTACATCGAGTGTCGTTGCAATTGGGCAGTTATCATTTTGATTCATATAACACCTCCAAAGGTACCTCAAGGTTCCTATAGCACCTGAAAGTACGTACTTTTCAATTATATGTAATGCATTCATACTAATACGTAAAGGATTGATTAATTTATAAAGGGGCTGGAAAATGATGAGAACACTTGTAATTGTAGCACACCCTCATATTGAAAAATCAAAAATTAATAAAAGATGGATAGAAGAACTTGAGAAACATTCAGATGAAATTACGGTGCATGAATTATATAAGGTGGCACCAAATTGGGAGTTTAATATTGAAGAAGAGCAAAAGTTATTAGTAGAACATGACAGATATATATTCCAATTTCCGCTTTACTGGTACAGTTCACCACCATTATTAAAAAAATGGTTCGATGATGTATTAACATATGGATTCGCGTACGGATCAAAAGGAGATAAAGTGAAAGGGAAAGAATTTGGTGTAGCTATTTCTATAGGTGGATTAGAAAAAGACTATGAAAATAGTGGGATTACAATGGATGAGTTGACGAAACCATTCCAAGCTACATGCCTATATACAGGTATGGAATTTATACCTTCCTTTTATTTATATGGTGCAGAATATAAACTAAGTGATGAAGAGATTGATAAAAGTGCACCTGAGTATGTGCAATATGTAATGAACAAGAAGTATTCTAATATATAATGAAAAATAGCCATTTACTTGTGAAGTAAATGGCTATTTTATATTCTTCTTATATTCACTAAGTGTAATCTTTAGTAAATTAATAGTTAATCTGGTAAAATAAAAAACCTAACATATATAAAGGGGAGTTTTACTTGAGAACGATGCGACAATTATTACAAAAGAGAGCAATGCAGTCACCAAATTTGGAAGCGCTTGTAGGAGGGAAGAAAAGATATTCGTTTCAGCAATATAATGAACGAGTAAATCAGCTTGCACATTATTTGTTACATAATGGTGTGCAAAGAGGAGATCGTATAGGAATACTATGCAAAAATAATCACCCATTTCCAAGCGTTATGATGGCAAGTTTAAAAATTGGAGCGGTATTTATTCCGCTAAATCATCAGCTTACTGTATATGAATTAGAAACAATTGTAAAAGAAGCGAAATTAAAAGTGTTAGTTATTGATGAAGAATTTAGTGAAGTGTTATTAAATGTTGATGCTGTTAAAGAAATTCCTTATGTAATTCAAACGACAAAAGAAGGTTTTGGTTCATTTGAATTAGAGCTGCAAAAACAGCCAACGACAGAACCGAACGTAGAAGTTCATGAAGAAGACGACGCCATTTACTTATTTACTTCAGGAACGACTGGACAGGCGAAAGCATGTGTAATTGGACATAAAAACTTACATCACTATTTTGCTGAAATTGCGGGACAAAGAGAAATACCAGCAGGTGAACGCTTTTTATCTGTGCATCCATTGTTCCATATGAGTGGCGTGCTTTCTATTTTAAATTGTATTTATCATGGCGTTACGATGATTTTCTTAGCTGATTCGAATCCTGCTATTATTTGGGATAAGATTGAAGAAGAGAAAATTACTACGATGCTTGCGTTCCCTGCTGTTTATAGTTACATGCTTGATGAATTAAATAAAAAAGAACGTAATATTTCAACCTTTAAAGTAGCACAAAGCGGTGGTACAAAAGTGCCAGAAACACTCATTCAAAAATATATGGAAAAAGGAATATATATGGTGCAAGGTTATGGTAGTACAGAAGGTTGGGTTGTAACCTCATGGCATCCAATGATGGGAAAAGAAAAGATGTCTTCTGTAGGAAAGACCTTGAAAAATGTAGAGGTGAAAATTGTTCATCCGGAAACAGGACATGAACTAACAACAAATGAAGTTGGAGAGATTCATGTGAAAAGTCCATACATGTTTAAAGGGTATTGGAATAATGAAAAGGCGACAAAGAAGGTAGTAAAAGATAACTGGTTTAACATGGGCGATGCTGGCATGATAGATGATGATGGATTCCTGCATATTATGGGAAGATATAAAGACGTTATTATACGCGGTGGTGACAACGTATATCCAGATCAAGTAGAAGATGTTATTCATGAAATACATGGTGTTTTAGAAGTTGCAGTAGTTGGAGTTCCAGATGACTTTTGGGGAGAGGTTCCGACAGCGTACATTGTAAAAGACATGCAAACGTTTTTAACGGAAGAAGAAATTATACAGTATTGTAAAGAAAAACTAGCAAGCTATAAAATACCCAAAGTTGTATTTATGAACAAATTACCGAAAAATGCTTTAGGGAAAGTACTGAAAAGGGAATTAAGAGAAAATATACTTGTAAAATAAAAACGATTAAATGATGAGGAATCCAGTTATGTATAAAGCATAACTGGATTTTTTGTTTATGATTCTGTTGGTGGATATTGTAAATATTTAAAACCTTTTATGTTTTTTAGTGTAATATTGAAAATAAAGGGAGCTAACTAATTTCAGTACTAGGGGGAGAAACTATGACTATAAAATTAGAAACTGAGCATTTATGTATAGAACCTTTTACTAATGATGACGTGTTTAGAATTAAAGAGTTAGCTAATGATAAGGAATTAGCTAATATTCTTGGGCTTCCACACCCATATAAATTAGAGTTCGCGCAAGATTGGGTTGATATGCAACCAGAACTTATAAGGAAAGGAATCGAATATCCTTTAGGAATTGTCTCTAAAGAATCAAGAGAAATTGTAGGTACAATTACACTAAGAATTGACAAGGGTAACAATAGAGGTGAACTTGGTTATTGGATTGGTAAGAATTATTGGGGAAAGGGTTTTGCAACTGAGGCTGTAAACAGAATGATTCAATTTGGCTTTATCGAATTAGGTTTAAATAGAATTTGGGCATCTGCTATTTCTAGAAACCGATCATCGATTAAGGTGTTGGAGAAGTCGGGCTTACGTAAAGAAGGCACGTTGAGACAAAATAGACTTTTATTAAATACATATGAAGATGTTGATGTGTATGGAATATTAAAGACAGAATACAAGGTTTTAAATCACAGATAAGTCTGGTAGTGTGATGACAAAAGGAAACCCTTTAGAACAGGGTTTCCTTTTGTATTTTAATAGAACCTTGTTTATCAAAAACATAATAATTTACTAGATTTTGTATTTTGTGTAAGATAATAAAGAATATTCAAATATTAATCAAGGGAAGAGATGTAAATGAAGCTGCCGCTATTACAGGTAGAGACAGAGAGACTGATGATCCGTCCGTTCCAAAATGATGATTATGAAAGTTGGTTAGATGGATTTAATAAGAGGTTATCATCGCAGTATAAATATGATGATGGTTATCAAGTTATGGCATCATCAACAAAAGAATGGTTCACGGAATGGATAAGGGGCTTTGATGAAGCAGCGCATCGAGATGAGATGTACGTATTAGGTATTTTTCGTAAAGAAGACGGAGCTAATATTGGTAAGCTAGAGCTGATTAAAATTTTACGTATGGACTATCAATGGGCGATGATGGGATATTCCATACATAATCAATACTGGAAAAACGGATATGGCATGGAAAGTGTGAAAGCTGCAGTATCGTTATTTTTTAATCGTCTTCATTTTCATAGAATCGAATTACATATACGTGTTGATAATGAGCCATCCGTTCGTCTTGCGGAAAGAGCCGGTTTTTCTTTTGAATGCAAGAGAGAGGCGTTTTCATTAGAGAATGGTAAGTGGATGGATTTTCTTATTTATTTTAAAAATAAGGAGATGAATATATGAGAGTTCTAATTACAGGTGGAAATCGCGGATTAGGGTTACAGTTAGTAAAAGTGTTTCATGAAAATGGACATATTGTTTATCCGTTAGTTAGAACTGAGGTTGCGGTAACGCAATTGAAGAAAATGTTTAGTTGCAGATGTTTTCCTATATTGGCAGACTTATCGATTGATGAGAGTACGGAGCAAATGAAAAATCAGATTGAGGAATATACAGAGTATATTGATCTAGTTATCAATAACGCAGGAATTACTGGAAAGGAGACTGAGGTTTTACATACAAATTCAGAAGAGTTAACGGACTTATTTAATATTCATTGCTTAGGTGTAATTCGAGCTGTAAAAGGTACATATATGGCTTTAGCTAAATCGGATCATCCGAGAATCATAAATGTGTCCTCTCGGTTAGGTTCATTGCATAAAATGGCGAACAAAGAGTTTCCACAAGGTCAGTTCTCATATTCATATCGAATTGCTAAAGCTGCACAAAATATGTTAACGCTCTGTTTACAACAAGAGTTTGAGGATAAAGGAATTCATGTAACTGCTATTCACCCTGGAAAATTAAAGACTGACATTGGTGCTTTTGATGCGAATATGACTCCCGCTGAAGGAGCAAAAAATATATATGATTGGGTAATAGATTCAAACGAGGATGTTTCAGGCAAGTTTATTGAGCCAGGTGTAGGGGAATTAAAATGGTGATATACGATCTTGCAATCATTCAGAATCTGTTTGGCCCTTCTAAAAAAGTATTAAATGGCTTACCAAATGCAGTAACGATTGAAGAGATCGAAGAAGACGTTTTGTATAACGTACAAACATATAAAGAAAAGATAAGTAGATTTGAAGAGGTTTGTTTTAATTGGGAGTTAAAAAGAGCGAGTATTGTATTAAACAAGAGGTTTAGTAGTCATAACTCAAGTGTGAGAGTGTTACTTGATGCCGGTTTTTCTTTGTATGCCGCAAAGATAGAAGTATGTAGAGAATTGAACAATGTAGAAGAGCTTGAAAGACAATATACATATCGATCAATAGCAGAAGGAACGTTATCGGAAAAAGATTTTAAATATATTTGGGAACAATGTATGTCGGGTTCAGGGAATCAAACTTCAATTTTAACTATCGATGAACATTTTTATTCTGTACAAACAGAGTTAGGTAAGGGCTGGGAAAAGTCATGTATTGTTTTTTATGATAAAAATGAGCCGATTGGTATGTCCATACCGCATATAGAAACTGGAACAGAAAGTGAAGGGCGATTATTTTACTTTGGAGTAATGCCTTATTATCGCGGGAAAGGAATTGCTTCCCGGCTGCATCTTCAATCTTTACATATGTTAAAGGAAATAGGGGCTACTTATTACATCGGAAGCACACATACTTCAAATGAAAAGATGCAGAGAATATTTTGGAGAAATAATTGTTCGTTGAAAACGGAGATAGAGCTTTATTATAAAATTTTTAAAGAAGGTTAGGAGAAAAGAAAATGAAGACTATAAACGTATTTCATTATGACGCATTTACGAATAAACCGAGTATGGGTAATCCAGCAGGTATTGTATTAGAAGCAGATGGATTAACGGAAGAGGAAATGCAAATTATTGCTGAAAAAGTTGGATATAACGAAACAACTTTTGTTCTTTCCTCAGAAGTAGGAGATATAAGAATGCGCTATTTTACACCTGGTTTTGAAATGGATTTATGTGGTCATGGGACAGTAGGGACGATATATGCCTTGCGCGAAAAAGGTTTATTAGAAGAGAAAAGTAACCTTACGATTGAAACGAAGGCAGGGATTTTACTGATACAAATAGGTGTAAATGAAAATGGAGAAACCTTTATTAAAATGAGGCAGACAGCACCTCAGTTTAAAGATTTTGCAGGTTCAAAAGAAGAATTAGCTCATAGTATTGGTTTAAAAGTAAATGATTTAGATGTAAGTTTACCGATAGTATATGGAAGTACAGGAAACTGGACTGTAATTGTGCCGATTAAAAATCTAGATGCGTGTGAGAGAATGAAACCTAATAATGCTGCATTTCCATTGGTATTAAAAGAAATACCTAATGCTTCTATTCACCCAATTTGTCTAGAAACTTATGATGAACTAGCACAAATGCATGGCCGTCATTTCTCGTCAGCTTATGCTGGGACGATTGAAGATCCAGTGACAGGAACAGCTTCAGGTGTAATGGGAGCGTATTATGCGGAGTATTTAGAGAAAGATTTTGAACATGAATTGGGTTTAATCGTTGAGCAAGGACAGGAAATAAATAAAGATGGTCGTGTAACTGTTTATGTAACGAAAGGGATAGAAAACGAAAAGTTACAAATAGATATTGCTGGAACAGCGGTGTATGTGAAAGAGTTTGAAGTTTTAATATAAAAAAGAAAGCCCGGCATACATCCGGACTTTCATTATCTGTTCAACACTTCAATATACGAAGCATCTCCAGTTGTTCTTAAAGCAGAGCGAAAATTGTTATTTTCTAGCGTTTTAGCGACTTGTTGTAATTGCTGTGCATCATCATGATGGATAAGTAAGCTGTCAGCACCGCTTTCTTCTATATGAATATGTTCGACGTTTCCAATGGCATCATGTACAGCTTTTAAAAATTCAGGTTTCATGGTGTCCTCCTATATGTATGTAACGTTTTTATTTAGTATTTCCTTATTTTTGAAATATAAAAGTAAATGAAAGGAGAAATAAAATGAATATAAAGCAGTTTAACGAACATATAACATCACTATTTGGAGAGCATCTTCATAAATACGGCGATGATGAATATGGTTTTACTCATATAAGTAAAGATGAATTTCACAAAATCGGTTACACAACAAATTTAACGTTAGAAACTATTGAAGAAGCGTATAGAAATGGGGTCGATATGATAGTTACACATCATGCGCCGTGGAGTTTTTTATTTGGTATGGAAGAGGCTTGTATTGAGAAATTGAAGCAATATGAAATGAATCATTTTTGGATTCATTTGCCGTTAGATTTTGTAAAGTTTGGCACGTGTACTTCGTTATTTAACGAAGTTGGGATAGATACAATACTGGAATATTCTACGTATGAGGAAGAAGAACTACCGGAAATAGGAGAATATAAAGAAGCGATTCCTTTTTCAAACTTAGTTGGAAAACTTGAAGAAAGAATGGAAGAGAAAGTGAAGAGCTGGAGAAATCACGATAAACCAGTAAAACGGATTGCGATTTTAACCGGTGCAGGAAACAATACAAATTTGATTGAACGTGCATTAGAAAAAGGGTGTGACACGTACATAACAGGTGAAAAAACATTATATACAGTGCAACATGCGAAATTTAAAGGGATTAATTTAATTGTAGGCAGTCATACGTTTACAGAAGTTTTTGGTGTAGAAAGTTTGGCTCATAAGTTAAAAGAAAGAGATAATTCAATAGAAATTACTAGATTAAATGAAGATCATTTGGAGTGAAGAAATTACATCGCATTACCATAAATGGAATGAACTATATGATGGAATATTGAAGGAAGCAGTTGCAATGAAATAAAATTATCTTTTGTTATATTAAGATTTTTAGGAGGAATTCCCTTATGTTTGTCAAATAATAGTAAAGTTGTCTTTTGAATTAAGGGAATATTCGGATTTAAAGGGTGAGAGAATGGACATTTCAATAATCACTGCACAACTAGTTAAGGAGAAAGTGATTTCACATTATCCAAATAGTGTAAAAGTGTTAAACGGGGGAACGGCAAGTACTATATATTTGTTAGATAAGCAATATGTTGTAAAGTTGAATGAATCGGATGTCATACGTGAAGAAGCTTATTTTCTTCAGTTTTATAAAACTGAAGAATTATTTCCAAAGCTTTTATATAAGGAACCTTTAAATCGCTATATTGTTTATTCCTTCCTTGAGGGCACAACTTCTTGCAAACTAAGCCACAAACGGAGTGTTCTTTGTAAACTTGTAAAGGAAGTTATCAATAAGTATGAAGTGGCTACAGAGGTTGATGGCTGGGGATGGAAAGAAAATCCGGTTCAATCTTGGAATGAATTTTTAACAACAAATGTGATAGAAGCTTATGAAAATGTAAGACGTTACATAAGTGAAGAAGAGTATAGAACGGTTCTTAAGTTAGCAAATAGTCCAAGTAGGGGGACTGGAATAAATCAGCCATTCTTATTGCATGGTGATTTTGGATTTCATAATTTTATATTTCAAGGAATTAAGCTGCATGGTGTAATTGATCCTTTACCATTGTTAGGAGATCCTATATACGATTTAATTTATGCGTTCTGTTCAACCCCGGAAGATTTAACAAAAGAAACAATCGATTATGCGATGAAACAATGTGTATTTCATAAAAAAGACCGTGATTTATATGAAGAAATAGTCATAGGATTATATTTGCGTATAGATACATGTTTACGGCACCACCCGAAAGATTTAGAGGATTATTTAGCAGCTTGGCGTTATTGGATGGGCGAGGTTGAGGTGACTTTATAGTACAAATATTTTTGGGGAGATAGTGAGATGAATGTTTCAGAAGCGAAAAAGGATTTACTGTAATTCTATTGTCATTTCCAGTTGTCTATTTACTTACTTTTATAAGTTTATTAATTGAAAATAAAAAAGCAGCTTATTATCAACAAAAAGCAGCTTAATAAAAATTTAGGGATAGGGGGAATTATGATGAAAAATTACATTTGTACAACGTGCGGTGTGCAGTATGCAGCGAGTGTAGAGGAACCGGTGAGTTGTCATATTTGTGATGAAGAGAGGCAATATGTGAATCCGAAAGGGCAGTCTTGGACGACGCTAGAAAACTTACAAACAGGTGATACATATAAAAATGAAATAATTGAAGAGGAAAATGGACTTTATAGTATTACGACAAAACCAGGATTTGCGATCGGTCAAACGGCATTTGTAGTGAAAACAGAGTCATATCGATTGCTATGGGACTGCATTACATATTTAGATGAAACGACAATTGCGAAAATAAAAGAGCTTGGCGGATTAGATGCGATTGCATTGTCTCATCCTCATTATTATTCAACGCAAGTAGAATGGGCAGAGATATTTGATGTACCAATTTATATACACGAAGATGATAAAGAATGGGTGATGCGCCCAAGTAGTCGTATTATTTATTGGTCTGGTGAGTCTTTACAATTAGCGGATGGGATTACTGTACATCGTCTTGGAGGACATTTTAGTGGTGGTTCTGTATTGCATTGGGAAGAAGGTAATGATGGAAAAGGGATTTTGTTAACAGGTGATATTATTCAAGTTGTAGCGGATGAGCGGTGGGTAAGTTTTATGTATAGCTATCCAAATTTAATTCCATTACCAGCGAGAAAAGTGGAAGAAATGGTGAATCGAGTGAAGCCGTTACAGTTTAATCGTTTATACAACGCTTTTCATCGAGTAGTAAAAGAAAATGCAAATGAAGCAGTTGAACGTTCTGCTGACAGATATATAAAAGCAATAGAAGGAAAGTTGTTTCATACGTAAAAGGAGAGTAGCTTAATGAAAACGTTAGTATGTTTTGGAGATAGTATTACAGCTGATGAAACATTTTTTGATGGAATGCCGAGATTAACACCACGTTTGCAAGAGATGTTTCCGAATTGGATAGTAGTGAATGCAGGTGTTCCAGGTGATAATACATTCGATGCGTTAAATAGGATTGAAGAAGATGTAATATTATATAAACCAGATTTCGTAACAGTTTTTCTTGGTACGAATGATGCAGTTTCTTTTTCTCAAGTGTCATTACAAGCATATAAAGAAAACTTAGAGAAGATTGTGAACCAAGTTTCATCAGATAAAGTACTACTGATTAGTCCTGCACCAGTTGATGAAGAAAGACAGCATAATAGAACAAATAGAGTGCTTAGTCAGTATGCAGACGTGGTGGAGAAAGTGGCAAAAGAAACAGGAAGCTATTTTCTAAATTTGTATGCTGAAATGATTCAAGAACTGAATTATAAAAGGTTTGTAGAAAATGATGAAAAAGATGGATTACACTTTGGGCCAGAAGGTTATGAGTATGTAGCGAAGTTAATTGGTGAAAAGTTAAAAGGGATTTTATAAAAAAAGCAAAGCGATATCGCTTTGCTTTTTCGTATTTCTTTCGTAGTCCATAAACTTATTGATTGCTGTAATTTGGACAGATATTTTGCATTTTTATCCCGCATTAACTGCCCGTAAATGCCCGATTGGTGAGGGCTAATAATCAGTGGGGGATGAACAAAAAAACCTGATTAAAGTTTCACTTTATGTGGGTAAAAGGCTAGTGCTGTTTTAAAGTAATATAAATTTATTTTTAAAAATTTATATTTCGTAGTTGAAAATTAATAATGGTGTAACTATAATAGTTACAGTAAGTTTGTTATTTTGAAATGTCCACATTGAATTACAAGAATGAAGGGAGTTTTATGTAAATCAAAAAGCTATAAAATCTATTAATTTTTATAATAAGATAAAATGCTTTTCAGTTCATACACATTATTAAATATGTTATTTCTAATAGAAAACTAGAGGTGGAAAAATGAAAAAATTTAAAGGTATGTTAATATCATCACTTGCAATTACAACTTTTGCTGGGGTAGGTACGACATTTGTAACAAATACAGTATATGCTGCTAATGACGATTCTAGTAAAATACAAGTTCGTTCTAATAAGAGTATAAACACAACAACTGGCTCGAGATTGCCTGTATTATCAGTCAATCCTTATGATGAACCTAGATTTTCAAGACAGGGATATCTTGAAGAGGCACCTTTAGGAATTAATGCTCCTTATGCTTGGGGAATTAAAGGAGGAAATGGCCAGGGAGCAACTTTTGTAGATTTGGAAGAAGGCTGGTTATTAAATCATGAAGATTTAGTCGGTCAAAATATTGAATTTATGTCTGGAAAAATGAGTAATGATCTTTCTCACGGTACTTCAGTTCTAGGTGTTGTTTCGGCAGCTGACAATGGGATTGGGAACATTGGGATTGCACCAAAAGCAAAGACAAAAGTAATTTCAGTGATCCGAGATAATGGGAGAATCGATGTAAGAGATGCTATTTTAAGTGCCGTAGATTCTTTACAGGCTGGAGATGTTTTATTAATAGAAGAATCCTTTAAATATGATGGATATGGAGATGACCCTTTACCAGTAGAAGTATACCCGAGTATATTTAACGCAATTCGCAAAGGTACAGATAAAGGCATTATTATTGTAGAAGCAGCTGGTAATGGTGGGATTGATTTAGATGAATTTAAAGACCGTAATGGTAAGCAGATTTTAAATCGAAATAGTCCAGACTTTAAAGATTCAGGAGCTATTATAGTTGGAGCATCTACTGCAAGAGTTCCTCATAAACGTTTAGCTTTCTCTAACTATGGTAGTAGAATTGATGTATATGGTTGGGGAGAGTATGTTGATACATTAGATACATATCAAAATCAAAATAGTAAAGGACAAAAAGTTACAGATCAGAACATAATTAATCGTTATACTTCTAATTTCCGTGGTACTTCTAGCGCTTCGCCTATAATTGCTGGGGCTGCTGTATCGATTCAAGGGATTGCTAAAGAACATTTAGGTAAGGCATATACACCAAAAGAATTGAGAGCAATTTTAAGTAATCCTAATACAGGCACAAAGTCTAATAACCCATCATCTGATAAAATAGGGGTTTTACCAGATTTAAAAGCGATTTTGTCTAACCTTGGATTTCATAGTGATTTGACTACCAATGATCCTATGGTATTTCCAGATAACGTAGAAAAAAATGAAGGAAAAGAAAATTCAACTTTCGTATTTCCAGGTGAAGAAACAAAAAGAACAGGTGATAAAAATTCAACTGTAACCTTCCCAGAAGAAGATTTAAAACAGGAGGAAAAAGAAGAGGGATTAATTGTTTTTCCTGATTAATAAAAAAATACTACCTTCCATTTGGAGGTAGTATTTTTTATTTCTTGTCAATAACAAGCAGGCATGAAATTTGTATTTGTTTATCTTTCATAATGAATTTAACTAAAAAAATCGAATATTTGACTGTTAATTTACTTTTTCGTCTCAATCAATTACATGAATTAATCTAGAAATGCTTGCTGTAATGCTTTCAGTCCATCGCTGTAAATACCATGAAACAGATTAATTGCCTCTTCATCACTAACCTCAACAGGAGTGAATGTACCAGACCACTCTACTAACGATGTGTTACTTTCAGTACCTTCTTTCACCTGGATTGTAGATAGATAATTAGTGACTGGGAATGGTGCATTCATGATTGAATACGTGTAGTAGCGCTCTTTATCATTGAATACTTCTAATCGTTCTATAATTGTATCCCCATCCGGATTAGCTAGATGACGTACACGACCGCCTTCAGTTAATTTACTGCTAGGTATATAAGGTAACCAGTCTGGAAGGGAGTTGAAACCTCCGATTAATTGCCATACTTGTTCAGGTGAACCGAAAATTTCCATAGATGTAGTAGTATGTGCCATATTCATTACGCTCCTTTTCATCCCGGTATTTACGGGTAAATAATCAGTGGGGGATGCTCTCACTGATTAAAGTTTCATTATTATTTTACGTTGATTGGTAGTGGTGCATTAGGTGCTACTAGTTTTTGTTCGCGCATTTCTTCCCAGAATGCTGCTGGAATTACTGTATTTAAGGCGTTTTGGTCTTCTACAATTCGTTCCGGTTTACTTGCACCAGGAACAACGGCAGCAACTGCTGGATTGGCTAGTGAAAATTGTAGTGCAGCAGCTTTGATGCTGATTTCGTGACGATCTGCAAGAGCTTTGATTTTCTCAACTTTTGCAATAATTTCTGGCGATGCTTTTTGATATTCGAAGTGAGCGCCGCCAGCAAGAATACCTGAGCTATATGGGCCACCAACAACAATATCCATATTATGCTTTACAGCTGCAGGCATTACTCGTTGCAATGCACGTTCGTGGTCTAATAATGAATAGCGACCAGCTAATAAGGATATATTTGGTTTCGCTTCTTCTAAATCAAGCATAAGTTCAATTGATTCTACTTTGTTTACTCCAAGCCCCCAGCCTTTAATGACTCCTTCTTCACGTAAACGTGTTAGCGCACGGAATGCTCCTGTTCGAGCAATTTCAAATTGTGAAATCCACGCATCACCATAAAAGTCTTGTGCTAAATCATGAATGAAAACAAAGTCTAGACGATCTGTTTTTAAACGTTTCAAACTTTGCTCGATAGAACGAAGTGTTGCATCTGCGCTATAGTCATTGATCATTTTATTTTTGCGACCAAATTCGAAAAGCCCGCCTTTTTCACCTAAATCACGTGCAGATGGATCTTCTAATTCATCCGAAATAGTTCGACCTACTTTCGTACTTAAAAAGTAATCATCACGATTTCTTTTTGATAGTGCTTCACCAAGACGAATCTCCGCTAAGCCAGATCCATAAAGTGGAGCTGTATCAAAGTAACGAACGCCATTCTCCCAAGCAGCATCCACTGTAGCGATTGCTTCTTCCTCTGGGATATTACGGTACATATTTCCTAGTGGTGCTGTACCAAACCCGATTTTTTCTTTTAGTAATTTACTCATTATAGATATCCTCCTAAAATGTATTTGAAAAATATTTATTCATTGTGAATGGATGTGAAAATGAAAACATGTCATTTTATCGTCTGACAAAATGTATGAGAAAAATACTCACTTTAAAGTAAAGGTACTAACAGGTAATTTCTAACACTGCATGACTCACTCAACTCTTACAAATGCTATTATGAAATGTATTTTACATAATGAAAAGTACGTACTTTAAAGTGATATAGATACTAAAAAGTAATACAGGTACTTTTTGGTGCCGTACTACTCATCTGCTGTTTACGTATGCTATTATGAAACATGTTTAACAGGGTAAAAAGTACGTACTTTAAGGTGCTATAGATACTTAAAAGAAATATTTAAATATTTTAGCTTATTTGTCTTATAAAATTATTAAAGGAGATTTTTATATGAAAACATACAATATTCCTGTAGAGGCAACTTTAGAGGTTATCGGTGGAAAGTGGAAAGTAGTTATCCTTTGTCATTTAAAGAAAGACAAAAAGAGAACGTGCGAATTAAAACAATTAATGTCTGGTATTACACAAAAGATGTTAACGCAACAATTACGTGAATTAGAAGAAGATGGTGTAATCGAGAGAAAAGTGTATAACCAAGTGCCACCAAAAGTAGAGTACTCTTTAACTGATTACGGTCATTCTTTAGATTCTATACTCGATACTCTTTGTAACTGGGGAGAAAATCATCTTGAAAAGAATGGGAACACATCTATGCTTATAACAGCAGCTGAATAAAGAAAGAAAAAACGAACGAGAATACGTTCGTTTTTTCTTTTTGTATAGAGGGAGATTTTTACGCAGCATAATTACTTTTTTGTAATATAGGTACTTTTTTGTGCTGTAGGAACTAAAATGTGCCGTATAGAAAATTATTTGTTTTTACGCAACAATAGAGAAGAAATTTAGAAAAAAGGAGGGAGATCGTGTGAAACAATACAATATACCGATAGAAGCAACTTTAGAAATTATCGGGGGAAAGTGGAAAGTCGTCATTTTATGTCACTTAACGAAAGGAACAAAGCGAACGAGCGAGTTGCAGCGTCTAATTCCTGAAATTTCTGTTAGAATGTTGACGCAACAATTACGTGAGCTAGAAGATGATGGTGTGATTACACGTGAAATCTATAAAGAAATTCCACCCCGAGTAGAATACTCCTTAACTGATTATGGGTGGTCTTTGCAAAATGTATTAAATCAATTGACCGTATGGGGAGAACGATGCATAGATAGAAAAAACACAGAAGTTAAGTGAAATCTCTATATGTAATATTGAAAACACCACCTAATGACGAGGTGGTGTTTTTCGTTTTAAAACTTTAGAAAGTTGTTATGATGAAAAGTAAAATTTTTGAGGACCTGTTTCAGTCATGGGTACTTAAAAGTGCCTACATCACTTTAAAGTACGTACTATGCTTCATAATATAACCGTTTTATAATGACACTCGTAGCAAGAAGTCAGTACAATAACGATTTTAAGCTATGTTCAAAAAGACTTATTAACTAGTATAGTTTTTTGTTCAATTTTTTAGTAGGAGATGTTTTTATGGTTGAAGAACTTTTTTATAAAAAAATACTCAAAAATCTGTTTTCAGATCCAGTTCAAATTACACTTTGGAATGGAGAAACAATCCAATATGGCGAAGGGGAACCTCAATTTCACATAACATTCCATAAGCCACTTTCAAAAAAAGAAATCGCTAAGGATCCTTCTATTGCATTCGGTGAAGCATATATGAATGGGGATCTTGAAATAGAGGGTAACCTTGAAAAAGCAATTCAATCTATTTATAAAAGGCAGGATAGCTTTTTAGGTGATAGTAAGTTGCAATATTTCAAAAGTAAATGGAATTTCTCAAAACAAAAAAATAAAGATGATATTGCTCATCATTATGATATTGGGAACGATTTCTATAAATTATGGCTTGATGAAACAATGACATATTCTTGTGCATATTTCCAAAATGAGCAAGATTCTTTAACGACAGCGCAGCATAATAAAGTGAATCATATTTTGAAAAAGTTGAACCTTCAAAAAGGTGATACGCTATTAGACATCGGTTGTGGGTGGGGTGAACTCATTACAGCTGCCGCTAAACAGTACGGTGTGAAAGCGATGGGAGTAACGTTAAGTGAGGAACAATATGCTAAGACTTCTGAGCGAATTAAACAAGAGGGACTTACGGATTTAGTTGAAGTATCTTTACTTGATTACCGCGATATTAAGAATCATAAATTTGATAAAATTGTTAGTGTAGGTATGATCGAACATGTAGGAAAAGACAACATTACGCAATACTTTGAAACAGTTAACAAATTATTAAATGATGGCGGGATTTCTCTGCTGCATTGCATTACTTCTCCGGCTAATGGTGGTGCTACGAATGGTTGGATTGAAAAATATATATTCCCTGGTGGGTATGTTCCTGCTGTGAACGAATTAATCACGAACATGATAAACGAACAATTTTTTATTGTGGATGTAGAAAGCTTACGTAGACATTACGGAAAAACATTACAACATTGGGCTCGAAATTTTGAAAACGTACTAGAGGAAGTTCGTAAAACGAAAGATGAGCGATTTATCCGCATGTGGCGTTTATATTTAAATGCATGTGCAGCTTCGTTCTTTACAGGTAATATTGATTTACATCAATTTGTATTTACAAAAGGGATTAATGACACAATTCCGATGACACGTTCGTATATGTATGAATAAGAGCATGTAACCAAGTAGCTCTCAAGTCATTGAGTATAAATAAAATGATGATAGGATATAAGTCTATAACGTAAAGTCGAGATGGGAATCAGAAAATGATTTCTATCTCGACTTTTTAGTATATAATTTTAAAATTAAAACTATATACTTTTAAAGAAAAAATATATAATAAATGTAGAAACGAAAATTTATGAGCAAGGAAGTTGAAGAACATGACATTAACAATGGGCTTTATTGGATTTGGAAAATCAGCTAACCGTTATCACCTACCTTATCTAAATACACGTAATAATATAAAAGTAAAAACGATTTTTGTACGTCAAATAAATGAAGAATTAGCGGCTCCATATGAGGAAAGAGGTGTTTACTTCACTACTGATTTGGACGAATTGTTGAATGACAAAGAAATTCAAGTCGTGACGATCTGTACGCCAGCACATACGCATTATGAATTAGCAAAAAAAGTTATACTAGCCGGAAAATCAGTTATCGTTGAAAAACCATTTTGCGATACAGTAGAACATGCGAAAGAATTATTAGCATTAGGACGAGAGAAAGGTGTAGTCGTTATGCCTTATCAAAACCGTCGTTTTGATGGTGATTTTTTAGCTGTAAAGCAAGTAGTTGAACAAGGATTCCTTGGTGATATTATTGAGATTGAATCACATATTGATTATTTCCGTCCTGGTTCAATCACTCATGAAGCTCCAAAAGAAGAAGGTTCATTTTACAGTTTAGGTATTCATACGATGGACCGCATGATTTCACTATTCGGCCGTCCAAATACAGTGACATACGATATTCGTAATAATGAAGTGGAAGGTGCGGTTGATAACTATTTCGATGTTGGTCTACATTATGGAAATCAGTTGAAGATTAAGCTGAAAACGAACCATATCGTAGCAAAAGATTATCCACGCTTTATCGTTCATGGAACAAATGGCTCTTTTATTAAATACGGTGAAGATCAGCAGGAAAATGATTTGAAAGCGGGTATTATGCCTGAGAGTGCAGGATTTGGTGAAGATTCGCCGATGTATTATGGAATTGCTAAGTATCGTAATGCAAATGGTGACTGGATTGAAAAACAAATTAAAACGCCGCTTGGTGATTACGGTCGTTTCTATGATGCAGCGTATGACACAATTGTAAATGGTGCACCAAAACTTGTGAAAGATGAAGAAGCAGTAACGAATATTGAAATCTTGGAAAACGGATTTGCTGCCCCATCACCTTCAGTTTACAAACTTGAGGCTTTACATTTGAATGAATAGAAGAGAGTTTGCAGTATAAAGGAGGTATGGAAATGGCAAGCGGATCAACACAAGTAAAATACCTCGGCATTTATCAAAAGATTAAACAGCAAATTTTAGACGGTGAATATAAAATCAACGAAAAAATTCCGAGTAGCTCCGTTCTTGCTGAAGAATTCGATGTTTCAGCACTTACGATTAAAAAAGCGCTGGATCTATTAGTAAGAGACGGCTACATTATCCGTCGGCGCGGAAGTGGAACAGTGGTACAAGATTGGCATCAGCAGGAAAAGGCACGAATGATTCAAACTTTAGCAGGTACGAAAGCTGTTTACGGTAGTGAGGTAGAAAGTAAAATTATCGAGTTTGCGATTGTAGGTGCTGATGAAGTAGTTGCTGAGAAATTGGGAGTTTCAATTGGTGATTTCGTCTATAAAATCATTCGCCTCCGCATCATTCACAGCATTCCGACGATTATGGAGCATACATGGATGCCAATTTCGGTTATCCCAGGTATTGAAGCTTCTGTTTTAGAGGAGTCGATATACTCACATATTCAAAATAAACTTGGTCTTGAAGTAGGGACATCTGTTGTCAGGGTTAAAGGGATTCGCCCAGATGATAGGGAAAAGCAGTTTATGAACTTAACAAATCAGGATTTCCTAATGCGAGTTGAGCAAGTAGCTTACTTAACGGATGGACGAACTTTTGAATATTCTTATGCAGATCATCTACCGGAAACCTTTGAGTTTGAAACAGTCATTACGGCAAAAAATTATAAAGAGATATAAAATAGGTTGAGGCAAGTATTGCCTCAACCTATTTTATGTCTTCTACAGTTATGATTCATCAGCAGTAATCAGCATGGATGTGTTCCCGGTTTTTTCAAGATGAACTTCTCCCCAGGAACAGAGGGAATCAAGTATAGCTCCTAAAGACGAACCGTAATCCGTTAAAGAGTACTCTACTTTCGGTGGTACTTGGTCATATACTTTCCTTTGGATTACACCATCTTCTTCTAGTTCCCGTAATTGTTGCGTTAACATTTTTTGCGTAATACCAGGCATTAAACGTTTTAATTCACTCGTTCTTTTTGTTCCTTTTTTTAAATGACAAAGGATAACAACCTTCCACTTTCCACCAATAACTTCTAAAGTCGCTTCTACAGGAATATTATATGTCTTCATAAAAAAACTCCTTTGATGAATTTAGATTACAGTTGTGAGCCTACATCCGTTGCAATACTAAAATTATTTCTTTTTAGTGCCTATAACACTTTAAAGTGCGTACTATTTATTGTGCTAAATATCGGTCATAATAACCGATGTAAGAGAGAAATAAGCAGAATGGCACTTGAAAATGCATATGTTCCTTTTTAGTACCTATAACACTTTAAAGTGCGTACTTTTTATTAGGAAGAATATAATCCATAATAACACTTGTAAGCAAGAAATGCGTGAAATGTGCTTTGAAGGAGCCATCATGCTATGAGGAATTTTACATGAGAATAATTTGTTGTGTTATTAAAATTAATCCAAGACTTAACAGTTGATTAATTGAACTGTAAAGTTTAAAATTACAGTAAGATTTTTAAAAGTGAGTTGTTAACGTCTGTAAAATGTAGCATGAATAATAGAGATAAATGAAACATTGCTGAATAACTAACATTATGTGTATTTGATTCTAAACTGTAATTTTTTTAAATACATTTCAATAACCGATATTTAAAATGTACGTTTAATAACATTAAAGGAGTGAGTTAAATATGGTGATTCTATATACAACAGCAAGCTGTGCTTCATGCCGAAAAGCGAAAGCATGGCTTGAAGAGCATCAAATTGATTATATTGAAAAAAACATCGTATCAAATTCTATGACAGTTGATGAGCTTAAATCGATTCTTCGTTTAACTGAAGAGGGGGCTACTGAAATTATTTCAACTAGATCCAAAACTTTTCAGGACTTAAATATAAATATTGATGAGCTCTCGCTAAATGAATTTTATACATTAATAATTGAGCATCCACTAATGTTGCGTCGCCCGATTATGCTGGATGAAAAAAGATTGCAAATTGGTTTTAACGAAGAAGAAATTCGCAAATTTTTACCACGTAGTGTCCGAACATTTTTAAACATTGAACTGCAAAAGTTGGCTAATTAATAAGTAATAGTATGAAAGAGAAATTTTTTGAAAGGAGGAAACTGAAGGTGATAGAAGTATGCGTTACAGTTAATTATAAAGATAGAAACTATCAAACAAATGTCATTGTGAACAAAGATACGATTTGGACAAAAATTGAACAGTTGGCAGAAGAACAAGTGAAGAAACAGTGGGGTTTTTAAACTTAATTATTTAAAAAAATGAATTTATATGCTAGAGATTATAACTAAATTCAAAATTTTTCAGGTATTAAATATAAATAAGAAATTTTCTTGAAAGGAGGAAGCAGAAGATGATTGAAGTATGTGTTACAGTTAATTATAATGATAGAAATTATCAAACAAATGTTATTGTGAGTAAAGATACGATTTGGACAAAAATTGAACAGTTGGCAGAAGAACAAGTGAAGAAACAGTGGAGTGTTTAATTTCTTTTTAACTTAAAAAGCTAAATGAAGTTATCAGATATAGGTGGGACGGGATAGAATATAAGGGAATTAATTTTTTATGGCAAGAAGCATTCCACATGTTTTAACGTTCTAACCAATCTGTAATATTTATGGCTACAGTATGTTAATATATGAGAAACAATATTTTTAATCGTAGGAGGAAAATCATGAACAGCGACTTTACCTTGGCCATACACAGTTTAACTTATTTAGCTTTACAGCCAGACCGGATGTCAACAAGTAATGCTATTTCAGAAAGTGCAGGTGTTCATCCAGTACGCATTCGCAAAGTACTAAGTTTGTTAAAAAAACATAAGTTTATACAATCGAAAGAGGGGACTGGTGGCGGTTTTATTTTCGCTCGCGATTTAGATGAAATTAATCTTTGGCATATTTATCAGATAACCTCTGAAGGTGCTTTGCAGCCGAAGTGTCCAGAATCAAACAATCAGTGTGTTGTAGGTTCGAACATGCGAAAAGTTCTTTTCGCTATTTTCTTAGGTGCTGAAGAGCATCTAGGTGAATACTTAAAGAATTATACAATGAAAGAAGTTGTTGACCTTATCAATCAAGAGCGTTAAGCGGCTTAATTATTATATAGCCGTGAGTTCTTAACACTTAAATGTAATGAAAAATATTACAGTATAATTTGTTTTTATATCTTTTTTATCGTCACAAAAAATATTTATAGGAAGGTGAAACGGTATGATGTCAAATAATAATCATGTTTTAAAAGTAGGAGATTGGGTTCGTGGAATATCAAATGAAGGTGAATTAATAGTTGGTTATATTGTATCACTTGATGATGTAGAGGATATAGTTACAGTTAGTATTGTGAAACGTGACGGCCAGTACACAATAAACGAAGCGATTTTACTCTTTAGTAAACACGTTAACAAACTCCCTGAATCAAAGGTAATAAATAAGGAACAAATCCTTTATCTTATAGATCTTGCATTATTAACAGGGGATGAAGAATGGTTTATCGAGCTTTCTTCAAAATTAAACTCGATAAAAGAGCTAGTTAATGAGGGATTTTAAAATTTAAACTTTTGAGGGTGCACACAATCCGCCTCATGGGACACAATTACTTTTCGCATAAAAGGAAATGATGTAAAAACGATTCATTACAAGCATAGAGATATCCCTGAAGAAGAGCCGAACAAACTACAATTAAGATGGTATTGAAGTGATTTGTTTGTGTATTCCTGATAACGATAATTATGTAAATGAGCTGTCCATATGGGGCAGCTTTTTTGTTTTTTGCTCAGTGTAGCTTTTTAAATTGTATATGAATTCAATATTAATAATATATATCCTAAAATTTGGTTTTTATGTTTTGGGATTTTTTTCTTTTTACCTACATTAATTATTTATTAGAATATCTTTTATGTTTAAAATAAAATTTTTTGATAAAAGGGGATATAAGTATTTTTATAATAAGTCACCTAGAAAAACAATGTATTATTGTATTTTTTTACTAACTAATTCAGCTTTAAGCGATAAAAACAATGGCTACATGCTAACTGTAAAATATTATCCATATAAAATTATTCCGCTTTAATATTTCTGAAAATATAAAAATATTAATTTTATAAATATACACGTTATAATGAGGGCGTCGAGAGAAATTTTATTATCTCTGGAGAAAATATAAAAAATACGATTATTAGTAAGAAAGGTGTGTGATTAGAGGCGAAATGTATGTAATGTGCTTCAGTGGCTTGTGTGAGCAATATCATCAGTGCTACCGAAGTTATGAAAGTAATGTATAGAATTGAGAAAGAAATGCCTCGCAAATGAAGAGAGGCCGGTTTAGCTAAAATTACTGTTAAAAGTAAAAAAGAGAAACCATTAAAGTAATACACTGTTATTAGAAATGTTGCAACGTATTTATGAAGTCTATTCTATATTGTTCTCTTAAGGGTTCTTTATATAAAGAGCGGATATTACGAGTAAACTTTTTTGTGAACGCTAACAATTATATTAGGACGCTAATTAGCGAATGTTTCAATTTGGATTCATTATGATGAAGGACATACAATGTGGGGCAACTTGTAAGGAATTCATTTTCCGAAAAGGGAATATTTGTTAGGTGCAAAGAGAGATGCAGGAATAGATACAAGGGGGAGTTATTATATGAACGGGAATACTGCAAAGAAAATAGAAGTTCAAGCTGAAAATACCGCACTAAAAAATGAGCAATATGCAGATCCGAAAAAGTGGCATAAGCAGGATACTACATGGGCACTCAGTCTATTTGGAACTGCAATTGGAGCAGGGGTGCTCTTTTTACCGATTAATGCAGGTTCAGGTGGTTTATTATCTTTACTACTAATTACATTGCTTGCATATCCAGTTATGTACTACTCACATAGGGCACTTGCTAAAATGATATACGCTTCTAATTCTGCTGATGAGGGGATCACAGGTACAATTAGAGAGTATTTCGGAAATAAAGCGAGTATCATTTTTAACATCGTATATTTCGGTTCAATTTATACAATCGTACTAATGTATTCGGTTGCGCTTACAAACACTGCAAGTAGTTTTATCGTGCATCAATTGCACATGCCAGAACCTCCAAGAGCTATTTTATCACTTGTATTAGTTCTTGGTCTTATCGCTATACTGAATTTTGGTCAAGATATTACTGTAAAGGTAATGAGTATGTTAGTGTATCCTTTCATAGTTTCTCTACTGTTTATCGCAATATCTTTAATTCCACAGTGGAATACGTCAATGCTTAGTTTTTCAGCTGTTTCAACTGCTTCAACAGGAACAGGCTATTTTGGGACGATATTGATGATTCTACCAATCATCGTATTCTCATTTAATCATTCACCTATGATTTCATCATTTGTTGTGAAACAGAGAGCTACGTATGGAATCGAAGCCACTGATGCTAAATGTGCGCAAATACAAAAGGTTTGTTATATTATGACATTCGCTGTTGTTATGTTCTTCGTTTGGAGTAGCGCATTGAGCTTGACTCCAGATGATATAAAAATGGCAAAAGAACAAAACTTATCAATTCTTTCATATCTTGCTAATGAGCTTAATTCGCCTGTAATCACTATTGCAGCTCCAATTATTGCTTTTGTGGCTATTACAAAGTCTTTCCTAGGCCATTATATAGGAGCATTTGAAGTAATGCGTGACATGATTATTAAGTTTGGTAAGTCACGTGGAAAAGATATTGAAGAAAAAACAATTAAGACAATAATTCTTACTTTTGTTGTATTATCATGCTGGTTTGTTGCTTATACAAATCCAAGTATTCTTGGACTTATTGATTCTCTAAGCGGTCCTTTAGTTGCTGCTATCTTATGTCTATTACCGATGTATGCGATTCAAAAAGTGCCAGTACTAGCTAAATACAAAGGGAAAATGAGCAACGTATTTGTTATTATTGTAGGTGTACTTACAGTTTTAGCAAGTATTAAGTCATTATTCTAATTCACTATTGTTGATTTTAGTGTCAAAGTAGTGGAATATGAAATATCTATTTTTGGACAAACTTCTCAAGTTGGAGAGTTTGTCCTTTTTATTCAATCTATTAACAAACAGCCACCTTTCAGATAAGGTGGCTGTTTCGGTATTAATTTATTATTCACGTCTAAATGGACCTTTTGGAGCAATTAGCTCTAAATTAGTACCATCTGGATCACGGAAGTAGGCAACTCTTGTACCAAATCCAGATTTCAAGCCGTTTTCTTGAAAGATAATTGGTTCTCCATATGGGTGCTATCTTATGCACATCAGGCTAACAAAATGGATTGCCTCTGAAACAAAAAAATGATTTTTATTACTATAAAAAACGTAAAGTATCTGTTTTTAGAAAAAAATTAATTTTTATAAATTGATGGAGATATAACTCAATTCTTTTATATATTTAGTTAAATATGATTGTCAGAATGAACTTAAAGTAATTATGATTTCTAGAAATGCGAACTGATGTTTTGAATTGGTTTAAAGTTGCTAGAACAAAATAAAACCAATTGAGCAAAAAAACTTGCAAAAATAAAAAGAGGGATGTATATTAATTGATGTATCAATAATTGATATATCAATTAATATTTTGACAAGAAAGAAAAGGAACATTTTATGAAGGAAATGTTCGTAAATATCAGTGGAGAAGAACGCAAAATACTTATTCATGTTCTATTACAGATGCAAAAAAATGTAGAGAATATTAAAGAATAGAGAGTGTAGGGGGCAGAATAGTGTGGAAATAATCGCAGCTATTTTAGTCGGGATCGTAGCATTAGAACATTTGTTTATCATGATCCTTGAAATGTTTTTTATTAATTCAAAAGTAGCGAAACGTGCTTTCAAATTACCGAAGCATTTAGAAGGAGATCGAAACGTAGCCATTATGTTTGCAAACCAAGGTTTATATAATGGATTTTTAGCGGCTGGTCTCATTTGGGGACTTGTACTTGGACTCAATCCAATTGGTTATATGGTCCAATTATTTTTCGTGATTTGTGTGGTGGTAGCAGCTATTTTCGGAGGTTTCACATCTAATAAATCAATTATTGTGAAACAAGGACTTCCAGCTGTTTTAGCACTGGTTGCCCTTTTATGTATGATATAGAATCAAAGTTTCTCAATAAAAGAACTCATTTTTGAAAAGAATACGCTATTCTTTCTTTAAAATTATAGGTGGTCTGACCCCATTTGGTGAGACAAAGAAAAAACACCTAGACAACATGTTTCCTATAAGCTATAGGTGACATGTTAGCTAATTTCCTCTGAATCCGTTCATTATT